>CAZNLO010000004.1:0-62386 GCA_964573935.1 uncultured Parvibaculum sp. | reverse complement strand
ATCGCTCACCGGCTCCATCAAAAGCGCATTGCGCACACAGCCCCCGACAAAACGGGCATCCCCCTCAGCTCCGCCCAGCGCACGCATCACCTTTTGCGTTGTCTCATTTTTCAACCAGTCATGCGCGCCGAGTTCACTCTGCGTACTGTCAGCCATCACAATCACTCCCGCATGGTGCCTGGTACTATCTCGCCGTCTATCACCTGTGCGGGCTCATAGGTCGTGTAACCGTCCGCCCCTGTGTAGTAGCCAAGCCCCACCATGCTTGCCACTCCCAGCCCAAGCCCTGCAACAACAAGCCACCCGAAAGGAGCATCGGCCCATTCCCGGTTCGGCTGTTTGTCCATCCGTCGTGTCACCACAACAAATATCCAATAGCTCAGAAAAGGTAGAAGAAAGAAAAGAAAGTTGATAATAAAGCGCGTCATCTGTTCAGGTTCCCATCATTACGCGTTCCATCGTTGCGCGTCCCATATTGCGCATCATTATCACACACCCGGTCATAAAGATTGCGGATCATGCCAGCCGTCGCCCCCCAGATATAATGCCCCTCATAAGGCATTGCATAGTAAGCACGCCGCTTGCCACGCCAGAAAACGGAATGTTTTTCATGATTGTCCTTGTTGAGCAGAAAGGAAAGCGGCACTTCAAACATCTCCGCAACCTCCCCCGGGTCAGCCTTGAGCGTAAACCCCGGGCGCACAAAGGCGATCACCGGCAAAATGCGAAACCCGGTCCCCGTTTCATAAGGGTCGATAAATCCGGCCACCTCAACAAACCGGCGATCCAGCCCCACCTCTTCTTCCGCCTCCCGCAAGGCCGCTGCGACCGGCGTCTCTCCCGGCTCCACTTTCCCTCCGGGAAAGGCAACCTGGCCGGAATGAGAATTCAGATGGTCGGCACGCCGTGTCAGCAAAACCGTCGGACCCTTTTCATGTCCGATGATCGCGACCAGAACAGCCGCAAGGTGAAGCTCCTGGCGGTCCTCCCCGTCAACCCAGTCGTCAGGGTTCAGGTCGCCATCCCCCCGCACCCGCGCGACCGCAGGCGCCAACATGTTTTCTCGTGTGGGTGCCTCCCCGTCGATGCGCGACGAGATCACGGCACGGTAATTTTTCATAGACCTCAAACCGCCATCTCATCAGCGCGCATGAACGGGTAGAAGTCCCCCGAACTCCAGACCCCGAACCACAGGTCTCCGTCCACTTCCTCGTCCACCCCAAGCTCAACAAGGTCGTAAAACACCGCCCGGTTGATAAGCGCTTCCAGCCGGGCACGCACCAGAACATAGGGTGCTGGCTCGCCGGTTTCTCCATCCACCTCAAAGCGCAAGGGATGCGCACCATCCACAGTAACCGTATCACCAACGCTGGTATCAAAACGCAGCACTTGGCTCCTGCCTTCCCCCCTCACCGTCATGGCAATAGCAAGAAAAGGCACGTCGTCGACAGTGATACCGATCTTCTCAACGGGAGTGACAAGATAGTACCGATCATCATCATCGTACCGCAGCACCGTCGAGAAAAGTCGCACCAGCCGCTGCCGGCCAATGGGAGAGTTCAAATAGTGCCAACTGCCATCCCTCTTGATACGCATGTCCAGCTCGCCGCAGTAAGGCGGGTTCCACAGATGAACCGGCGGCAGTCCCCGCCCTTTTTCCCCGGCGGCGGAGGCCTGCCCCAAGCCCTTCAATATCTCGCTCGGAGCCCGCGCGGCCGGGTTTTTTTCACCCTTCATCATCAGATTTCACCATCTCACAATTTTGTCACTGGCAGGCATTATGCGCCAAGCCCCTCCCAAGGTATAATGTACCCTCGGATAAAGGGCCATAATGGAGCCATATTGGCAGTCACACATGGACCCCTGATCGGGCTTAAGCTACTCAACAAGTCCGGGTAAGCTGCTTAATATGGCAAAATGACGATAAACCATCGCGCAACGGGGACCCGTTTCAGATCTACCCGTTCAACCCCGCCCGCGCCAGAATATATGTAGGACCATGCAAACACTCAGTGACCCCAACGAGGTTGATGACAACATCGTCGCCGAAATCGAAGCGGCTGGGCGAAAAATCGCGGAGGCCAAAGCCGCCATTGGCGAAGTTATCTTCGGCCAGGAAGCCGTTGTCGATCAAACGCTCATCACCGTGCTTGCGGGAGGCCACGCCTTGCTGGTCGGCGTGCCGGGACTTGCCAAGACGCTCCTTGTTCACACGATGGGCATTGTCCTGGGGCTTAACGACAAACGCGTTCAGTTCACCCCCGACCTGATGCCCGCCGACATTCTGGGATCTGAGGTGCTGGAAGAGGGCGACGACGGCAAACGCAGTTTCCGCTTTATCCCCGGCCCGGTTTTCTGCCAGCTCCTCATGGCCGACGAAATCAACCGTGCAAGCCCGCGCACCCAGTCTGCTTTGCTGCAAGCCATGCAGGAACATCACGTAACGATTGCCGGCCAGCGCCACGAACTCCCCCGCCCCTTCCATGTCCTGGCCACACAAAACCCGCTGGAGCAGGAAGGAACCTACCCGCTTCCCGAAGCACAGCTTGACCGTTTTCTCATGGAGATCGATGTCCGCTATCCCGACCTGGAAGCAGAGCGTGCCATGTTGCTGGCCACAACCGGAACGGGGGAAGTTGTTACCAGACGGGTTTTGACCGGAGATGAGTTGAAGGCCATTCAACAGCTCGTCCGACGTATTCCTGTGGGGGAACAGGTGGTCGATACTATTTTGGAACTGGTTCGCAGTGCCAGACCCCATGAAAGCGCAGTGCCTGAAATTGCCGATCATGTTGCCTGGGGGCCTGGCCCCCGCGCCAGTCAGGCGTTGATGCTGGCCGTGCGCGTGCGCGCCCTCATGGATGGACGTTTTTCTCCCTCAACCGAAGATGTGATCGCATTGGCTGAGCCCATCCTCCGGCACCGCATGGCCCTGAATTTTGCGGCCCGCGCTGAAGGCGTCACCATCGCCGGCGTGGTTGACCGTCTGGCCCGGCGTCTTGGGTAACCTCTGAATGAGAAAAAACTTCTCTCCCCTCCCCCAAAACACACCCCTTGCCCAGGCCCAGGCTGAAGCCCAAACGCTTGCCGCAACCCTTCCCCCTTTGATGGCGGAAGCAGAACGGGTTGCAAACACTGTCGAACAGGGCTTTCACGGCCGCCGCCGCGTCGGACCCGGTGAAACTTTCTGGCAGTTCCGCCGCTACGGTGTCGGTGACAGCGCAAGCGCAGTAGACTGGCGACAGTCCGCACGCTCACAAAATCTCTTCGTGCGCGAGAACGAATGGGACGCAGCTCAAAGCGTCTGGATATGGTGCGACCGCTCTGCGTCAATGGATTACCGCTCGTCTTTCGCTTCATGCCGCAAACTGGACCGTGGCCTGATACTGAGCCTTGCCCTTGCCAGCCTGCTCACCAGAGGGGGAGAACGCATTGCCGCTCTGGGCACAACGGACCGGCCCACCAGTGGCCGCAGCGGCCTGCAGCGCCTGTCTGAACGGTGGTTTGGCGCGCATGAGACAGACAGCCATGCTTCCGGCCTGCCCCCCCTGCAAGTGCTTCCGCGCTACGCATCACTGGTGATTATCGGCGATTTTCTGGAGCCCGCAGACACGCTCATCAAGCGCCTGAGAGCATTGGCCCGGACCGGTACCCGGGGCCACCTGCTACAGGTTCTCGACCCAGCAGAAGCTGACCTGCCCTTTCAGGGCCGCACCGAGTTCCAGGGCGTCGAAGACAATTTGAAGTTTCTCGCCGGACGGGCAGAAAGCCTGCGGACAGCCTATAAAGAGCGCCTCAAGGCCCATCAGGACCAACTCCGCGAAATGACCAGCATGATCGGCTGGAGCTTCGCCACACATCGCACTGACCACCCCGCTACCAGCGCCCTTCTGGCCCTCCACGCGATCATCTCAACGCCCTCCCGAACGGGATCAGGCAGCGTCGAAAGAGAGCACCAACCATGATGGTTCTGGGGCCCCTGGCTTTCGCAACCCCCTGGGCACTGCTTGGCCTGGCCTCCCTGCCGGTCATCTGGTGGCTGCTGCGCGTGACACCGCCGACCCCCAAACGCATCCGGTTTCCTGCCATCCGGCTGCTCCTTGAACTCAAACCTGAAACCGAGACCCCCGCCCACACCCCCCTCTGGCTGTTGCTGCTGCGTCTAGCCATCGCCGCTTTGGTCATCTTCGCCCTGGCAAATCCCCTCTGGCGCCCGGCGGAACGCCTCGCTGGCAGCGGCCCCCTCCTCATATTGATCGACAATGGCTGGACGGCGGCCTCCGACTGGCCACGCCGCCTGAACCTGGCCAAAAGCCTGATTGACCAGGCCGCCCAGTCCAACCGACCCGTTGCCGTCCTGCCGACTGCGCCACACCACGCCCCGACAAGCCTCCGCTTCGGGACGTCCAGCGAAGCACAAAACCAATTGGCATTGCTCTCGCCAGAGCCTCTCACACCGGATCGGGGGAACGCCCTTCAGCGCATCGCAGCGCTGGACGAAAAACCAGCACAAATTGTCTGGATTTCCAATGGGCTGGAGTCCGATGGGCTGGAATATAGCACCGCTAAAGCCTTCATTGCCGGTCTCACAGACCTCGGCATTGAGATCGACCTGGTGGAACCTGCTAAAGGAGAACAGGGGCTTGCCCTGTTGCCTCCCGCAACCGGAACAGGGGCTATCAGCATTCCCGTGCTGCGTGCACATACCAGCGCCCTGGATCAGGGCGACGTTGTGGTAACCGCTGCCGATGGCCGCCCGCTGGGCCGCGCCCCTTTTGCGTTTGAGGCAGATGCCCTGCGCACGGAAGCAACGCTTTCGCTCCCCCTTGAGCTGCGCAATGAAATTGCGCGCATAAGCCTGGACGCCCAGGCGACCGCAGGAAGCACCGTCCTGCTCGACGAACGCTGGCGCCGACGCACCCTTGGTATGGTATCCGCCGAGAATACAGACCAGCCCCTCCTGTCCGATCTCTACTATCTGGAACGCGCCCTGGAGCCCTTTGTGGATGTGCGCAAACCTCACACGTTACAAAGCGACGAAAGCCCCATCGTCCGGCTCCTGTCTCATCCGCTCTCTGTCCTCCTCCTGGCAGATCTTGGACGGTTGGCAGATACTGATGTCGAACGGGTGAGCGGCTGGATAAAAGAAGGCGGCGTTCTCGTACGCTTTGCCGGTCCCCGCCTCGCTGCCCAGGCCGATGCCTTGATCCCTGTGCCGTTGCGCGAAGGCGGACGAGAACTGGGCGGCGCCCTCTCCTGGTCCAAACCTCAGCATCTGGCCCCTTTCGAGGCGGCAAGTCCGTTCGCCGGTATCACCATCCCAAAGGATGTTACCGTCTCGCGGCAGGTCCTGGCTGATCCGCGCGCCAACCTTTCCGCCCACACATGGGCGCGCCTCGAAGATGGGACACCTCTGGTTACCGCGCGCGCCGATGGAGAGGGCTGGATCGTGCTGATCCACGTGACCGCCAATACCGACTGGTCAAACCTTGCCCTCTCCGGCCTCTATGTTGACATGCTGCGCCGCCTGATCGACCTGTCACAGGGGAGTGCTTTTTCGCAAGGCACAGTTGGCGCAGGCGCAGCCCTTGCCCCACGTCAACTGCTTGATGCCTATGGCCGCCTGATCCCTCCCACACCCTGGGTAACCCCTATTGGCCGCGCGGAAATCACCAGCGCAAGGCCGACAGCACGCCACCCACCCGGGCTCTACGGCGACGCCGGCGCTGCGCGGGCTCTCAACACCACCTCCGCTGCAACAACCCTGACACCCCTCCCCGCCCTCCAGGGACTGGCTTCACGACGGACCTTCACACAAGGCAGCGAGTTCCCCTTGAAAGCCCCGCTTTTGATCGTAGCGCTCCTGCTTCTCTTCGCGGACGGGCTTGCCGCCCTGTTCCTGAGCGGTCTGCTGACAAGAGCGCAGATTGTCCGCGCCGCGCCGCTCCTCGCACTGGCACTGGCACTGTTTATGGGAACAGCCCCTCTTGATCCCGCTTCAGCCCAGAACCCAGCCCCGGATGAGGCGGCTGCCCTTGCCGCCGTCCTTGAGACACACCTCGCCTATGTCCTGACAGGCGACCGGGAGATTGACGAGCTAAGCCGCGCAGGACTGGTCGGTCTCAGCGAGACCTTACGTCGCCGCACAGCCCTCGAACCCGGCGATCCGATCGGCGTCAATGTCGAATATGACGAGCTGGCTTTTTTCCCGCTTCTCTACTGGCCCATAGGCGAAACGCAGACAGCACTTTCCAGCACAGCCCTTGCGCGGGTCGATGCGTACATGAAACACGGCGGCACCATCCTTTTCGACACCCGCGACCAGGATCGCGCAATCCAGGGTCTCACGACCCGATCAGGCCAGGTGCTGCGAACCCTGCTCTCCAGCCTCGATGTGCCTCCCCTGGAACCCGTTCCAGACGGTCATGTGCTGACCAGAGCCTTCTATTTGCTCGCTGATTTCCCCGGTCGCTGGGGCGGCGGTCAACTTTGGGTCGAACGCGCGGCCCCACGCGACGGATCAACCGTCAGCGCCAATGATGGCGTATCGGCAATACTGATCGGCTCCAATGACTATGCAGGCGCCTGGGCACGCAATGCATCAGGACGCCCCCTTTATGCGATGGTGCCCGGCGGCGAGCGTCAACGCGAAATCGCCGCACGCGTAGGAGTAAACCTCGTCATGTACGCCCTAACCGGCAACTACAAGGCAGATCAGGTCCACGTTCCTGCCCTGCTTGAACGGTTGGGGCAGTAGATGACCTGGAGCCTTATCACAGACCCTCTGATTGCCCCGGTACTTCTGATCCTGCTGACACTTGTCTCTCTGGGGGCAACCCTGTTTGCAGCCTGGATGCGCGCTCCGGGAACTCTTTACCGGGCGGGAGCTTTCACCACACTTCTGGCACTTCTTCTTAACCCGACATTGCGCGAAGAAGACCGCGAACCGATCACCGACATTGCCGTTCTGGTCGTCGACCAGAGCGCCAGTATGGAGCTGGCCAGCCGGGCAGATAGCCGCGACCAGGCTCTTGAAACACTACAACAGAGGCTCGCTCTTCAACCGGCCCTTGAAGTTCGTGTTGTCGAGAGCGGAGAGACAGCGCGCGACGGCGGCACGGCCCTTTTCAGCGCTCTCGACCGGGCAATTGCAGACATCCCCCGCGACCGGCTTGCAGGCATCCTGCTGCTGAGCGACGGTCAGGTCCACGACGCCCCGGAAAGCCTCAGCGCCCTGGCGATTGACGCCCCCCTTCATGCCCTGCTGGTGGGCGACCCGGAGGCTCCCGATCGTAAACTCATCATCGAAGAGGCCCCGCGCTTTGGCATTGTCAATGAAACCATCTCCATTCGTTTCCGTGTCGAAGAGCAAGGACCCCGCTCCGGGCCGATCTCCGTACGTGTTGAGCATGACGGGAAATTTCTGCGCGACCTCTCTGTCATTCCCGGTCAAAGCACGGCGATTTCTCTCCCCCTCTCTCATGGGGGTGAAAATGTTGTGGAAATCATCGCGGCGGCCGGCCCCGGTGAACTGACCGAGCAGAACAATCGAGCAATACTGATTATTACGGGTGTCCGGGACCGGCTGCGCGTTTTGCTTGTCTCCGGCGAACCTCATGCAGGGGAACGAACCTGGCGAAACCTGCTCAAGGCAGACCCGTCTGTCGATCTTGTGCACTTCACTATTCTGCGTCCCCCGGAGAAACAGGACGGAACCCCGACCTCCGAACTTTCCCTGATCGCCTTTCCAACCCGCGAACTGTTTTCTGAAAAACTCAACGAGTTTGACCTCGTGATTTTTGATCGCTATCGCCGCCGTGGCGTGCTCCCCATCACCTATCTCAGCAATGTCGCCCGCTACATCGACGAAGGTGGCGCTGTACTGGCCGCCGTTGGACCCGCCTTTGCCTCACCATTCTCGATCTACCGCACCCCGCTTGCGGGCGTCTTCCCGGCCCAGCCGACAGGGCGTGTTATCGAACAGGGCTTTCGGGCCCAGATCACCGAAGAAGGCAGACGCCACCCCGTCACGGCGGGTCTGCCCGGCGGTGACACAACACCGCCCGGTTGGGGCCGCTGGTTTCGCTTGATCGAAACAACCGCAACCGCCGGCGTCACCGTAATGGACGGTCCCGACAACACCCCCGTGATGGTACTCGACAGAGTTGGAGACGGGCGCGTTGCCCAGCTCCTGTCTGACCACGCCTGGCTCTGGACCCGGGGGTTCGATGGCGGAGGTCCCCAGGCAGAGCTTCTGCGCCGTCTCGCACACTGGCTGATGAAGGAGCCTGACCTGGAAGAAGAGCGCTTGCTGGCGCGCGGGGAGGAGGGAACGCTGATGGTTGAGCGACACACCATGGCCCTGACATCGGAACCCATCACCATCACCCTGCCATCGGGCAGGACCGAGGAACTCACCTTGGCCCAAACCGCCCCCGGCCGCTTTGCGGGTCACCTGAAGGCCGCAGAACTGGGGCTCTACCAGATTAGCGACGGCGATTTGCGCACCATCACCGCCATTGGCCCCGCTAACCCCCGTGAATTCAAAGACGTCAGCGCAACAGCCGAACGGCTGGCCCCCCTTGCCCGGGAAACCGGCGGCGGGGTTTTCTGGCTCGACCAGATGGGCAGCGTTCCCTCTTTACGGGGGGTGCGTCCCGGACGCGACGCAGGCGGAGAAAACTGGCTGGGGCTGCGCCAGAACGGCGAGTACACCGTGAAGGCCGTATCGCAGGTCCCGCTCTTCTCCCCCCTCATCGCCCTGCCGTTAGTGATCGGCCTGCTGTTGCTCGGCTGGCGGCGCGAGGCGCGTTAAAAGCATGTCACCGATAAGTGGAAGCCGGTTATCGGATAAATGACATGCTCAAAAAAAAGCATGTCACCGATAAGTGGAAGCCGGTTATCGGATAAATGACATGCCCGGAAAAAAGCATGTCACCGATAAGGGGGACCGATCGGACCACGCACATCGGACTTCAAACTCGCTCCACCTTGCCTGCGATACCATCAAACGCCTTTGAACACAGTTCGCAGTAAAGCAGACGAGCCTTGTCCACCGGACCCGGCAAGGTGAGCCTGCCCGGCGGCACTTGGAAAAACCCAACCTTCGCGTAATACGGCAGGTCACCCACCAGAATGACAAGACAGTGCCCCAGTTTGCGTGCCACATCGAGGCTCACCCCCATCAGCTTCAGCCCTCCGCCATGTCCGCGCACGCTCGGGTCCATTGCCAAAGGACCCAGCAAGAGCCCTTTCTCCCCGCCTATCAGCACCGGCGAATACCGAATGCTTCCCACCAGACGTCGTTCTTTCCCCTGCCCGGTGAAAGCCACAAACCCAAGTTCGGGAACAGCACCGACACCTTCACGCAACCGGTAAGCCGTCTTCACATAACGGCCCGGACCAAAATTCAGGTCGTGAAGGGCATTAATCTGCGGACCGTGCTGAGGAGCTTCGGTGACAATATCAAACAACATGGAAGTATCTTTCGCAACGGCAGGCCAGAACGACAAAGCGCGATGCGGTCACCGGCGCCGTTCCCTACCGTTTACAGGAACGTCGGTACACGCAACGCAAGGCCGGGGCAACAAGTACCCCGGGCATTGTTTCGTCGTCGTGATGCGGCAGCAAAAGCCATTATCCGGTCCTCAAAAGCACCCATAGAAACAAGGGCACACCTTCTCAGGTAGCAGGCTTGCGCACCCTCGTCCACAAAAACCCGCTTCCACCGCCGATGGCACGGCATCAGCACACATCAAGCCCCCCTTATGGCAAAAAAACTGGCCCCATCGTGGTTTCATCGGCTAGTTTCCGGGCCAAGCTAACGCCCCCACAACTTGCAAGGGGGCAAACACACAACAAGGAAAACAGGGTATGGGACTACTTGCAGGAAAAACCGTTCTGGTCACGGGCGCAGGTCGCGGCATCGGTCGGGAGTGTGCCCTCATCGCAGCCCGCCAGGGAGCCAAGGTCGTGGTCAACGATCTAGGCGGCAGCATGGCCGGAGGCGACGAAGGCAGTGCCAACCCCGCGCAGGATGTTGTGAGCGAAATCAAGGCCGAAGGCGGAGAAGCGGTTTCCAACTCCGACAGCGTTTCCCTCAAGACCGGTGCGGAACACATGATCCAGCAGGCCATGGACGAATTTGGCGGCTTGCACACCATCATCAGCCCGGCGGGTATTCTGCGCGACGGCATGTTTCATAAAATGTCCGATGAAGACTGGGACCAGGTTCTGGAAGTACATCTGAAAGGGTCCTACAACATGACCCGAGCGGCCATCGGCCATTTCCGCAATCAGGAAGAGGGCAACTTCACCCTCTTCACGTCAACTTCAGGCCTGATCGGGAATATCGGCCAGGCAAACTATGCCGCTGCCAAGATGGGCATTGTTGGGCTGTCGCGCATCATTGCTATGGAAGGAGCACTAAAGAATGTCCGCTCCAACGTCATTGCGCCATTTGCCTGGACGCGCATGATTGCCTCCATTCCGATCAAAGACGAGGCATCGGCGCAGCGTGTTGAGCGCATGAAAAACGCCATGCGCGCCGACCAGGTTGCCAATGTCGCTGTCGGCCTGTCGGCCCCTGACTGCGATGTCAGCGGACAGATTTTCGCCGTGCGCGGCAACGAAGTTTTTCTCTTCAGCCAGCCCCGCCCCGTGCGCGGCATTACCCGTCTGGAGGGCTGGAGCCCGGAGACACTTCTCTCTCACGGTTTTCCCGCCATGAAAGCCGACATGACCGACCTCGGCAACACCGCATCCGTGTTCACCTGGGAACCGATTTAGACACGGAAAAAGAACTTTTCAAGAATGTCATCTTAGAGGGAACCGCCAGCCTGAAGTCAGCCTGGCGGTTTTGCCCGGCTGTATGGCCAGCCCTACTTCCGCCAGTTTGGGTTTTTCCCGGAAAAATTTCTTACCAGATACTCGACAAACACACGCACTTTAGTCGGCACATAACGACGGCTGGGGTATAGCGCATGACAGGTCAGCACCGTTTCGTCCCAGTCCGGCAGAACAACCTCCAACAACCCTTTTTGCACCTCCTCCGCCACCAGAAAGTCCGGTAGATAAGCGACGCCAGCCCCCCCGCGCACCATGGCAACACTTGTTTCCCCGTTATTGCAAATCACGGAACCGGCAACAGGTACCCGGACTGGGCTCTCGCCTTTTTTGCGAAACACCCAAACGTTCTGGCGTTCCGCCAGACTGTAGCGAATGCAGTTCAGGCGCTTCACGTCGTCAGGGTGTCGGGGCCTGCCGACATGGTCAAGATAGTCGGGCGCCCCCACTAGCACGGAGGCAATGGGGGTAAGCGTGCGCGCGATAAGAGAAGTGTCCGGCATTGCCGAAATGCGGAGCCCCACGTCATAACCCTCTTCCACCAGATCGACCCGTCTGTCATCCAGCTCCAGATGAATGGTCAGGTTAGGGTAAGCGTGGATAAAGTCGGGCATAATCCGGCCCAACTGCGACATGCCGAACGACATCGGTGCACTCACCCGCAAGGTGCCACTGACAGCCTCTTCCAACTGTGTCGCGGCAAGCTCTGCCTCAAGCGCTTCCGCAACGATCCGCTGACACCGCACCAGAACGGCTGCGCCTGCCTCCGTAAGACTGAGCTTACGCGTGGTGCGGTTGAGCAGGCGGACCCCCAGGCTCCCCTCCAGCGAAGACACCTGCCGGCTCACAGCAGACTTCGACGATTTCAGCGCAGCGGCGGCTGCCGTAAAGCTTCCCGCTTCCACCACCTTTGCGAAAGTGGCGAGGAGATTAAGGTCAGAGATCATAATTGTCCCGATTTTAATAACAATATGTTCAGAAAAGAGCATATTATCATATCCATAGAAACAAATATCTTCATGAGCAAGACAATCCGTCGTCTGGGATACCCGACGGCCAATCAGGGAAACAAGCTCATGGCGACCAAAATTCTCGTTCTCTATCACTCCTCTTACGGACACATCCAAACGCTCGCCGGTGCCGTCGCAAAAGGTGCCGCCAGCGAGAAGGGCACGCACGTCACCACCAAACGGGTGCCGGAACTCATGACGAACGCCCAGTTGGCCGCCAACGGGATGCACCTCGATCAGCCAGCCGACATCGCCGAACCATCAGAGCTCGCAGATTATGACGCCATCATTTTTGGAACCCCCACGCGCTTTGGCAATATGTCGGGCCAGATGCGTAATTTTCTGGATCAAACGGGCGGTCTGTGGGCAAAGGGAGCCTTGGTCGGCAAGATCGGAAGCGTCTTTGTGTCGACAGGAACAGGCGGCGGCAGCGAAACCACAATTACCTCGTTCCATTCCACCTTGTTGCATCACGGCATGGTTGTCGCTGGCATTCCCTATGCAATACCCGAACTCAGCGACATCACTAAAGTCCATGCAGGCGGTCCTTACGGCGCGGCAACCCTTGCTGGCCCTGACGGCAGCCGACAGCCAACGCCACAGGAATTGACCATCGCCGGGTTTCAGGGCGCCCACGTTGCGCGCCTCGCCGCAAAACTCAGCGCCTGACAGAAGGGTTGCGACCACTATAGCGCGAGGAAGGCTTGCGCCCTTCCCGCTGGGAACCCGACCAGAACTCGGCAGGGGACCGGTTTTCCAGCACTTCGCAAATGCGCGCCCGCGTCGCCTCGGTCGTTGCTTCAGGCAATACGTCAACAGCAAAAAATCCGGTCTCCGCGATCTCCCGGTTGGGGTTTGGAACCTGCTCAAACGAACGCAGGACATAAAGCGCTACATGATCCGACTTGTGTTCATGGAAATTTGCGTAAAGCCCGAAAAACAACATGTCCCCCTTAGGCGTTACACCAACCTCTTCGTAAAGCTCCCGCACCGCCGCCGCTTTCAGGGTCTCACCACGCTCGACCCCGCCACCGGGGAAAAACCATCCCGGCATATAAGTGTGCCGAACCAACAACACACTCCCTTCTTCATCAAATACCAAAACCCGTGTTCCCACAGTCAAAGGCCTGGCCAAACGCCAGTAAATCCGCGCAAAAAAATGTAAAACAGGAAACACGAGGTAGGAAAACCGCATCACGAGCGCCCTTGAATATTCAAGCTGTTCATCAGTTGTAAACCCTGCCCCATTTACCGTCTATGCACAGCAATTCAGGCGTCAATGTGACACTGAAGTGGGAGCAGACCGATGGGGTTAATGAGAAAATTTGGCCGCTGGCGCGGAAAATCCGATGAGACGGACGTACCTGTCCTCTCCAGCCACAAAGCCGTTCTGCGGACCATGCGCACCCTTGCCAGGGGAACTCCGGCCGCTGTAGCAAAAGCCGGTTCTGAAATTGCGACGGCCTTGAACACGGTTGAGACTGCGATCCTTGCCATAGATACCATCGCCGATCTGCTCATTGAGGCTGAACTTCTGGCAGATACCGCGCGCGACACACAAAGCGCCGGTCGCCGCGCTCTGGTCGCAAACCGGTACCTCACCTTGTTGGACAAGATCGGAGAGGCCGTCGCCCGCTCCAGCCACAATGGCATGAACCTTCTCGACGGAAATCAGTCGACCTATGAAATAGAACTTGATGCCGACCACGGCGCCTCGATTGCGTTACACGGCGCAAACCTCTGCGCAGAGCCCGGAGGGCTTTCCCTCACACGACCATGCGAAGCCTTTGCAAGCACGACTGAGATCGAACGAACCATTGCCGAGATCGATGCGGCAAGGCGGACGGCAAGTCGCGTTGCAGACCTTTTCTCAGACAGCGCTGCCGTTCTCGCCGAACGCCTTTCACGCCTGGATCAGGACTTTGGGCCCGATGCCGCCGTTGCAACAAGGCCCTCAGGCGCAACCCACTGAAGAGACCCTCGCCCTGTGGTGAAAGCCAGCGCACTCACGCAACGTCTCTAAGAAAATCCTCCAGCAACGCATTGAAACGCTCCGGGTCCTCCCGGAACGGAGCATGCCCCAGACCGGACATTTCCTGAACCGCACCGCGCCACAAATTGGCGTAAGGAAGCCGCTTCAGATAGTCGAGATTGATAAACGGATCGTTTGCTGCATGCAGCACCGCGAGCGGCACACCGAGCGTTGCGACAATCTCCTTTTGATCGCGCCCCCGCCCCGCCATTGCAGACTCAATCATCAGCGGTCGAAACCGACCATCAGCACGGCGTGCCCCCTCAACCATCCACGGCTCCAGAGGCACCCCCGCACCAACCGTCTCGCGCGCATAGGCGCGTGCCTCGGCTTCACTAAACTCGGCCTTGAACGTCAGCTCCATATGGTCGCTGGGCAAGAAAGCCGCTGCAAGATCATGCGGATCGCTCCCGATAGGCGGTGTTCCCACGATAACAACACCAGTTACACCAGACCATTGCGCAGCCATCTCCAGGACAATGTGGCCTCCCAAAGACCAACCGACCAGAACCGCCTTCTCAATGTTGAGCGCACTCAGCAGGTCGAGCCCGGTTTCCGCAAATCCGTCCATGGCATAAGTCGCAACGGGGTCAGGCGCGTCACTGCTCGCCCCATGGCCCGGCAGGTCGAGAGCGAGCAGACGACGGTTTTGGGCAAAAACGGCTGCAGTCTGCCGATCAAATATCTTGCTGGAAGACGAGTTTCCGTGAACAAAAAGCACCGGTGCCCCGGTTTCCTCCCCCCGGGCCGCACAGTCCCAATAGGAAATTTCACCATGACGTGTTGAAATCCGGCTCATTTTCACCATTTCATCCTCCCCCTTGCACACCCTCACGGCTTTCCACAATACCATGTCTCCCGCTACCGTGCTTCCCGGTTCACCACCACCATGAGCCACGCTACAAAAATGACTATCCGTCATTTTACCTACCCTCCGCAACAAAATCCTGTAGCATCTCAACGGGCGCCGACGGCTGCCCGTCGGAGTTCAACCATGCTCGCAGAAATTGGCGGGCCGTAGATCGCCCTGGAGGAGAACCATGTCTACCCAACAAAAAAATATCACCGTTGATGCTGCTTACGAAGCAGTTGCCCCCGATGACTTTGCCGCGATGATGGAAGTCGAACGCTACACCAACCGCTCGACAGCGTTCGACAAAATCATCTCAGCGACCCACGACCATTTCTGGGACCCGCAGGACACCAAGTACATCGATTTCACTACACCGTTTGATATGGAAAACGAGTATCTGCTGGACCCGTCCGGCCTTCCCGATCTCCGGACAGCCATTAACGACAAGCTCGATGAAAAGCAACGCATCAAGCTGGTCAACCTTGATGTGCAATGGTCACTCTCATCCATCCTGCATGGAGAGCAGGGTGCCCTGGCACTATCGGCAAGTCTCTGCCACATCCTGAAAGACCCGGGCGCGCAGGAATATGCAGCAAACCAGACCCGCGAAGAAGCACGCCACGTAGCCGGGTTTTCAAATTACATTAAAGCCCGCTGGGGCAAACCTGTGGGCGTGGGTCCAGCTCTCGGCGATCTGTTGACGGATTTGGTTTTGTCTCCGCTCGTCTGGAAAAAAATTGTCGGCATGCAAATGCTTGTCGAGGGGCTCGCCATGGGTGCCTTCGCTACCTTCTACAAGGATTCGCGTGACCCCCTCCTGACCCGGCTCATGCAGCTCACCATGACGGACGAAGCATTCCATCATAAATTCGGGAAAATCTGGGCCGACCGGACAATTCCGAAACTGTCAGAACACGAACGCGACCAGATCGAAGACTGGGCGTGGGAGGTTTTCCAGGTACTGCTTTACAACCTT
The DNA here is from genome assembly GCA_964573935.1 of uncultured Parvibaculum sp. Taxonomy (GTDB): domain Bacteria; phylum Pseudomonadota; class Alphaproteobacteria; order Parvibaculales; family Parvibaculaceae; genus Mf105b01. The sequence continues at coordinate 46,670 of CAZNLO010000004.1, read as the reverse complement.
GGCAGCCCGGAACAGAAAAAGCATATCTATGCCGCCGTCGGCCTTGATTGGGAGTGGGTGCAAAGCGCTTTCATGGAAGCGATGACAGACACGGCGGTGCGCGAAGACATGATGGAAGCGACCAATATCTTCCGTGTGCTTATCAAAACGCTCCTGAAAGCAGGCATCATAACAGACCGCACCTCACCAAACTATGCAGCCTTCATCGACATGAAGGAGTTGCACAAGGAAGGTGACCGGATGGTTGGTGACGATATTGCCGAAGAAGGCATTAAATTTCTGCGCGAACTAAACGGCAATACGAATAAATACCTGTCTCTCGATGCCATGACGGCGGCCGAGTAGACCTATCACTTTTTCTTGAAAGGGCGGCACAGACATGTGTCGCCCTTTTTCTTGGCGCAAGCCGTGCTACGCTCGCTCTATCGTCACGGAGGTCGGTCCATGTCTGTGAGCAACAGTTGTTTTTGCTTCGTCAGCCAGCCGGGAGCTACAGCCCGCCTCTTCACTCTTTTTCTGGCGTTCTCTTTCTTCGCGCAACCCGTCAAAGCAAACGTGTTCGGGGAAGACGACCGTCGCCCCGTCACACAGGAAGATGAACTCGGTTTTGTTGGTGTTATTGCGTGCGCAAATACCGGGCGCATTCCCACCGCAAGCCTGGTCACTGTTGCAGACGCCGATCCGGCCCGGCATTTTGATATAATCGTTACGGTCGCCCATGCATTCTCCAACTCAGATGGCCAGCGATGGGAAGAATGCATCTTCCGCCTGGAAGGAAAAAACGAACGCGAAGCCAGGATTGTCTATGTCATGTCTGGAACCCACACGCCGGGCCAGGGCTGGAATACAGACTGGGCCGTTGCTGTGCTGGCAGACCGCCTCTCCGAGGGGATGACGCTGCCACACCCCCTTGTTCTCGACGAGACAGAGACGCTGGAGAGGATCAACGACGGCGCACGCGTCCTTCTGGTCGGCCACAATGGGGAGCGGCTGCCCATGCTGGTGTCCGAGAATTGCGGTCCACACATTAAGGTCAGCGGCAGCCACAACTTCGGGGACGACCGCGTTTTCAATCATGATTGCGATATGATGGCCGGCTGGTCAGGCGGCCCTCTGCTCCTGAGAAAAAGCGATACAACTCATATTACAGCCGTCAACGCCACTCAGTTTAATCGGGTCGTCCATCAGCAGGGCTGGCCTTTCGATGGACGTTTCAACCCCAACACCGCGATCCGTATCGACGAAAAATTTGAAGCGGCTATCCGCACACTGGCGCTCAACGGTGCCCCTATACAGTTGGCGGACAAGATAGCCTTCTGCTCAATTGAAACAGCGGCCTCCTGCGATGTCGCTGCCTCAGACGGATCCAGTGAGCGGCAATAACAACTGACGAAGGCTTTCCCCATAAAGATGGCGCATCTTCTTTGGATCGCTCGCATTTGCGATAGCAAGACCCGCCTGCATGACCGCACCAGCGATAAGATCAGCCAATGGCTCTAATCGCTGTTCGCTCAACAGCCCTTCATCAACCAAATGCTCCAGTGCGTGGAGTAGCAACGCCCGGTGCAGGGGTGCCTGTAAAGACCGCCAGTCTCCCCACCCAAGGACAGCAGGTCCATCAAGCAAGACCACTTGCTTAAAGTCAGACCGACTAAAAAGATCAAGCACAATCCCCGTTCCAATGACCAGATCTTCCTTGTCATCGACGATCTCATCCATGGTTTTTGCAAATACTTCGAGCGCGATCTCGTCCAGCATGGCGAGAAACAATGCCCGGAAGAGGTCCTCCTTGTCTGCAAATTGATAATAGAGGGCACCGCGTGTCACTCCCGCCAAAGCGACAATTTCCTCAGTGCCAGTCGCCGCATAACCCTTTTCAGCAAAGAGAACGCGTGCAGCATCCAACAGCTTCGTATGGTTACGGGAGGGCTTTTTTGCAGGGGCACTCATAAAAATACAACTTGTATGAAATTAGCTGACAAACTATACATCATCAAAATTATACAATCTGTATAATTTTGATGATGAGAGATTTTAGATCCAATGCCATTTAGCAAAGTCAGTGGACACAAAGTTCTAGTCTGGTTGTTTGTCACTGTTCCATTCGCATCTTTCACAGTCATCGTTTCGACGTTGCTGATCTATGGGTACACGGACACAGGGATGCAACTGGCCTCTCGCTATACAGTACGCGTCTCCCTACCTCTTTTCCTCCTTGCCTATTCAGCCTCCGCATTGGCCCACTTCTTTCCCACAGACCTCACGCGTTGGCTCCGCAGAAACCGCCGTTACATAGGTATCAATTTCGCCATCGCTCATTTTATTCACATGGCAACGTTTTTAACGTTTCTAGGATTTTTCGAAATCGAGGATGTAGTAACTGACCCGGCGGTACTCCTCGGCAGCGGACTCGCTTATACGTTCATCGCAGTTATGGCATTCACCTCCAACAACTGGTCGCAGCGCGTGCTTGGGGCCAAATGGTTATGGCTTCATAGGGTCGGCATCCACTATATCTGGGTGATTTTCACCATCACTTATCTGGGCCGCCTCGCCGACCCGGAAATGGTTATCGTCGGGCTAATTGGAACGGGTCTGCTTGTCCTCGCTGCGGGCCTGCGGTTGGTCGTCTTTGTAGCGAGACGAAGAAAACGATTGTAAACCGCTATTTCTTCAGCATCCTGATCCAGGCGTAAAAAGAAGCTCCAACACCTAGTTTGCCATGAATTTTTAGGTCATTGACCAAAAAAAGACCTTGGAGTGAAAGGCTTCTTGCCTGATCGACTCTTGTCAGTATGCTCGCCAGAAATCAGACTGACGAAAAATCATAAACGAGGCACCTAATGGACGCTCTAGAGCAATTCCGGTCAGAAACCAGAGCTTGGCTGGAAGAGAACTGCCCTCCCTCGATGCGAACGCCAATGGTTGAGAACGAAACGCCCTGGGGCGGGCGACACCCAAACTGGCAAAACCCGGAATCCAAGCAATGGCTGGATGCCATGGGTGCGCGCGGCTGGACCGCGCCTCTTTGGCCAGCGGAATATGGCGGTGGGGGCCTGTCGAAAGATGAGAACAAGGTTCTCCAGCAGGAGCTGGGGCGCATCGAAGCCCGCCCTGCCCTTTTGAGCTTTGGCATCTGGATGCTTGGCCCGGCCCTCCTGGAATTTGCCAGCGAAGAGCAGAAAAAAGAGCATTTGCCGGGGATCGTGCGCGGTGAAATACGCTGGTGCCAGGGATATTCTGAGCCTAGCGCCGGTTCAGACCTTGCAGACCTTCAAACCAAATGTGAAGACAAAGGGGACCATTATCTGGTGAATGGCCAGAAAATATGGACCTCGTATGCCGATAAGGCAGACTGGATATTTGCCCTTGTGCGCACCGACACCAGCGTTAAGCACGCCGGCATCAGCTTCCTCCTGATCGATATGGACACACCTGGCGTGGAAGCCCGCCCCATCAGCATGATTTCCGGTGCATCTCCCTTTTGCGAAACCTTCTTCACCGATGTGAAGGCAAAAAAAGAGAACCTTGTTGGCGAACTGAACAAAGGCTGGACCATTGCCAAACGTTTACTTCAACACGAACGTGACATGATTTCCGGCATGGGGATGGGCTCCGGGGGAGCCGGTGCGGGCTTGAGCGACATGGCAAAAGAATATGTCGGCGAAAACAACGGGAAAATTTCCGATCCCACGGTTCGCGACGCCGTGGCCCGGCAGAAAATGGACTCCCACGCCTTCCGCCTGACCCTTCAACGCACCAACGAAGAAACCAAGGCCGGTCAGGGAACCGGCGCCGCCTCCTCAATCTTCAAATATTACGGCACCGAGCTGAACAAGCGCCGCAACGAGCTCATCATCGAGCTTCTTGGTACCCAGGGACTGGGTTGGGAAGGCGATGGTTTTTCAGCACAAGAACTGTCGGCCACCCGAAGCTGGCTCCGTTCCAAGGGAAATTCCATCGAAGGCGGCACAACCGAAGTTCAGTTGAACGTGATCTCAAAACGCGTCCTTGGCCTGCCCGACTGAACGCCCCTGCACGAACCAAAACACAACAAACTTGACCAAACAGAACAGGAATACCCATGGGGTTGGTACTGACAGAAGAGCAAATACTCCTCAAAGATACAGCGGCGCAATTTTTCCAGGAAAAACTGCCGGTCGCCAATTTACGTACACTGCGTGACGAAAAGAATTCCGATGGCTTCGATAAAGCCATTTGGAAAGAGATGGCCAACCTTGGCTTTGCCGGAATTTTAGCATCGGAGAACTACGGCGGCACCGAGTTCGGCCCCGTTGGACTGGGCATTGTCATGGAACAGGCCGGCAGAACAATCGCTGCAACGCCCCTGCTCTCAACCGTTTTGCTGGGCACCACGGCTCTGCAGCTTGGTGGCACCGAGACCCAGCGTCAGGATTTTCTCCCCCGCATCACCACAGGCGATCTCATCCTCGCTCTCGCCCTGGAAGAAGGCCCGCACCACAATCCAACCCGGATCGAAACGACAGCAACGGCCTCCGCCTCCGGCTTCATCCTCAGCGGATCGAAGACATTCGTACTGGATGGGCACATCGCCAATTATCTGCTGGTTGTCGCCCGCACCTCCGGCGAAATAAACGCAACCGAGGGCCTGACCCTGTTTCTGGTCGACCCTACAAAGACAAAAGGCATTGAGGTGACCAGAACCTTCATGGCCGACAATCACAATGCCGCGAACATTACCTTCAACGCAGCAGAGGTTCCCGCCTCGTCCGTGCTCGGCACCGTAGACGCTGGGTGGGGCATTCTGGAGCCGGTCCTTGATTTCGGCCGCATCGGCATTGCCGCCGAACTTCTGGGACTGATCCAGGAAGCTTTCGACCAGACCCTGACTTACCTCAAGGAACGCCAGCAGTTTGGCGTGCCCATCGGGTCTTTCCAGGCTTTGAAACACCGCATGGCGGAAATGTTTGCAGAACTGGAAGTCTGCCGTTCCGTTGTCCTCGACGCAACGCACGCACTGGAGGACCGCCGGAACGACATTCCAAGCCTGGCGAGCCTCGCCAAAGCCCGGCTCTCCGAAGCTTCGCGCCACATCACCAATGAATGCCTGCAAATGCACGGCGGCGTGGGCATGACGGACGAATACGACATTGGGCTGTTCATGAAGCGCGCCCGCGTTGCAGCGGCCACCTTTGGAAATGCGGGCTTCCATCGTGATCGCTATGCCCGTCTCCAGGGCTTCTGACGCAAACCGATTCGGCATCGGCATTTGCGGCAATGGCATTCACAGCTCCACGAAGAGGGCTTCGCAGTTCGGCTGCGGGGCCCTTTCTACAAGCAGACAACACGGTTGCATCGAGCCATCGCGTGCGCTATCGACAGAACCGAACCCGCCCCCCATACTGTTATCAGATCGTGAGGGGACACCCCGTCGCGCCCGATCGCAAAGAAACCAGAGACAGGATCTCAAGACAACCATGGCCGCCCAGAACGATGACAATCAGCCAGAACGTATCACCGTATTGGCAAAGGACTTTACGCCAGCCGCGATGGAGTTCCACCGCCGCAACATGAGCGCAAAGGGTTATCGGATGGAAGGCCAGATCGTGCCCAGAAAGTTTCAGATAATCGAGGGAATGGGCGAGCCTACGGACCTTTTTGAAGGCGAGCGGTTCTATGCCGTCACATTCGTGCGCAAGCCTGACCAGGATTGAGCTGCCGGAAGCCTCACCCCGATTGTTCCCGGGAGCCCAGACCAGGCAGCCCAGACCGAGGGCCCAGAAATGACCGACCGGCCTTGGTACCTGTATGTGATCGAATGTAAGGGAAACCGTCTCTATACCGGCATCACCCTTGATGTTGCGGCACGTTTTACCGCCCATTCAAACGGAACCGGCGCAAAATTCACGAGAAGCTTTCCTCCCCTGCGCATTCTCTACAGCGCCGTTTTCAACGACCGCCCCACCGCAAGCAAAGCGGAGTATGATTTCAAGAAAATGACGGCACGCGAGAAACGGCATTTCATTGCCCATCAGCCGCCCGAAGGGAAAATACCATCATGACGGAACCTGACAAAAGCAGCTCCATCGCAGATATGGAAGTCCAGATGGCCCATCAGGCCAGACAGTTGGACGAACTGAATGAAACCGTCCGCGCCCAATGGGATGAAATTGACAAGCTGACCCGCTCTGTGACCCACATCGCCGAACGTCTTCTGGGCGTTGAGGGGGGCGAACAAAAAAACCGACCCGGCGAAGACCCCGCGCCACCGCACTATTGATGCCAGCACCCCCGCCCCGACCCTTTCACTACGCCCCGCCGCAAACCCCCTTGCAGGTACTGCACCACGATGACCACATTCTCGTGCTGTCAAAGCCCAGCGGCCTGCTCACAGTTCCAGGTAAACCCGCAGCACATGCCGACTGCCTTGAACACCGTGCACGCCAGCGCTTTCCCACCGCAACCATTGTCCACCGGTTGGACATGGACACATCCGGTGTTTTAATCATGGCGCTTACCAGCGAGGTTCATCGCCACCTCGGCTTACAATTCGAGCGTCGAAAAACCGAAAAAAAATACATCGCCCGTGTATGGGGAGAAATGGCCCCACCGCGCGGGCAGGTATCCGCGCCCCTTATTTGCGACTGGCCCAACCGTCCCAAACAAATGGTTGATGCCGAACGGGGCCGTCACGCGCAAACAAATTGGGAAGTCATCACCAAAGGGGAAGGCACAACCCGTGTTCGCTTACACCCGGTAACCGGCCGTTCCCACCAACTGCGCGTTCACATGCTCACTCTCGGGCATCCGGTTCTGGGTGACAATCTGTATGCCCATGACGAAGCCCACGCGGCGGCAGACAGATTGCAGCTCCACAGCGCATCCCTGACCCTCCACCACCCGCAAGATGGCATACGTGTAACTTTTAGCGACCCCTGCCCTTTTTGAATCCCTGCTCATTTTGAACAAGGAACACTCAGCTTCAGACACGAATGCGCGAACGTGTGAGGAATTAGGCTGCTTTTCCGGCCGAGCGCCCGGCACGTTGAGGGTTGCGGCGACGATGGCTTGGGCGTTTTTTGCGCTGGGGTCGGCTTTTGGACTTGCCCGGATCATTCGCAATTTCTTCCGAGTGATAGGGATGGTCCGTCATAACCGGGACAGGCTGGCGGATGATTTTCTCAATATCATGCAGGATAGAACGTTGCTCCTGATCGCAAAGCGTTATGGCAATACCTGACGCTCCCGCCCGCGCGGTTCGCCCGATCCGGTGAACATAACTGTCAGGGTCGTCCGGGAGTTCAAAGTTGATGACATGGGTAACACCTTCCACATCAATGCCACGCGCTGCGATGTCCGTGGCAACCAGGGCCCGCAAAGAACCGGACCGAAACCCCTTCAGCGCACGTTGTCGGGCATTCTGCGCCTTGTTACCGTGAATAGCATCCACCTTAACCCCGCTTTTAATCAGGTGCTTGGCAACACGGTCGGCGCTACGCTTGGTGCGGGTAAAGATGAGAACACGCTCCATCGCGCTGTCCGCCAGCAATGTATCCATCAAAGCCCGCTTCTTGTCCTTTGGCACGAACATAACATGTTGCTCTACCTTTTCAGCCGTTGTTGCCGCAGGTGCCACCTCAACCCGCACCGGGTTAGTGAGCAGCCCATCCGCGAGCCCCCGAATTGACTTTGGCATGGTGGCAGAAAAAAGTGCGGTCTGGCTGGTCTTGGAGATGGCAGCAGCAATTCTCTTAACGTCCGGAATAAAACCCATATCAAGCATCCGGTCAGCTTCATCGAGCACAAACATCTCGACCTCGCTGAACCGCACATGTCCTTGCTTCATCAGATCCATCAGCCGTCCCGGCGTCGCGACCAGAATGTGAACGCCCTTCGCCAGCGCCTGTATTTGAGGGCGAATGGAAACGCCTCCAAACACAACAGCGCTCCGCAAGTGCGTATGGCGGGCGTAGCCGCGCACATTGTCATTTATCTGCGCGGCGAGCTCCCGGGTCGGAGCAAGAATGAGAACGCGCGGCTGTTTGCTCAGCGCTTGAGAGTTTTTCTCCACCAGATGGTGCAACAGAGGCAAAGCAAAAGAAGCCGTTTTGCCCGTTCCTGTCTGGGCAACCCCCAACAGGTCACGACCTTCCAGCATCGGCGGAATGGATTTGGCTTGAATGGGAGTGGGATATTCGTACCCGTCTTCCGCAATTGCACGAAGGAGGGGGGCAGCCAGATTAAGGCCAGCAAAATCAGTCATCAACAATGTTCTTTCAAAACCACGCACCCCTTCCTCACCTCATGGGCACCATGAGGGACACGAGCACTATGTAAGCCGTTTCAGCATGACATTTGCCACAACACAAAATGACAAATGTCGATCCAACGAAACGCCCACATATATGTCGAAAAAGAACGTGGCCGACAAATCTGTCGGGCTGACGATCAACTGGCATGTCGATCTTGAAGCGTGTGTCGCTGGCCGCACTTAGACCCCTGACCGGCGGGAAGTCAAGAAATTTCCCGGAGGCTCCCTACATAAAGCCAGCCCTTAACCTTACCAATCGCGCGGAATAACCCGCATTCCAAGATTGCTCAAGGAGATGGTTGCAGTGCTCCAGCTTGAATGCTACGACCCGTAAGACGATTTTTTTACACAAATAAAATCGCAATTTTTAAGGTGTATTATCGGCAGACCGCTATCAGGTCCCGGATATAAACATAACGGGAAAGGTACCTCGCGGTTGAGTGACGTGTCACAGCAAACAGCACCTGAAATGGTCGCAACTCTGGATCGCAACTGGCTGAAAACGTTGGCCAAATATCGCAAGCCCAGCAGAGTGCGCAGTATCGTTGAACTGGCCGCCACCATAGGCCCGTTCCTTCTGTTGATGGCAGCGGCCTGGTGGTCGCTTTCCGTGAGCTATTGGTTGACCTTGGGCTTCTGTCTGCCCGCCGGGGCATTTCTCACCCGCCTTTTCGTGATCCAGCACGATTGCGGGCACGGTGCCTTTTTCCGCAGCAAATCAGCGAACGACTGGATTGGGCGCATTCTGGGTATTGTGACGTTAACACCCTACGATCTCTGGCGACGTGCACACGCCGTCCATCACGGCACTTCAAGCAATCTCAGCAAGCGCGGAACCGGCGACATTGATACCCTGACAGTCTCCGAGTACCTGGCCCTGTCCCGAGGACAACGCCTAGCCTACCGCCTGTATCGCCACCCGGCAGTGATGTTTGGGGTCGGGCCTGCGTACATGTATTTCTTCCGCAACCGCCTGCCCCAGGGAGTGCCGCGAACAACACTCAGTTACTGGGTGAGTGCGATGGGAACAAATCTGGCCATCGCACTGGCCATTGCTGCCATGATCTACGCCCTTGGCGTACAGCCCTTTCTGCTCATTTTCCTTCCCACCATCATGCTGGCTTCAACCCTCGGCATCTGGCTGTTCTATGTTCAGCATCAGTTTGAAACCACATTCTGGGCTGAAGACGATGAGTGGAGCCTGAACGACGCCTCCCTGTACGGAAGCTCGCATTTCGACCTGCCCCGCCCGTTCGGCTGGCTCACCGCCTATATCGGCATCCACCACGTGCACCACTTTTACAGCCGCATCCCGTTCTACCGGTTGCCGGAAATCCTTCGGGACTACCCGGAACTCGTGAACGTAAGGCGCATCACGTTCAGCCAGAGCTTTGCCTGCCTGAAACTCCGCCTTTGGGACGAAAACCAAAAGCGCATGGTGCCTTTCTCGGCGATACCCACAACCGCCACGAAATAACGTCGGCTCCCGATCCAACCAGTCTGCCCACGCCGCCGCCTCACCGCATCAAAGCTCTGGACGCCACATGTGGGGTGAGCCCGCATTGACCCTGTTAACCGCCTCCTGTCCACACGAAACCGTGTCTCCATAAGAACACCTGCATATTCGCTCGTGACGCTTCCCCTTGCCAGCATTACATCGCGCCAGGAAAGCCAATGCAAAACGGCTTTGTGAAGAGCTTCAATGGCAGCTTTCGGGATGAGTGCCTGAGTGAAACACTGTTCTCTGCACTAACTGATGCGTTAAACCGGAGGAAATTTGGGTGCTCAGGTCAAAGTGGATGTAGAAAGCAGCTTGAATGGAGAGGAACTGTTAAGCGGAACCTGCTGATCTAAAACCTTGCAACGTCCGCCCTCGTTTTCGGGTGCAAACACACGATTCTCTATTCGGTTACCCTGCACCAGGGTTGATGTCGATGCGCCACCCGCCTCCACCAAAAGCAAGGCTTGGATAACTTGGTAGCGGAGGAGGGACTCGAACCCCCGACACGCGGATTATGATTCCGCTGCTCTAACCAGCTGAGCTACTCCGCCCCAATAGCAGCCCAGATATACAGGCCACATGAGACCGGTATGCCCAGCGGGCACACCCGGAAAGTCAGGGGATATAAGGGCCCCCGCCCCTGCCTGTCAAGCAGGAGAGACAACAGATATTTATTGGGCAAATGGGGAGGCGGACACCGGTACATTGCCCTTGACCACATTGCCAAGCAGATTATAGGCGGCTCTGATCCAGCCACCTCCCAACACCCGCGCACCGTCGTCATTTGTGGAGTAGAAAACGCAGGCCTGTCCAGGAGCAATACCATCCTCCCCCACCTCAAGTCTCACCTCCGCCGTCCCACCAGGGCCAGGAAACAGTTTCGCGGGCAAGGGCGGGCGGGTCGAGCGCACTTTTGCGAGAATATCAATACCCTGCGGGGCATCTCTCAACAGAGAGTCGAACGAAACATCACCAAGCCAGTTAACCTCATCAATCTCAATTCGTTCGGTAAGAAGCGCCGGGCGCGGCCCCACAACAACCCGGCTGTGCTCCGCATCCAGTTTCACCACAAAGAGAGGGTCGCCAGCCGCAATGCCCAGCCCACGGCGCTGCCCGACCGTGTAACGGATAATACCCTCATGCCGCCCAAGCACATTGCCTTCCAGGTCAACAATATCACCGGGAACACTGGCACCGGGGCGAAGCCGTTCAATGACGTCTGCATATTTGCCGTTGGGCACAAAACAAATGTCCTGGCTGTCAGGCTTTGCTGCCACCGACAGTCCAAGCCGTTCTGCCATCGCCCGTGTTTCGGCCTTTGACATCGCCCCCAAAGGAAAGCGCAGATAGTCGAGCTGCTCGCGGCCTGTCGTAAACAGAAAATAGGACTGGTCCTTATCGGGGTCAGCCCCGCGATAAAGGTCGCGTCCGCCCCGGCCGGGTTTGGAAATCACATAGTGGCCAGTGGCAAGGGCTGCCGCCCCAAGGTCCTTGGCGGTGGCAAGCATATCGCGGAACTTTACCCGCTCATTACATCGAATACACGGAACAGGTGTTTCACCCGCCAAATAGCTATCCGCAAAATCATCCATAACAGACGCACGAAAGTTACTTTCATAGTCCAGCACATAGTGAGGGATACCAATGCGCTCAGCGACCTGCCGCGCATCATGAATGTCCTGCCCCGCACAGCACGCCCCTACCCGGCGCACAGCCTCTCCATGGTCATAAAGCTGGAGGGTAATACCCACCACATCATAGCCCTGTTCTTTCAGGAGCGCGGCTGTCACCGACGAGTCCACCCCCCCCGACATGGCCACCACCACACGCGTATCCCCCGGGGATCCAGGAAGGTCGAGGCTGTTCAGCCCTGTTTTTTTCTCTACACCATACTCCATGAGCGGGAATATAGGCCCTCACCGCGCCAGCGCAATAAGCGACGCACGACTAAACCCGGCAAAAGCCACCTCCCCCGGCATTTCCTGCCGATCAAATCAGCCTGCACACCCACAGAACAGCAAGGCACATATTGTAACCTTTTGAATTATAAGAGTTTTTCAAGATTTCCCGGATGGCGCATCTATTGCTTGTGTAGCCTGCACAATTAGGACGATGACCGGGGCCTGTCGATATGGAAGTTACAAACAACAACTCAAATCCCTTCACGCTGAAGCTCGGAGCAGCTTCTCCGCAGACATTCGCGTCGGATGTATTCTCAACCCATCTCCGCGAGAGCCAGCCAGATCTGCGACCGCGCAAAGATGAGAGAGAGGCACCCGCAGACCGGAACACGGCACAGTCGGAAAAAGCAGAAAAGGCAGAGGCCGCCGAAGAACGACGTGCCGCCCGGTCTCGCGATCGTGATCGTGATCGTGATGAAGAAAACTACGACACCACTGAGCGCGATACAGGCAAAGAGCAGGTAACAGGCACGTCGGGTGAAGGAATTACCTTGACCGATAACACCAACACCCCGCCCGCCAACACGGATGAGAAGACCCTGACCTCCCACGAGACGGTCGAAGGAAATCTTGAGGAACACGACCCGGATGGGCTGAACACAACCGAGCAAATCAGCACGCTCACAACCGACTCTGAAGAGACGACGGGTGCACAGACAAATCAGACACAGACCAGAACCACAGTGGACGGAAACACATTCACCTCCCCGGAGCAGGACGCAGCAACACCAACGACTGAGGTGAACAGCACACTCGATACCCTCACCGAGGTACCTGAAACCCTGATAGCCGGTCAGCCTCGCCCAGCAGACATCGCGACCGCCCAGACAGCGGCGACCAGCAATCCAACAGCAAACCTCGCATCACAGACGGTCCAAACCGGTACTCAGAATGCGCCCCAACAGGCCGCATCCACGCCCGACAGCACCGACAAACCCACAAGCCTGCAAAGTCCCCAGGGGGAAAGCCTTGAGGGCGATGCCGACGCAGACGGTAACGGCGAGAAAAGCCTTGGACAGCAGGCGATTGACTCGCTCGCGAACAGAAACAAGCCAGCCACAGCATCTCTCGCTGCGCCTTTTATCACCATGCAGGCGACCTCCACGACCACACCAACCGTTCCCGTCCCGGCACTCGTATCTCTTGGGCTCAACGCAAGCAGCCTGAGCGCGAACGTTGATCTTGATCTGCTTGGCCTCAACGCTAACGGGCAGATAGCGGGCTCAGGAACGCCCCAAAACGCCAACCCCCTCCTTGTACGGTTTGGCGCCCTGCCCGGACAGGCTCAAGCCACCCAGGTTCCCAACGCCGCGATTGCCCTGCAAATAGCAAAACATGTCGCCAAGGGTATCTCGACCTTTGAAATCCGCCTTGATCCGCCGGAAATGGGCCGAATAGATATTAAACTTGAACTCGGCCAGAGCGGCCGTGTTACCGCCCACCTTATGATCGAAAAGTCCGATACGCTGGACCTCATGCAACGGGATTCAAAAGCATTGGAGCAGGCATTACGCGATGCAGGTCTTGATGTTAATTCCGACACGCTCAACTTCAGCCTGCAAAAGGGCGAGAATGAAGAAGCCGACGCCTTGGAACAAAACGCAGACGGTTCCAACGCGGACACAGACGATGAGGCCGCCCAGCAAGCCAATATCGTCACAGCCCTTGCCGCCAGACAGCTCGAAGCAGCCGCGCGTGGCGGCATCGACGTAAGCATCTAAAACATTCTAATCAGGAAACCCATCATGACCGATGCAATCTCCTCCCTTCTGCCAGCGCCCCCCCAGGCAACGACCACCGGATCAGCATCCGAGACAGCGGCAGAAGCCCTTGACCAGAATTTTGAACTGTTCCTGGCTCTGCTTACCACGCAATTGCAGAACCAGAACCCGCTTGATCCAATGGACACAGGTGAAATGACGTCGCAGATCGTTCAGTTTACCTCGGTCGAACAGACAGTTGCCACCAACGCAAATCTTGAAAAACTGATTGCACTCAATCAAGCGCAATCTTCAGGGAATGCCGTGGAGTTCATCGGAAAACAAGTAGAGGCCTTATCAAGTGCGGCACGCTTTGAAGCAGGAAAAACAACTGAATGGCGGTATTCCCTCTCAGAAGACGCCTCGGAAATTACATTGACCGTTGTTGATTCCAACGGTGCAACCGTTCACTCTCAAATCACATCAGCCAATCAAGGGACTCATTCGTTCAACTGGGATGGTACTCTCGATGGAGGAGGAACCGCGTCAGACGGCACCTACTTCCTGACAGCCACCGCGGTCGACAATGCGGGAGAGCCTGTGAAAACAGATGTGCGTATTCTGGGTACCGTAGATTTGGTCGATTTCACGGCTGATCCGCCAGCCCTCCTTATCAATTCCATCCCGGTTCCCGTGACAAACGTGACATCCGTCACCGCAGCGCCTTAAAACGAAGTGAGAAGGCCCGATTGTGCCGCTCTGGAACACTTAAGCCTTTGATTTCACTAAAAATTTACCGTGGCACTTAGCTTTTCTTTAAAGCCACTCCCGTAGTCTCATGGCAGTGGTGAGTAAAGAGATCGGGACGACAATGAGCGAGCATAAGTCATCTCGGGTCAACTATGTGATCGGGCCGGACGGAAGTCCTCTGACGATAGCGGACCTGCCTCCGCCGGAAACCAAACGATGGGTTATCCGGCGCAAAGCTGAAGTTGTTGCCGCAGTTCGCGGGGGCCTCTTGAGCCTGGAGGAAGCGTGCGGGAGATACACGCTAACAGTTGAAGAGTTTTTGAGCTGGCAGCGCTCAATTGAAAAACACGGCCTAGCAGGTCTTCGCGCGACCCGCGTGCAGCAATACCGGCAGTAAGATAGAATAGTATCTGCGTACTTGTTGCCGAAAGGCGTTGGTGTCCCTCCGGCACCAGCGCCTTTTTGCATTCAGATGATGCAGAAATGCTGGCATAACAAAACTTATCCACATTCCTGCATCTTTTTCTCCGTAGAACCGGTCGGCGTTAAACCTCTGTTTAGGGTAACGCGGTAATTTTTGCCTACCGACACGGGGGCACGGTCCGAATTGGGGCCTGCCTGCAAACGAGTTAGGCACAGGATGTAGCCACTCCCCGTCGACCAGCACGCGAGACCGGAGCCGAGGAACGGACCCGAGACGCAAGGGCGACAATGGATAGGTGGCAGCGTGAACGGCTTCACTGAATTTATAAAAACGCTAGGACCCGCGCGCATTTTGTCGCTCGGCCTTGTTGCTGCGGGTTTGATCGCCTTTTTTGCCTATGTGGGTTTCCGCGTCACAGAATCGCCCATGTCCCTTCTCTATTCTGATTTGACCCAGGAAGACGCCTCGCAAATCATCTCGGAGCTGGATGCGCAAGAGATACCTTACGAGTTGAAGGGGGACGGAACAAAAATCTACGTCCCCGACAATCGCGCACTGAGACTGCGTATGCTGATGGCAGAGCAGGGCCTCCCAACAGGCGGCAGCGTCGGGTATGAAATTTTTGACAATTCAGATGCACTTGGAACAACCAGTTTTGTCCAGAACCTGAACCATCTGCGCGCCTTGGAGGGCGAGCTTTCACGAACCATTCGTGCAATTAACCGCATTAAGTCGGCTCGCGTCCACCTGGTCCTGCCTGAGCGGGAAGTATTTTCCCGCGAACGAAGCGCCCCCACCGCATCCATCGTCATCCGCGTGGTCGGTGCGCCTCTGAACCGCAACCAAATCCGCGCAATCCAGCACCTCACGGCCGCAGCCATTGACGGGCTGACCCCCGGCCATGTCTCAATTGTTGATGAACGGGGCAACCTCCTGGCCAGCGGGTCTGAAGGAGCCGAAGGCGGTCTCATGTCCTCAAGTCTGGACGAACGAAACCTAGCTTACGAACGTCGCCTTAAAACACAGATTGAAAAAATTGTCGAAAGCATTGTCGGCCCCGACAACACGCGCATTCAGGTTACTGCCGAACTAGACTTCAACCGCATTACACGTACCTCCGATATTTTTGATCCCGAAGGCCAGGTCGTTCGCTCGACCCAGACCGTCGAGGAATCCAACTCCAGCTCCGACGGCCTAGCCAACGACGCTGTGACCGTTGGAAACGCCATTCCCGGTGGCGGCCTTGATGACGAAAACGGCGCCGGGTCACTGGATCAGAGCAACCGGCTCGAAGAAACGGTCAACTACGAAATCTCCCGAACCACGCAGACCGAGACCATCGAAGCAGGCTCCGTCAAGCGTCTCTCCGTAGCCGTTGCAATTGACGGTACGTATATTCAAGACGAAAACGGTATCAACACCTATGTGCCGCGCTCCGAAGAAGAGCTTGCCAAAATTACAGCGCTTGTACGCTCGGCAGTCGGTTTTAGTCAGAGCAGAGGGGACACCATTGAAGTCATCAACATTCCTTTCGCTGCCCGCCAGATACCTGCCCCGATAGAGGAAATAGAAGAACCGTTCTTCGGCCTCACCAAAACCGACTACATGCGTATGGGAGAGACAGGTGTGCTCGCGCTTATCTCTCTTCTGGTTTTGCTCTTCGTCGTTCGCCCACTCATCCGCGGCATCCTCAACCCGGCACCGTCAGCGCCCGGTCAGCTCGCTTTGGCCGGAGCCGCCGGTGCCCCCGGGATTGGCGGTATGGCAGCAACCCTTCCCGCGCCCGATGGGCAGCCTCAGCTACTTGCGCCCGGCGGCCAGAGTGAAGACGCCGCCGCAGCAGCAGTAGAACAAAAGTCAGCGGTGGAAATGATGATCGACATCGCACAGGTCGAAGGGAAAGTGAAAGAGTCTTCTGTTCAAAAAGTTGGGGAACTTGTATCAAAACACCCGGACGAAACCATCTCCATCCTGCGCTCCTGGCTGCATGAGGAATAGGAGAAATCACCATGTCCACACCAAAAAAAGAAATCAAAGAAGACATCAAGGCTCTCTCCGGCCCCCAGAAGGCTGCGATTTTCATGTTGTCTCTTACAGACGATCATGCCGCAAATATCTGGGAACTGTTCGACGACGACGAAATCCGGGAAGTCTCCATCACCATGTCAACGCTCGGACAGGTGGCCTCAACTCTTGTTGAGAGGTTGCTCGTCGAGTTTGCAAGCAAAATGTCCGGTACGGGGGCCATTGTCGGTTCCTATGAAGCCACCCAGCGTCTTCTCAACCGCTTTATGCCAGGTGACCGGGTCAGCCAGGTCATGGATGAAATACGTGGTCCCGCTGGTCGGACCATGTGGGAAAAGTTGGGCAACGTAAACGAGCAGGTTCTCGCAAGCTATCTCAAGAACGAGTACCCACAGACCGTCGCCGTTATTCTCTCCAAGGTCAAATCCGATCACGCCGCCCGCGTCCTGGGTGTTCTGCCGGAAGACTTTGCCCTTGAAGTTATCAACCGCATGCTACGCATGGAAACGGTGCAAAAGGAAATTCTGGAAAAAATTGAACACACCCTGCGCGCGGAGTTCATGTCCAATCTCTCACGCACAAACCGGCGCGACAGCCATGAAATGATGGCGGAAATTTTCAACAGCTTTGACCGCCAGACGGAAGGCCGTTTCATGGCTTCCCTGGAGGAGCGAAATCGCGAAGCCGCTGAGAAAATAAAAGCACTCATGTTTACCTTTGAAGACCTGAACCAGCTCGATCCGGGCAGCATCCAGACCCTGCTTCGCGCATTTGACAAGGACAAACTGGGGCTCGCGTTGAAGGGCGCATCAGACGGCCTCCGTGACCTCTTCTTCTCCAACATGTCAGAACGGGCCGGGAAAATTCTAAAAGAAGATATGGAAGTTATGGGCCCCGTCCGGCTGCGTGACGTCGACGAAGCTCAGATGATGATGGTGAACATTGCCAAAGATCTCGCCGCACGTGGCGAAATCATGCTGGCCGACACCAAGGGGGAAGATGAGCTCGTCTACTAACGCGCCCATCAGGTCAATCATGGCAGAAGCAACAAAATTTACCTTCAATGAAATGTTCGGCAGCGACGCGAGCGTTACGGGCACACCGTTGGTTGCACATATCTGCAAAATCAGATGGACCGAGGAGGAAATAGACTCTTTGAAATCTGAGGCCCGCACCGCTGGTGCAGAAGAAGCCCTCGGTTCCATTGCGACACAGACGGCACAAAAAAATGCAGCCGCAGGAGAACAAATCGCAGCAGCAGCTGCAGCCGCGCTCTCAAGCTTCGAACAGATTAAAACCGACATCCAAACTGAGGCAGCAAAACTATCCCTCTCCATTGCTCAGAAACTGACAGGGGCATTGATCGACCTCCACCCCCGGGAGGAAATAGACGCGGTAATTCGCGAATGCCTGACCCATCTGACACAAGAACCCCGCCTTGTCATTCGGGTAGCAGATACCCTTGCCACGCAGGTGGAAAATTCAATCCAGCAGGCCGCATCAGAACGCGGCATGGCCGACAAAATCATGGTCGTTGGCGATCACACCCTTCAACTGGGTGATTGTAAAGTCGAGTGGTCCGATGGTGAGCTCATCCGAAGTCGCGAAAAGCTCAACACAAAGAGTACCGAAATCATCGACCGTTACATTGAGACCCTAACCGGCACTACCAATAAATCCACTAATGAGGAAAACACTCATGTCTGAGAACGAAGAGGGCATTGATCTTCCCGAGCTGACGGAGGAGGAGGCTCTCCCCGAATCCGATACACAATCAGATAAGCTGTCCGCTCCTGACAACACGGCGCGCACAGCAGCCGAGCTGGCTGCTGTCTTTGATGTCCCGGTCAATGTTTCAGCGGTTCTGGGAAAAACCGACATTGAGATTAGTGAGCTTTTAAAGCTCGACACCGGCGCCATTGTAGAGTTGGACCGCAAGGTCGGAGAGGCCATCGACATCTACGTCAATGATCGCCTCGTCGCACGCGGAGAAGTGGTCATTGTCGAAGAACAGCTCGGTGTCACCATGACCGAGATCATCAAAGGCGGCACCAACTAGGATCGCCATCCAAAAGGGTTTGAGGAACGCAGGTTAATGAATAACGCAACAATCATAGGGTTGATCGCCGGGTTAGGGCTGGTTGCACTCGCCATCGTGATAGGCGGCGATGCCGGTGCTTTCTTCAACGGCCGGGCCTTGCTGATTGTTCTGGGCGGAACGGTCGCTGTCACGCTTATATCTTTTAGCGCCAGCGATGTTTGGGAAGCCCTGCGCGCTGCGGGCCGCACCCTCTCTTCCTCCCCCCGCAGTGCACGCACATCCGTTGAGAAACTACTCAAGTTTGCAGAAATCGCCCGCAAAAACGGCGTTCACAGCCTTGAGGGCCATATAAAAGAGGTCCGCGACAATCCGTTTCTCCTCCGCGCACTCTCCCTCGTCATTGACGGAACAACACCTGAAGAAATCGAGCGGTTGATGGACACGGAACGAACGGCCACCAGAAGTCGCGCCGCCAGGTCATCCGCCTTTCTGCGCCGCGCGTCAGAAATCGCTCCCGCGATGGGCCTCATCGGCACGCTCGTCGGTCTCGTTCAGATGCTCGCCAATCTGGACGATCCGTCAAAAATCGGCCCTGCAATGGCCGTAGCTCTGATTACAACATTCTACGGCGCCGTTCTCGGCAGCATGATTCTTGCCCCTATGGCGGCAAAACTGGACCGCCTGGCGTTGGAGCAAAACATTCACCTCGCTGTCTTCACTGCCAGCGCTACCGCAATCAGCCGGAAGGAAAACCCCCGCCGGCTTCAAAACCTTGTAAATGCCATGCTCCCGCCGTCGGAGCAGGTCAACGTTTACTCCTAAAGAAGGAACCTGGTCCCATGAGGCTTCTCATTGTCGGAACCCTAAGCGGGCAGCTCACCACCGCCACAAAAATGGCGATGGACCGAGGCGCAAAAGTGACCCATGCAGAAAGAGCCGGGCAGGCCGTCGATATCCTGCGCGCAGGGCGTGGCGCTGACCTTCTCATGGTTGATGTCAACATCGACATTGCCGGACTGATCGCTCAACTCAAAAGTGAGCACATTCACCTGCCCGTCGTTGCATGTGGCACGGGAACCGACGCGAAAGCCGCGGTCAACGCCATTCAGGCCGGGGCCAAAGAATACATCCCCCTGCCACCAGATGCCGAATTGATTGCAGCCGTCCTGGCAGCCGTGGCGAACGAAAGCCACCAGCTCATCTTCCGAGATGACAAAATGGGGGAGACAATTGCGCTTGCGGAAAAAATAGCAAAGTCCGAAGCCAGCATCTTCATTACAGGTGAATCTGGAACCGGCAAGGAAGTGGTAGCCCGTCACGTCCACCGCAAATCAAATCGTTCAGGCAAAGCCTTCATCTCTGTGAACTGTGCAGCAATCCCCGAGAACCTTCTGGAATCCGAACTGTTTGGCCATGAAAAAGGTGCCTTCACCGGGGCCGTCGCACGACGCATTGGAAAATTTGAAGAAGCCGACGGGGGCACCCTTCTCCTTGACGAAGTTAGCGAGATGGATATTCGCCTTCAGGCAAAACTTCTCCGCGCCATTCAGGAACGTGAAATTGACCGGGTCGGTGGCAAAGCCCCCGTCAAAGTCAACATTCGCATCATCGCCACCTCCAATCGCGATCTGGAAGCTGCGGTGCGCGACGGCACATTCCGTGAAGACCTATTCTATCGGCTCAATGTCGTGAACCTCACCTTGCCTCCCTTGCGCGAGCGCCCCGCTGACATTCGAGCCCTTACGGAGCATTTCGTGAAAAAATATGCCGCCATGAACGGCGTCAGCGTCAAACCGGTATCGCTCGAAGCCAGGCGTCACTTGGCGCGGCACAGTTGGGCGGGCAACGTGCGTGAACTTGAGAACACGATGCATCGCGCCGTTCTTCTCTCCATTGGAGACGAAATTGATGTCGACGCCATTCGCCTGCCCGACGGCAGCCGCCTGACACCCACGCCCCACACCCCTTCAGGAATCGCCGCGCAGGCAGCCGTAACAGCGGATGCGGTCGCACGAACCTATGTCGGCCAGACAGTTGCGGAAGTGGAACAGGATCTCATTTTGAACACTCTCGATCACTGTCTTGGAAACCGTACGCACGCGGCCAATATTCTGGGTATTTCCATCCGCACTCTGCGCAACAAACTAAAGCTGTACGCCGGTGACGGCGTAAACGTGCCACTGCCCGGTGATGTTCGGTTGGCTGGGTAAAAAGAGTGTTGAGTATCAGCCAGAACGTAAGGGGCCGGGGAAATGAGTGAAGTAGAGACAGGAAAGGCTGGCGGTTTCGGCGCCTCGCTTAACAACTTGACGCCTCTCGGCGTCCTCTCGATGATCGGAAAACGCAGTGACCTTGCGTTGGCCTTCGGTGTATTGACAATCATCGTTGTTCTTATTTTGCCGATGCCCTCCTTCCTGCTGGATTTCTCCCTGGCGGTTTCGATTACTTTCTCCATTCTTGTCCTCATGACGGCCCTGTTCATCCATCGCCCCCTTGAATTCAGTGTTTTCCCGACAATTCTCCTCATCACGACCATGATCCGCCTGGCTCTTAATCTGGCCTCAACACGGCTGATCCTCTCCCACGGCCACGAAGGCCCGGACGCTGCGGGCCGGGTCATCGAAGCCTTTGGCAATTTCGTCATGCAGGGCAACTTCATCATCGGGATCATTGTTTTCTCGATCCTGGTGATTGTGAACTTTGTCGTCATCACAAAAGGGTCAGGCCGGATCGCGGAAGTTGCGGCACGTTTTACGCTGGATGCCATGCCCGGAAAACAGATGGCAATTGATGCGGATCTGTCAGCAGGGTTGATCGACGAATCCGACGCTCGCAAACGTCGTTCGGATCTTGAAGCAGAAAGTGCCTTCTTCGGATCTATGGATGGCGCATCGAAATTTGTGCGCGGCGATGCCATCGCAGGTATTCTTATTACCTTCATCAACATCATCGGCGGCATCATCATTGGTGTCGGCCAGAAGGAAATGAGTTTCTCAGATGCTAGTGCTGCCTATACGCTTCTTACCATTGGCGATGGACTGGTCAGCCAGATACCGGCCCTCATCGTTTCCCTCGCAGCCGGTATCCTTGTCTCCAAAGCCGGTGTTGAAGGTGCTGCAGACAAAGCCATTTTCGCACAACTAGGAGGCTATCCCCAGGCGCTGGGCATGTCGTCATTCGTATTGATAACAATGGCGCTCCTTCCTGGCATCCCGATGTTCCCATTTCTCATTCTTGCAGCGGGCACCGGCTATCTCTCCTACAGTATCGTCAACAAGAGAAAGATAAAGGAGGCCGAAACCGCAGCCGCCGCTATTGCCTCGACCGAGAAGACGGAGGCAGAGCCAAAAGAGGAAACAATTTCTCAAACCCTGAAGATTGACGAACTGCGGTTGGAAATCGGATACGCACTGCTGCCCCTCATCAACAGTACGGAAGGGCAGAAACTGACCGATCAAATCAAAGCCCTGCGGCGGCAGTTTGCAGCCGACATGGGGTTTGTCATGCCTCCCGTTCGTATTCTCGATAACATGCAGCTGGACGCCAGCGCTTACGCCATTCGAGTGAAGGAAGTAGAAGCCGGCAGGGGCGAAGCCTATGTCGGGCAACTTCTCGTCATGGACCCCAATGGGGGACAGATTGATCTGCCGGGCCTCCATACCCAGGAACCAACATTCGGCCTGCCTGCCACCTGGATTGACGCCGGCATCCGCGAGGAAGCCTCTTTCCGGGGCTTCACCGTTGTTGACCCCCCCACCGTTATCACCACACACCTCACAGAGGTTATTCGTGACAATATGCAGGAACTTCTGTCCTATGCGGAGGTACAAAAACTGCTCAACGAACTTGGTGACGAACATAAGAAACTTCTGGACGACATTGCTCCGAGCCAGATCACCATCTCCGGCATTCAGCGCGTCCTCCAGACATTGCTCGCAGAACGGATTTCGATCCGCGATCTGGGCACAATCATGGAAGGTATCGCCGAAGCAGTCGTTCACACCAAACAACTTACCTACATTGGTGAACATGTTCGCATGCGCCTTTCCCGCCAGTTATGCGCCGCCTACGCCGGTACTGATGGCACCTTGGCCCTGATTACGATGTCACCACAATGGGAACAGGCTTTTGCAGAATCTCTCGTGGGACAGGGTGAGGAGCAGCAGTTGGCAATGGCACCGAGCGAACTACAGAAGTTCATCGCAGCCATCCGCGAGAAATTTGAAAAGGCGGCTGGTGAAGGTGAGATACCTGTCCTGCTGACAAGTCCCTCCGCCAGACCCTACGTCCGCTCAATTATCGAACGCTTCCGACCACAGACCGTCGTCATGTCGCAAAACGAAGTGCATCCAAAAGCACGCCTTAAAACAGTCGCTACTGTCTAGAGGGGAGATCAGCTCAAATGCGATTGCGCACCTTCATTGCTGACAATATGACAAACGCTGTAGCGCAGGTTCGCAGCGCAATGGGCGACAATGCAATTATCGTCTCGAGTCTGGAGGGCGAGAATGGCGGCTTTGAAGTAACCGCAGCCCTCGATACACGCGAGACAGAGACAAGCAGCATATTTCCTGAAGAAGACATATCCCTTGAGGAAATACTGCGCGAAAAACTGAACGCCGGCGCTTCGTCTGAAAAGGACACACCACCACCCCCTCCCCTGCATTACGGCGAGCGCACTGGCGACACCTCCCCTGAAAGCCGGGAACTTGCACATTCAGGCGTCTCCTTCGACGAAACAGAAATGGCCCGGGAACTCGCCGATCAGGGCGTACCGCACATGCTCGCAAGCGCCATTGTCGCCGACGCCCAAACCGCGAATAGTGACGACGCGATTGCCGCACTTGGCGCAGCCCTGGAAAAACGGTTCAGCTTTGACCCCCTTCCCATCGGCCCCCGGCACCCGGTAATGCTCGTCGGTCTTCCCGGTTCAGGAAAGACCGCCACCACTGCCAAACTGGCGGCCCGGGCGGTGATCGAGGGCATTCAGACGGAAATTATTTCCACCGACACGGAACGCACCGGCGCCACAGTCCAGGTAGAGGCCTACGCAAACCTCCTCAACGCCAAGGTCAGCCACGCCGAGACCGTCGATGCCATGGGTCTGCTACTGGATCAACGCGTCGACAGGGCCGCAACTGAAGCCGCCGACTTTCGCGAAGCCTGCTTTATTGATACGGCCGGGATAAATCCATTTCTGAGCTCCAATTTCAAAACCCTCAAACGACATATTGATGCAGCCCGTCTTCTCGCCGCAGCAGAACCGGTCCTCGTTCTTGCCGCTGGCGGAGATCCGCGTGGCATGGCTGAGACCACCGAGGCGTTCGCCAAACTCGGTGTTCGCCGCATGGTTATCACCCAGATCGATGTTGCCCGGCGGCTGGGCGGCGTCCTTGCTGCCGCCGAAGTCGCGGGTCTCGCCTTTTCGCATGTGAGTGCAACACCCTATCTGGCGCGGGGTGTCACAGCCGCAACTCCCCTTCGGTTCGCCCAGCTCCTGCTGGGAAAGCTTCTCACTTCACCCGGATAGCCATGCACCCGCCTTGCCCGAAAGAACGCACTTTTCGCCTAAATAAGCTTGTCCGGCTAAATTTCTGACCTACAAAACCGGCTGATTTCCGCCGAAATTAACCCAACATCATTGTAAGCGTGTCTGACACCCCAACCTGATGTACCGTTTACGGACGAGAGCGCAGTCCTGGGGGTGGCGGCAGGGCGCGCCTAACCGACAAACGGAGGACAAAAGGGGGAAACATGGAAAACGACATTCTCGCACAAGCCATAGCGCTGTTTCAGCAGGGCTTTGACACGATAAATTCTATTCAAGGGCTTATCATTGCACTGATTGCCGCCTTCTTGATGCGGCAATTCCGGCAACTCATTGTCTGGTCAATCGCAGCGACGGTCATTCATGAGGTTGTTACCGGTGTCCGCAGGTACATGGGCGGCGATGCCTCGCCCTTGCCCGATCTGACAGACCTGGACGGCGACCTTAAACTTATCGGCATTCGCTTCCTGGGCTATTTGATCGCAATTGCTATCTTGTACATCGTTCGACGCATGTTGATGAACAGGTAGCAGACTTGAGGCACCGGGAGCGCAGGTTCAATCCCGGAAATTTTCAAACTGGAGCGGTTGCTCGCCGCCCTTTTCTTTCAGAAACGCGATGACTTCTTGCAGGTCATCGCGTTTTTTGCCGGTAACACGCAACTCATCACCTTGAATGGCGACTTGAACCTTGGCTTTCGTTGCCTTGATTTCCTTCACAAGTTTCTTGGCGAGATCCTTTTCGATTCCCTGCTTGATTGCAACTTTTTGTCGCACGCTTTGCCCGGCAGCCTGCTCAATCGCCTTGTAGTCCAGAACACCCGGCTCCACACCCCGCCGCGACAGGTGCCCCTGCAGAATTTCGTGTATCTGCTTCAGCTTAAGATCATCATCCGCATTGATCGTGATTTCAGCCTCATCAAGCGTGACCGTGCTTTTAGATCCTTTGAAATCATATCGCTGACCAATTTCCCGCATCACGTTCTGGATGGCATTATCCACCTCAGCCATATCAGTCTTGGAAACCACATCGAATGAAGGCATGGCACACCGCTCCCTCTGCTCAGCTTGTTTGAGGGACGCATTCTAACCATGTAGCCGTCCGAAGGAAGGCCTGCAGGACACAGATCACCTATTGTTCGCTTCAAAAAGCACTTGCCGGTGAATATTGAGGGAAACCTCGTCCATTTCCTTTTGGTCGAGCCGGACGGCTTCCTTCTTTGCTCTGCGTTTACGGTTTTCTTCCACCAGCTCAAATTTCTTGAGGTCGCGGTAGCTTTCCGCAAGATCGTCCTTCGCTACGTCCAACTGCTTGTCAATTTCATCAATCGACTGAAGGATATTCTCACGCCGCTGTAGCATGGATTTGGCAAACATTGGATAGGCAAAATGGCCAATATCCGTTATGCCGGCTTTGTCTTGCTCCAGGCGTACTTTCTGATCGAGATCATTCTCACGCCGATGAAACTCTTCCAGCATGCCTTCCAGATCTGTGACCTGACGTCGACGTTCGTCAACCTGAAAACGATGCAAGCGAATTAGCGAATCTTTGTTTCTCATTACTCACCCTCCTGGGCACCTTTTTTCTCTTCTGGTCGAGAACGCAAAATCTCTTCCAGTAAAGCAAATCCAGTGGACCTGTCGGTACACTCGGATTTGGTCTGCGAAAGGAATTCTTCCAATGCAGACTGATAATAAATGGCCTCATCCACTCGTGCGTCTGAGCCAGGCCGGTACGCACCCAGACGAATCAGTTCTTCCATATCATCGTACGTTGCCAGCAGTTGCCGGGCTTCGCGGATCAGCTCTCGCTGCTCCGCCTCGTTACAATCTGGCATTGTACGTGAAACAGATTTCAAAATGTTTATCGCGGGGTAACGCCCGCGCTCGGCAATCGCGCGCTCCATGACGATATGCCCGTCCAGAATACTGCGCACGCTGTCTGCCACTGGCTCGTCATGGTCTTCTCCCTCTACCAGCACCGTAAACAGCCCGGTGATTGAGCCCACACCCGTTCCAGGGCCTGCCCGCTCAAGCAGCTTGGGAAGTTCCGAGAAAACTGTCGGCGTATAGCCTTTGCTTGCCGGCGGTTCACCGCAGGACAGGCCGATTTCGCGCTGCGCCATGGCAAATCGCGTAACACTATCCATCATGCACAGAACGTTTTTTTCCTGATCCCGAAAATACTCCGAGAGCGTCAACGTCAAAAGCGCCGCCTGTCGCCGCATCAAGGCCGTTTCGTCGGAGGTGGCAACCACCACCACGGAGCGGGCAAGGCCCTCTGCCCCCAGATCGTCTTCGATAAATTCCTGAACTTCGCGCCCGCGCTCACCAACAAGCCCGACAATGGCCACATCACACGCTGTATTGCGAGCCATCATGGACAGAAGGACAGACTTCCCCACACCCGAGCCGGCAAAAATGCCCATACGCTGCCCGGCACAGCAGGTCGTAAATGTGTTGAGCGCCCGCACGCCAAGGTCGATAGGAGGTCCAACGCGGTTACGCAAATGCGCAGGCGGCGGAGCACTGCGGAGATTGTAAGGCTCAGCCCCTTGTGCAATAGGCCCCTTGCCATCGATAGGCTCCCCCATCGCATTCACAACCCGGCCAAGCCAGGCGCTGGATGGAAAAACAACGGGCGCGAGAGCCAGAACTTCGGCATGGGCGCCAACACCGATGCCATCCAGCGTCCCGAACGCCAGACACAGCGCGCGCTCAGAGCGAAATCCGACCACTTCGACAAGAAGTTGCTTGCCGCCTCTCCCGGTAATTTCAAGACGGCTGCCGACACTCATGGCATGCAAAGGCCCCACCACCTCGACCATAAGCCCTTGAACGCTCATGACCCGACCGTAGTAGCTAACCTCTTGAATTTCTTCTATTTCCGCGAGCAGCGCACGCACAATATATTTCCCCGTTCAGCCATCCGGCCAGTCTCACCCAGCCTCGAAAGGCACCAGATAGGCATAATGTGCCTGAAGGTTTTAAGAGGCGGTAAACCTTATGAAAAAACACCGACGAGGGCATTATTGGGACAAAGTAACCAGTAAAATTAGGGACCCTTTCACAGGCCTGACCATAGGGTGAATCCAATACTCAAAAATTTCCTCTATTTTTTTCGATCTGGTTAACCTTTATTAACCAAATCAGCCTATCTTCCTGAATATGGATTAACCAAGGGGAGCCGGGTTGCGGCAACGTAGATCCGGTTAGGCTTGCAATGCGCGTTTTGTTGATTGAAGACGATAGTGCGACAGCACAAAGCATCGATCTGATGTTGAAATCCGAAGGTTTTAACGTTTACACCACCGATCTCGGTGAAGAAGGCGTCGATCTCGGGAAACTGTACGATTACGATATCATCCTGCTGGACCTGAACCTGCCGGATATGAGCGGATACGATGTGCTCAAAACACTTCGGACCAGCAAGGTAGGGACGCCGATTTTGATCCTTTCCGGTCTTGCCGGCATTGAAAACAAGGTTCGCGGCCTCGGGTTTGGTGCCGATGACTATATGACCAAGCCATTCCATAAAGATGAGCTGGTTGCCCGAATTCATGCGGTTGTCCGCCGGTCCAAGGGCCATTCACAATCGGTCATCACCACTGGCAAACTAACAGTCAATCTGGATACAAAAACCGTCGAGGTAGATGCCCAGCGCGTACACCTGACCGGTAAGGAATACCAGATGCTTGAGCTGCTTTCGCTCCGCAAAGGCACCACGCTCACCAAAGAGATGTTTCTCAATCATCTCTACGGCGGTATGGACGAACCGGAACTCAAAATCATCGATGTCTTTATCTGCAAATTACGCAAGAAGCTGGCAGCCTCGACAGACGGCGATCACTATATCGAAACAGTCTGGGGACGCGGCTATGTTCTGCGTGATCCGGTAGCTGAGGTCGCCAAAGTCTCCGCTTAGGCTCGCAGCATTTATACTGAATTCTCTCTCTGCGCTATCTGGGAGAGAAGAAAGGACGCCGCTTCGGGGGGAGCGCGTCCTTTCCTTTTAAGTCGCAACAAGCCCCGCCCCTTCTGCATTCACCCGAACACGAAAACGCCGCCTCACAGGAGACGGCGTTTCTCGTAGAAGTTGCTCACATCTGCGCCTGGATCAGGCGACAGCAGCTTTCTTCAACTGTGCGGCAGGAATGTAAAGCCCTCGCTTGCCTGGCATCGGTTTAAACGCTTCCGTAATCCCGATCACCGTCTCGGCCGCCCCAAGGAAAAGGTATCCATCAGGAGCCAGGAGTTGTGCAATTCGGTCTAGAATTTTCCCTTTTGTTTCCTGGTCAAAATAGATCAACACGTTCCGGCAGAAAATAACGTCAAAGTTTCCCAAAGACGAAAAGCTATCTAAAAGATTGAGTTTCCGGTATTGCACTTTAGCGCGCAGCTCCGGCGATATTTCCCAATCGTTCCCATCTTGTGTGAAGTACTTGACCATCAATTGAACCGGCAGCCCCCGCTGCACTTCAAATTGAGTATATCGGCCCAGCTTTGCCCGGCGGAGAACATCTGCAGACAGGTCTGTCCCCAGAATTTCCGTCTTCCAGCCCGAAAGTTTCCTTTCCCATTCCTTCATAATCATCGCAATGGAATAGGGTTCCTGCCCCGTAGAGGCCGCTGCACACCACACACGAAGGCGGCGCGACGAAGCACGGCTCTCCAGCATGGTCGGAAGAACCGTATCTTCCAAAATATTGAATGGCGTTTTATCCCGAAAAAAGAACGACTCATTCGTCGTCATCGCTTCGGTAACCTGATCCAGGAGCGCCCGAGGTCCGTTTACCCGCATCTTGGCGATAAGGGGAGACAGGCCGTCCAGCCCCAGGTCCCGCGCAATGGGCAACAACCTGCTCTCAATAAGATAAGTTTTGCTCTCACTGACAACGAGCCCGGATTCTTTCTTCAGAAAATCGGCTAGATATGAAAATTCTTCCGGAGTCATACTCGCGCTCCCTTTATGAGTTTTGCCACTTCCCCAGACAGACCGGAGAGCGGCAGGACTTTATGACAAATGCCAGCCTGGGCGGCAGCGCCAGGCATTCCCCAAACAACACTGCTATCTTCATCTTGAGCCAGAACCGTGCCACCTTTTTCCTGAACCAGCGCTGCACCATCACGGCCATCCCGCCCCATGCCGGTTAGAATACAAACCAGTATCCCGGCACCGTAAATGGGAACAAGGCTTTCAAGCATCGGATCAACCGCCGGTTTACAAAAATTGACCGGGTCGCCATCATCAAGTTTTATGACAACGTCACTTCCAATTTTTTTCAACAACATATGCTTGCCGCCCGGCGCAACATAAACGGTGCCAGGCTCCAGCTTCATTCCATCATCCCCTTCAACACAGATCCGCTTAGTTGAGGTTGCAAGGTGTTCCGCCAGAATGGCCGTAAAAGTTGGTGGCATATGTTGTGTGATGACAACCGGAATATCATCAAGAGCAGGTGTGAGTTCTCCAAAAAAATCAAACAGTGCTTTGGGTCCCCCGGTCGAACTGCCAACTGCCAGTATTCGCGGCTTAACACTCGACGCTTTCTGGAGCGTCAACGCAGGCTTCGCATCAGGCAGAGTTGCTCGTCCCTCCGCAACAGAGGTCCGTTCTGCGGCAAACACCCGCGCCCGTGCCGGTCGCTTCCGTGTACCAAGAGCACGTATCTTATCTATCAGTTCCTTTTGAAAGTCTGCCGAGGCATGACCGTCCCGCGTAGAATCGGGCTTGGGAACATAGTCCGCCGCACCCAGCGTTAACGCCTTGATCGAAATACCCGCATTCCGCCGCGTCAAAGTCGAAGCCATAAGGACCTGCACATCAGGGGCAGCTTTGAGGATTTTAGGAAGCGCAGCAAGCCCATCCATAACGGGCATTTCAATGTCCAACACCACAACATCAACTTTGACGCGCGAGACTGTATTGACCGCGTCCTGGCCGTTGCGGCATCGCGCAACAATTTCCATATCCGGCAAGGCCTCAAGCCACCGACCGATCAGTCCACGAATGACGATAGAATCGTCGACAATCATGACCTTGATTTTCTTGTCGGCCTGCCGCGAAGGGGCCGCTTTATTTAGAGCTACTGACACTGGTTCATCAACCTGCTTGTACGAGTCCGGCTTGGACGAATTTTGACTCAATGATTTCGCGATCAAACGGCTTCATGATGTATTCATCAGCCCCCGCCGAAATGGCTTCCGTAATGTGATGCATGTCATTTTCAGTTGTGCAGAAAACAACAACGGGCGTCGTCCCACCTTCCGACTTGCGAAGCGCAACAAGAAACTCTAACCCGTCCATGACCGGCATATTCCAGTCCAGCAGAATGGCATCCGGCATCGAAGCCTCGCACTGGTCCAGTGCTTGCTTGCCATCCGCCGCCTCTGCAATTGAAAAATCTAGCTCTTCCAAAATGCGGCGCGCGACTTTCCGGATCACAGAGCTATCATCAACCACCAAACACGTTTTCATTATCTCACCTTTCGTGAAGAACCGTTCCTAAGCAGCGATGGGCTTTCCTTGCAAGTCCAGCACCTTCTCGACATCGATAATCACCATCAGTTTTTCATCAAGCTGTTGGACGCCCCGGGAAATTTCTCTCCACCGTGGGGCTAGATTTGAGGGGTTTCGCTCCATGTTCTCGTCTTTAACGCAGACAACTTCTCCAACGTCGTCGATGACAAGACCGTAAGATTCACCGCGATATTCAACGCCTATCGCTAACCCCCTCCTGTCGTCTTCCCTCTTGGGCAGACCGAGGCGGACACGCATATCAATAGCGGTAACGATGCGCCCGCGCATATTCAGAACACCTGCTATCTCCGGAATGGCCAACGGCACCACCGTCATGGATTCCGGCATAAAAACGTCCTGAACCATTGGTACGGAAATGCCAAACAATTGCTCACCGATCGTCACGGAAATATATTCCGACGTCGGCCCACCTCCTTCGGAAGACACAGTTGAGCCACCACCCTTTTTTCCACTCTCGCTCATGCTGCTTCTCCTCTGCACGTCACTATTTCGTTCACAACCTGCACCAGACCGTCTCGGTCGAACTTGGCAACATAGTCGTCAAACCCGGCATCACGGCCTCTTTCCAGATCTTCAGTTGTTCCGTGTCCAGATAGTGCAACCATTGGAATTTCACCCCAGACAGAGCTGCTTCTCACCTCCGAGGCAAACTCAAACCCGTTCATGCCCGGCATTTCAATGTCAGAAATAATGACATCAAATGTCTCACCCTGGTCGCGCAGCGCCAGCGCCTCCGCGGCATTGCGGACTTCCTTGACCCCATAGCCCGCCATGGTCAGCAGCGGAGACACGATTGCACGGAAGAAAGAACTGTCGTCCACAAGAAGGACTGTCTTGCCAAAGGCAGCCGGAACGCCAACAGGGCCTTCCCGGCGGAACCAGTCTTCAAAGACCTGTGTTAGATAGTGACCGACATCAAGAACCTCGGTTGCCTTACCTTTGATAATCGCTGACCCCAGAATTCCTTCAACGTCAGATTTAAGCTCGACGTTGAGCTTGTCCGTCACGATATCGACAATTTCATCCACCGCGAGACCAATCGACTGATCGTCTTCTGTAAACACAAGAACAGGTTGGCGCCCTTCTGTCTTCAGCGGCGACGACCCTGCCACGTTGATGATCGGCATCAGTTTTCCGCGATACTGCATGAGGCACTGACTGTTCGATTGCTCAATGTCAGACGTATCAAACTCTTCAAGTCGCGTGATGAGAGACAGAGGAACAGCTTTTGGTTCCGAAGAGCCGGCCTTGAAGACCAGTAAAGACATTTCTCCGTCCGTGGCATCGGAATTTCCTTCCTGCATACCATCTTTCTTATCGCCATCATTCATCTCATTGGTGATGGTTTGGGCGATGCCGTTGGGGTCAATAATCATGATGACCTTGCCGTCTCCAAGGATCGTATTGCCCGAGAACATCGTTATGTCACGAAGTATGGAAGATGCCGGTTTGACAACAATTTCTTCTGTATCAAAAATACTGTCGACAACAATGCCGAACTGTTGATCGCCAACATGTGTGACGATTATGAAGGCTTCCTTGTTCTCTGCGGTTCGTGTTGCAGAAACGGCACCTTCGGCCTCAGCTTCAATGACCTCGCTATCATCACCGGTTACTTCCGGTACATCCACCGCCTCCGTCTGAGCCGGAGCAGGATCACGCTTTAGTTCAAGCAGGTCGTCCATAAACACCAGCGGCAACAGACGGTTTCGCAATCGCAGAACAGGCGTCTTGTTGATATGTTCAATCTTGTGCTCACTGCCCGCAGTCGCTCGCACAAGCTCAATGACAGCCAGTTGGGGAACAGCGAACCGCTCACCGGCAGACTCGACAATCAACGCGGAGACAATCGCAAGCGTCAAAGGAATTTTGATCGTGAAAGTAGAGCCTTTGCCAACAGCAGTGCGAAGGTCAACAGAGCCACCGATCAACTCAATATTGGTTTTCACAACATCCATACCGACGCCACGTCCAGACACGCTGGTCACTTCCGTAGCCGTTGAAAGACCGGCATGGAAAATGAACCGACCGATCTGCTGGTCGGTAAAACTTTCGACCTCCTCTGCTGTCGCCAGGCCATTGGACACGACCTTCTCTTTGATTTTTTCAAGATTGAGCCCACGCCCGTCATCTTCAATTTCGATGAGAATATGACCACCTTCATGGTAGGCGCGTAGCGTCACACTGCCCTTTTCGGACTTGCCCGCCGCCAGTCTCTCTGCGGGGGTCTCAAGCCCATGATCCGCTGAATTCCGAACCATGTGTGTGAGAGGGTCTTTAATCAGATCAAGGACCTGACGGTCCAGTTCGGTCTCTGCACCTTCCATCACCAACTCGATCTTCTTATCAAGATCCTTGGAGAGATCGCGAATGATCCGAGGCAGTTTCTGCCAGGCATTCCCAATCGGCTGCATACGGGTTTCCATCACCGCTTCCTGCAACTCGGCCGTCACACTGGACAGACGCTGGAGAGGCACGGAAAATTCGCTGTCATCAAGACGTCGCACCATTTCAAGCAACTGATTACGTGTCAGCACCAGTTCGGAAACCATGGTCATGAGGTTTTCAAGCGTATCCACATTGACGCGGATCGACTGGGTAGCGACAGAACCTTCCTTTTTCGGCGTATCGGCACTTGCTTTCTTGGGGGCTTCTTTTGGCGTTTCGGGAGCCTTTGGCGCCTCAACCACGGCTTCCACCGGAGCAGCTTCTACAGGCGCGGCTGGCTCAACAGTATCGTCATCATCAGGCCCCGCAGCGGCCTGAAAAGCAGCTTCAAGCTCTGCCTCTGAAACTTCACCGGGCCGAACCGCGCGATCGGGACTGCTGACATCCAGGGGGGCTTCTTCCGCCGCTGCTGCCGCGTCCGTCGCCGCTTCTTTACCCTGGGAGATAACCACCAACTGGTCGATCAAATCATTATCGGCGCCTTGTGGTTCTGCTTCTGTCGCTTCCAGTTCCGCCAGAATTTCCTTGATGCGGTCGATGGAATGCAAAATTATTGTAACACCCTCGGTCGTCACCGCCATGCCGTCACGGTACTTGCCCATAAGCGTTTCCGCCGCATGTGCCAACGCCTCCAGCCGGGGCAGACCAAGAAACCCGCACGTCCCCTTAACGGTATGAACCAGCCGGAAAATATTTCCCAGAATATCGGAATTGTTGGGTTCCTGTTCAAACTTGACAAGCTCGACATCCACAACGTCAAGGCTCTCATTTGTTTCAGTCAGAAACTCACTTAACAGATCATCCATTTGGCGCCCCTTTTAGCAACACGCTCCTGAGAACGTTGGCCAAGCCGACACGCCGCATTGAGCAGACTGTCGGATTTGAGACGATGGTGCCGTGTTTTTATTAAAATCTTCTGAAAATGCCGGGTATTGATTTTACAATTCAACTAAAAATTGCAATTCATCCCCACAACACTCACTGAGTAGGCTGCCCAAAGCAGGTGAAAGAGCTGTTTACCGGGGTTTTTGAAACGTTCGCAAAAAACACATCAAGGCCCTTCGGTGAAAATTTCTAGAGAACTTTTAGCTGATCGGGCTGGCGCGAAGCGTAAACGTCTCGCCTTCCAGGGTCGCCGCAATATTCATCAGGCACTTGCGCGCCACAAGTCCGGTAAAGAAAGGTTGAACCGCGCGCGCATCAAGCACTTCCCCGTCCGCCCGGCCGCCCAAGAACCTGTCGGTCTCCGTCGGCACCCGCGCGTTAATGCCTTGTGCCGTGAGGGTAAGGGTCATCTGCACTGGCTCCCCCGATACACAGACATGTACCTTGCCTCCTCTTGGGATCGCCGCAACTGTAATCAGGATCATATTGAGGAGCAGTTTAACCAAGTCTTTGGGCACAATAGCGGCCGGACCCTCCCACGTCATCTCAGCTTTCTCATGGGCAAGAAGCCCTTCTGCGACAGCTCTCGCATCGGCGAGATCAAGCACCGCATCCGCAGACCCTGCGGCACCGAAAGCCAGGCGGGCAAACTGAAGCTTTGCAGACGCCTGCGCAGCACTTTTTTGAATGAGTTCCATGGCATGGCGCTGCATTTCAGCATCATCTTCGTCTTCCAGAACTTCCAACCCGTTTACAATCGCCCCCACCGGACTGATGACATCGTGACAAACGCGACTGCACAAAAGCGCTGCCAGCTCCAACGCTTCGATTTCATCTGCCGACGCGTCGGTTTTATCTGAATGCCCCATAGTCGCCCGCCCCGTTTGATAGCTCGATTGTCAATTTTCCCTCACGCGCTGATACCATTTCTACCCCCCCACGGCCAAGCCTCTTCCCTCACCGGCAAGATCAGCCAGGCTCCCATGTATCCCTGGGAAAAGATCAATTGACCGCTACGGGCCGAAAATGCTGTTCTCCTGCCAACCTATTGGAACAAAGAAACATTGAGGGTCAGGTGATGACGCATTTTCAAGGCAGTCGGTCAGAACTGGTCAACACACTGTGCCGAATCGCATTGCGGGCCGGCGCGTCCATCATGGACCATTACAGCGCTGATGTGGCAGTGCACCAGAAGGACGACAAGTCCCCCGTCACAGCCGCCGACCAGGACGCAGAGGATATTATCCTCCCGGCCCTGAAACTCGCGGCCCCCGGCATACCGATCGTATCGGAGGAAGAAAGTGCGAGCGGCAAGGCATACGAAACCGGCCCCGCATTCTTTCTTGTCGACCCGTTGGACGGGACCCGGGAGTTCATCAATATGAACGGTGAGTTCACAGTCAACATCGCGCTCATCGAGGACGGGCATCCGACAGTGGGAGTGGTCTATGCACCCGCCACAGGTCGCATGTTCTACGCATCCGGCCCCGGCAGTGCCTACGAACAACACGTAACACCCAACCCCGCCGGCGATATGAGCAATGCGTCCAGACCCACGAAACTCCGCGTGCGTGTGCCCTCCTCTGAAGGGCTCACAATCATCGCCAGCCGCACTCACCGCGACCACAAGACAGATGAATACCTCGCCATGTACAATGTAAAAGAGTTCCTTGCAGCAGGGTCCTCGCTCAAATTCTGCCTGGTGGCAGCCGGCGAGGCAGATCTCTACCCCCGGCACGGACGAACGATGGAATGGGATACGGCAGCCGGGCACGCGGTTCTGAGCGGAGCCGGTGGCACAGTAACGGAGCTTGACGGTTCCCCGCTCACATACGGCAAACTGAACAGAGGCCTGGACAATCCGTTTTTCGTCGCAAAGGGCGGCGAGATTTAGATTTCAGAAAAAGGGAGACAACAGCAGCCAGCTCTCACGCTGCCGCAATCTCCTCCAAAGCCTCATGATCCATGATCTCGATAAAACCCCGGTCCGGCAAAGTAATCACACCCCGGGTTTTGAGTTTGGTCACCGTCCTGCTCACTGTTTCCACGGTTAGCCCCAGGTAATCGCCCATATCTGTGCGGCTCATTGGCACAAAGAGCCGGGAGCGGTCCTCTCCGCGCTCCTCCGCCCGTGCGCTCATCCATATCAGAAAAGACGCAAGGCGTTCCTGAGCCGTTTTGCGGCCAAGCAGCAGCATCTGTTCCTGCGCAGATACAAGTCCCATAGTCGCCACCTGCAAAAGCTTCCGGCCAAGAGGCTGATTGTCATTTAAAAACAATTCAAACTTTCGCCGGGGCATCTGACAGAGCTTCACACCTTCCAGGGCTTCAGCCGTGAAGGAATGGTCGTCTTTGAAAGCATGTCCGACAAAATCACCCTTGAACAGAAAGCCCGTGACCTGACGACGCCCGTCAGACAGCAACTTGTACAGCTTCAATGATCCCTCAATGACAACGTAATAGGCTTCCGCCTCATCGCCTTCAAAAAATATGCAGTCCCCCGCACTCAATGTGCGCCGTCTGTTCGTACGAGAGAGAATGCTTAGATCAGAAGCGCTCAAGACGCCACATACCGCGCGTGATCGAACATCACAGTTTGCGCAGGAGTTCTTGTGAGCGGGCATCACGCCACACCCGGCAGACGTTGCCTCAAATGAGAGTGAACTTGTTTTCATAAATGACCACCTTGCCTACCCAAAGACAGCACATGAGCTGCCTGAACAGGACCTGCCTAAAGGTTAGGCCCTCCCGGCTCACATGGTCAAGCGTCCGGACGCACCTGAGGCAATCTGCCACTGCCAGGGGCACTGCCACAGGGGGCATTCTCACAAATTTTGGAGTTCAGCAGAAAATCCCACGGAGATCACATCCGGAGGCCGAAAACACGCCCTTCATCGCCGAAAATGACAGAACCGGGTCGAACAGACCCCGCTTATTTCCGCACCCACGCCCCGGCACCATCCTGCACATATTCACCTGTCGGCGTCACCGCGATGAGCTTGGTACCCGCCAGAGTTTCCACCTCGGCCAGCGTCGTCCCCGCCGTGGCATCAGCAATGGCCTTGTAGTGGTCACGGCGACGAAGGTTAACGTCGCTAACAAGCCTTTGTATATCAACCCCTGCACCCGAAGACACCACCCCCAGATACCCGTCCCGCTTTTCGCCAACCAGCCCTGCGGCCTGCGCATTGTCCAGTTCACTCGCCATCGCCGCTGGCGCACCAAGCAGAAGTGCCAGACCGACAACCAGACCAGCTACCAGCGAGCCGCCCATTCCAAACAGATTTTTCATCACGAATTTCCTCAAAACAGTTCTGGATTGGAAGCAAGCAGATCGTCCAGCGCCCGATCAACCTTCACCCGGATTTCGTGCTCGATCTTTACATTGAGATTAATCTCAATCGGCTTGTCGGGGGCCTCGATTTTCACCGTCGGCTGGCACCCCGCCAACACGCCCCCCATCAGAAGCACACCAACCCCCAGAGCAACTCTCTTACCTGGAAAAGAGAAAGGCAAACCTTCTCTCCAGCGATCCCGGCTTGACCTGCTATTCATCATTCAGTCTCTCTATCTCGCCAACCTGCCGCGCGCCATCTCTGTCGCGGATCATATCCAGGGCATTCGCCGACAGCGTAGCAGAACGCAGCAACTCCGCAAACGAGGCCTCCGTGTTGACATTAATCACAAAGGGATACCCGTCATAAAGTTCAGGGTTTGCCCCCTCAAGACGCAGTTTCAACACCAATCTGTCTTGAACATTGCCATCAAGAGCCAACGTCAAAGACGTGTAGCGAAAATCCTCAAGCGCTTGAAACAAGAGAGCGCTCTGCCCGCCCTCAAGCCCGCCCGCTCCCACCCCCTTGTACGAGAGTTGGCCGGCCTCCAGGGCAATCAACCGGGCACCAGCAACAATCAGGTCCCCGTCGCGAACAACGATAGGAATGCGCCCCGTTATCGTGCCGCTCCCGCTCAATCCTTCAAGGTCCAGAAGGACAATAAGAGCGGTCAGGTCAACCCGCTCTACATCGAGCACCAGTTCCGGCGCAATATTGCCGGGCTCAATCAACCCGGAGGACAGGGAAATCAGTCCACCCGCAAATGGCCATTGTGCTTTTTCAATCTGCACCGCACCGCTCTGCTTAACCGCAAACGTCACAGTTCCCTCTGTCAGGGGAAAGCCGGCGTCGATCAACCCGATCAGGAGAGATTGTCCCGGCGCGCTTACAGGCGGCAGCAGTTGGTCGAAAGAAAGCCTGCCGGTCACACCTTCAATGCGCGCCATTTCAGTGGTGAGTGCCAGCCCCTCCAGATTAAGGGTGCCCGCACTTGTCAGATGTCCCGGCCGCCAATGAAAGTACCCCTTTCCATCCACACCCCCTGCGACATTCGTCATCAGCCCTTTGAGGAAGGGCAGTAAATTTTGCGGTTGCAGTCCCTCCGGACGAAATGCCAGTGGTCCAACCTGCACAACGGCCTCTCCGTGCCCATCCACCACTTCATGCGCGCCTGCAACCAGAAAAAGCGGCGTTAAGCTTTGCCGCTCAGAGGCAACCAGATCAAAAGTGGCACGCGCAGGGGTCACCCAACCATCGCCTGCAAGGCGGAAAGGGGCAAACCGCGCCGCCGGAGACGTGTCCTCCACGAGGGCGCGTTCCAGCATCCACTCCCCTGTCAGAGCACCCTCATCCCCGGACACATCAAGAACAATGTTGAAATCAACACCTCTCAGCTCAAGGTCAGCCCCGGGAAGGACCAGCCGGCTTCCCATAATGCGTGCGGCCAGCAGGTGCCCCTCTGCATCTCCCCGGTCGATCACAACAACACCCAGGTTTGCCTCCAGCAGAACATCACGGTCATCGCCCCGCAGTACCAGTGGAAGGTCGCGAATAATCAAGCCCTGCGTTAGATCCATCGGCCAGGAAAGACCTTTACCAGGGTCTGCAAGGCACGCTTCGGCAGACACATCGTCAACCGTCCCCACGCCAAGGTGCAGGGAGGTCCATGCAAAACTGAAGCACCCGTCCATCGGCTGAGCATGTACGCCTTCTCCATCCAGCGACAGCCGAACACCGCCACGCAGATCAATGCTGCCTTGCGCAAGAGAGGCTGTGATATTCAGGTCGTGGATGAAGACTTCATCAACCGGAAAAGCGCTGCCTCCCCTGCCCGGCTCAGTGGAGACAAGCGGGTCGAGGTGACCAAAAACCGGACCGCCATATCCAAATGCGGCCCGAAGCCTCAATGACCCAATAGAAACTGCGTCAACCCTGCCGGCGAGCAGCCCGGCAAAGCTAAAGGCTGCTCTCATGTCTTCAACGAGAAGATCCGGATGCGCCGCCTCTCCTATCCGCAGAGAACGGATATAGACCCCGGAAAACCCAACCTCCTCCAGATCAATCGCAAAAACCTGCGCCCCCGACGCCGCCAACGCGCTGCGCATCTGTGTCAAAACCAGTGCATGGCGTTCTGACCAAAGATAGGCAGCACCCAGAACTGCCCCCCCGACAAGCGCGACGACAACTCCGGCGAACAAGCGCCGTCTCCGCCTTTTTGAAGAGCCGCTTGTATCGCCGCCTGTATCTGTGTCGCCCATCAGCTTGACATTCCTTGGGGTGGACTCAGTTCTGCCGACTTTCTGCCACACTCTCATGGTGCCATGGCGTTCGTAACGCTGCCAATGAATTGTCGAAAATAGAGAATTGTTGAAAATACGCTTCCCCCGCCAGACCGAACCGCTGGCAACATTATTTGAACGGAGAAACTGGTAATGGTTGCACGCTTCCTCCTCAGCGCGAGCCTGTCTTTAGGGGCCGTCTTTGCCCTGACCGGGCTCAGCACCGGTCTCTTCTTTTCACCCGGAGCCGCTCACGCTCAGGACGGCACCCGTCAGGAGGCACCTGTCCAGGAAACCGAGCCGACTTTTTCGGAGGATGAAGTCATCCAGGCCGCCTCAGAATTTTTTGGCGTCACAGCAGAAACAATGGCCGAAGCGATACACACGGTATTTGCCCGCAACGGCGAGCCCAACGCCTATATCAGGGGAGAGGAAGGCAGCGGCGCCATCATCATTGGTGCCCGCTATGGCAATGGCCTCCTAACCATGAAAAGTGGTCAAACAGCCCAGGTCTTTTGGCAGGGACCCTCTGCCGGATGGGACTTTGGAGGCGATGCGGCCAAGGTCTTCACGCTCATCTACAATCTGCCCGACACGGATACGATTTATCAGCGGTTTCCAGGCGTAACAGGAAGTGCCTTCTTTATCGGGGGCATCGGCGTGAATTACCAACAGCGCGGCGATATCATCCTCGCCCCGATGCGCGCAGGCGTTGGCCTGCGGCTTGGGGCCAATGTCGGCTATCTGAATTACACGCGACAGCGCAACTGGTTACCGTTCTAACCATCCGCGCCACGCCAGCACCCTACCCCCAAAATGCTGGAAAGCCGTCGGGAAAGCCTTGGCACAAACGGCCCAAGGCGTTAAGAATGCACGGCCCTCACTTATAGCGGGTAGGGAAAACCCCTTTCAACACCACCCCCTACTCGCGAAAGTAAACGTCCCATGTCCGAAAATCTGATGTTTGCCATTTTGGGGTTCCTGATAGCCTGCCTGGTTGGCACCGTTATCGCCCGGTTTCTCTGGCTCCGCGCCGTCACAGTCACCACACAGGCCATCTCCGGAACACACAGCCCCCGAAGCAATGTGGCAATCGCAGGCTCGAGCGCAGAACTCCGCTCTCGCGATCAGGAAATCACCTCCCGGGACGCCTCCCGCTCCCAGGAAGAGACCGCCCTTCGCAGGACAGTCGAGGATTTACGGACACAGTTGGACGACGCGCACCGCGATCACCAGACAGCCTCAGACGCCCTTCAATCAGAACAAACCGAACGCGCCGAAATGTCAGGCCGGGTCGCCCTCCTTGAAACAGCAATACGAACCCTGACGGAAGCTGCATCGTTGCAGGGTAGCTGGCCGGCAGAACAATCACCGCCTCACACCGCCCCCCTGGCGGACACCACTCCTGCACCCGGCGAGGACGCCGACGTACCAACACCCTCCGAAGCAGAAACAACGATGACCGCTGAACAAGAACCAAAAGCCCCTGTTGACAACACGAACCGCGACACCCCTGCGGCAGATCGCGCAATTGATGTCACACGCTCTCTGGAAGAAAGAATTGAAGCCTTAAAGAAAGGTCAGGCGACGCATTAAAGCCTGCACCGGGACACCCGAAAAAAGCCAGACCACCCAAAGCAACCCGCGCTTCAGGCCCGTGACCAGCGCGCCGCACGACTGTCGAACCAGCCAATCATCCCGTTCTTGAAGCCAAGCGCCGGTTTTTCAATCAGGTACCAGGACGCAATCGCCACCGGCAGGGTAAGGACAAGCGTTGCTGCAAACATTTCCACAGGCATCAGGTTGGGAAACGTATAAATCAGGGCCTGCTGGAGAGGAAAAGCATATATGTAAATCCCGTACGAGAAATCGCCCGTCCTGTTGAATGCCCTGATTTTCCCCGCCGGAACATAGGCAAACCAGAAAGACACATAAGCGGTCGTAAGATAGAGGATTGCCGGGTAGATCGACTGTTCACGGGTCGCCACCGCCAGCAGGACCAGCACCAGCACACCACTCCAGTGCAGGGGTATAAACTCCCGATACTGGAAGGCAACAATACCCAGGCCGAAGCAAAACCCGAAGCGCACCATATGTCCGAACGAAATCGTATTATCATGAGCGATGGGAAGGCTTGAGAGAATCACCAGCGCGATACCGCCAACAACGGCCAGCCCCAAAAACAGGCGGGGCCGCGAGAAAAGGCCAAAAGAACCGGCCAACGCAAGCGCGACGTAACAGATAATCTCATACCGAAGCGTCCACAACGACCCGTTGATTGTATAGGCATCAGGATTTCCCGCAAAAACACCGGGAAGCTCAGCGACCGGGGAGACAAGTGTGGCCGTCAAAAGGAAGTATTTGTAAGGCTGTTCCGAGGTCAGATAGTCAGCAAACGGCAGGGTCGACAGCAAGGGACCGCCAACGAAGGCCACAAGAAAGGCGCAAACCGCCAGCCCGGGAAGTATCCGTATCCCGCGAGCAACAGCAAACGCTGTGAGAGAACTCCGGCGCGACCAGGACTGAAAAACCAGAAACCCGCTAGCGACAAAAAAGATGTTAACCGCGTGATAGCCGATGGAAAAACCCGTGGCTGAAATAAGAGGACGACTGTCCGGATCACTCGTCACCAGCAAAAAACTGTGCGACAGGGCAACGGCAATAGCGGCCAGAGCCCGGATAAGGTTCAGATTATTGTCACTGCCAACATTCAACCCGCCCAGCGTCGGCATCGCTCCCAGTATCGATTTCGCATTCATATCCCGTACCGCGTATCCGCCATAATGACGGGAGGAACAACAAGCCTGTGATCGGTCATATTGTGATCGGGCGTATTATGCGCGCTCCCTCCTAGCAAAAAGTAAAGGACCACCATCATAAAAAGGCAGCGGCGCGCCCCCTCAAAACCTCAGGAAAACATCTAAGTGCGCTGCGGCAAAGCAACGCAGGCCCACACCTTAAACTTCATAAATTTCTGAGACATATAGTTTTTATGTTTATATTCAATGATTTATGTAGGAATTACATCACACAAATAAAATTACAAGTTTTTTGCATCGCACCATTTTAGCGTTGACAGTATGTCATTTTAAGGAGAATATGCTCGCGAAAAGCCCGGTCGTACCTCCTCCCTCGACCAGCAGGCTTGATAGGCCGCTTGCACACCTCCTCCCCCCGTGTAAGCGGCCTTTTTCGTGTTCGCCCCGCCCAAACGGCACACGCACCAAAAAAGCGTCGGCCCAGCCAACCGACCAGCTTCTTTTCAGTTCTGGAAAAAAACGAACGCCTAGAGACCCGGGTTAGGGCCACTATCTGTTGGCACATCATTACCGTCTGCACCAGCAAGGTGGGGCACAAGCCGCACCCTTCCCAGCTCAATACCTCGCTTGGTATCCATGATAATGACTTCGGCAATACCGTTGCTACTTGTCACGATCGACAGTCGGTCATCAACAAACGTAGTTCCCAAAAGAGAGGTTCCGTCCGCAACGGGCACATTAATCGTTCCAAACTGCCCCCGAACACCAACCTGTCCCTGCACAGATGTCTCAATCGGGTCAGAAGAACTCACAACCCGGTATACAATCGTGCTGAACACGGCCATAAAGCCGATCACGAGCAGTACACCCATAACAATCACAGAAGCCAGTAGAACAGGGCGGCCTTTCATCGCATCCATCGCGGTGGGAGGAGACGTTTCCAAGCTGTCCATAGTTTCGCTATTATCAGACATGACTTTATCAACTCCCAAAAACGATAGTGAAGCGGGCGCGACGTGCCACGCCCTTACAACAACCCCAGAGGATGCCGGTCTTCGGCTCGACCGATACCTGACCGCAGCGCTCGCGCACC
This sequence comes from uncultured Parvibaculum sp., assembly GCA_964573935.1. Classification (GTDB taxonomy): domain Bacteria; phylum Pseudomonadota; class Alphaproteobacteria; order Parvibaculales; family Parvibaculaceae; genus Mf105b01. The sequence goes on along the minus strand of CAZNLO010000004.1, from coordinate 3,088 downwards.
TTGCCGAACCACCCAGCCGGTCCCGGATCCGCACCCTGATTGACGATAGTTGCGTATCAACAGGCACCTCCACGGCGGAGCGGACGATAGGCGAGCCGGCCTACCGCGTCAAACCTGGCGAGACGTACTGGGTTACCCTGCCAGCCCCCCTGCCCGCAACACCCCAGCCTGAAAATATCCCGCTCAATATTATCTATGAAGATGCGCACCTGATCGTGATCAACAAGCCCGCGGGCCTGGTGGTCCACCCGGCACCCGGCACCCCCAGCGGCACCCTGGTCAACGCCCTTCTCGCTCATTGCGGTGCCAGCTTCACAGGTATTGGAGGGGAACTGCGCCCCGGCATTGTCCACCGCCTAGACAAGGAAACCAGCGGCGTGATGGTTGTTGCCAAAACGGAACCCGCCCTCAAGGCCCTCCAGGGCCAGTTTGCAGCACATGGCAGGGATGGTCGGCTGGAGCGTGAGTACACCGCCTTCGTCTGGGGCAAGCCGCACCCGACCAAAGGAACGGTCAACGCACCCCTCGCCCGCAGCCGCCACAACCGTCAGAAAATGGTCGTCACCCGGACCCCGGAGGCCCAGGGTGCCCGCAACGCACTCACGCACTACAAAACAGCAGCCGGTTTTGGCAGCCCTAAGACCCTCGTGACCCGGGTAACTTGCTATCTGGAAACCGGGCGCACCCATCAAATCAGGGTACATATGACCCATATCGGCCACCCGGTGCTGGGCGATCCGACTTATGGGACAGGCCAGAGAACACGGGCCTCAAAACTGTCCCTGCAAGCCCGCACAGCCCTCGAACAATTGAACCGCCAGGCCCTGCACGCCCACCTTTTGGGCTTTGAACACCCTGAAACCGGCGAAAAAGTGCGCTTTGAGAGCCCCCTCCCCCCTGACTTGGAGGACCTGCTTAAAACCCTGGAAGAGATATAATTTCGGGCGCTGCCCTTTTTTCAGCCGTAATCCCCTCCTATATGGAGAAGGCATAAGATGCTGTCATCACAGCACATGAAGGGGGTCCCATGGCAAAATCCACCGCAACGAACACCAGAATGCCGGCTGTCACGCCAGAGCAATCCCTGTCGCGCTATCTTCAGGAAATCCGCAAATTTCCGATGCTTGAGCCGCAGGAAGAATACATGCTGGCCAAACGCTGGAAAGAACACGAAGACCCCGAAGCAGCCGAGAAAATGGTGACCAGCCATTTGCGCCTTGTTGCCAAAATCGCTATGGGCTATCGCGGCTATGGCCTGCCCACGAGCGAAGTTATTTCAGAAGGCAATGTTGGCTTGATGCAGGCGGTAAAACGTTTTGAACCGGAAAAAGGTTTCCGTCTGGCCACCTATGCCATGTGGTGGATCAGAGCCGCCATACAGGAGTACGTCCTGCGCTCCTGGTCACTGGTGAAAATGGGCACCACCGCCGCTCAGAAGAAACTTTTCTTCAACCTGCGCAAAATCAAAGGACAGCTTCAGGCTTTTGAAGAAGGGGATCTGAAGCCAGAAAACCTCGCAACAATCGCATCACGCCTGGGTGTGACGGAAAAAGAAGTGACCGACATGAACCGGCGCATGTCCGGCCCGGACAATTCCCTCAATGCACCCATCCGTTCCGCAGAGGCCGATGGCGGCGAATGGCAGGACTGGCTGGTTGACGAAAGCACCGATCAGGAAGTCGTACTGGGCGACAAGGAAGAGCTCAATCTACGCCGCGACATGCTGCACACAGCCATGCAGTCTTTGAACGAGCGCGAAATACGTATTCTGACTGAACGCCGGTTGAAGGATAGTCCTTCAACTCTGGAAGAGCTGAGCAAGGAATACAATGTCAGCCGCGAACGTATCCGCCAGATCGAAGTCCGCGCCTTTGAAAAGCTGCAAAAGGCCATGCGCGAAGCCATGTCAGAACAAGCAGACAGTCGCCGTGCCGCGCGGGACGAAATACTGAACTAGCGGCTCCACGCCCGCCCGCACCATGGGCACTACGCTGTTCCCCCGCTTGTTACAACGCCTGTTCAAATGGGGCAGCGAACCCCCGTGCCACCCAACCCGCAATATCCATCAGGCACTTTCGCCAGATATTGTTGATGGTAATCTTCCGCATAAAAAAACGTCGGCGCATCCAAAACCTCAGTGGTGATGGGATCAAACCCGGCGTTTGAAAGTTTCTCTTCAAACATCTTCTTCGATGTATCAACCGCCGCGCGTTGGTCAGGCGAAAACGTGTAAATGCCCGAGCGGTATTGCGTGCCCACATCGCCCCCTTGCCGCATACCCTGGGTCGGGTTATGCGCTTCCCAGAAAGTCTTGAGCAAAACCTCGTAGGAACACTTGGCTGGATCAAAAGTCACCCGCACCACTTCATTGTGCCCCGTGCCGCCACTGCACACTTCCTCATATGTTGGATTGGGCGTAAAGCCAGCCGCATACCCCACCGCGGTAAGAATAACCCCCGGCAGTTCCCAGAACTTGCGTTCCGCCCCCCAGAAGCACCCCAGCCCGAACATGGCCAGCTCGTGACCCGGCGCCAGAGGCGCTTTTAAGGGTCGTTCAAAAATAAAATGCGTGAGCGCCGTCGGAACAGAAATATTCCGGCCCGGTAGAGCCGCGTCCTGCATCGGCATCACCGCCTTTTTGCGTAGTCCCAACATCTAGAATCCTCCCGTGTCCTCACTCATATCACCCCCCGCCCAATACCTTGTTCGAGCGTTTCAGTTCATCCACTTCATCCTCATCCACATAAATCTTGGCACCTGAATTGTTGAAGGCGTCTGACATCTCCGCCATGCCGCTTTCCGCATACTCGCGCACTTCCTGCGTGATTTTCATGGAGCAGAATTTCGGTCCGCACATGGAGCAGAAATGCGCCACCTTGTGCGCCTCCTTGGGCATGGTCTGGTCGTGGAAATCGCGCGCCCGTTCCGGGTCGAGCGACAGGTTGAACTGGTCTTCCCAACGGAACTCGAACCGCGCACGGCTCAGCGCATCATCGCGCGTCTGCGCCGCCGGGTGTCCCTTGGCAAGGTCGGCAGCATGGGCGGCAATCTTGTAGGTAATCACGCCTTCTTTCACATCATCCCGGTC
>CAZNLO010000003.1:30912-69815 GCA_964573935.1 uncultured Parvibaculum sp. | reverse complement strand
AGGTTAAACGCATTACGGTGCCCGATCTTCTGGCCCACAAGGGCAAGACGCCCATCGTTGCCCTAACCGCCTACCACGCCCATACCGCCCGCTTTGTTGATCCTTATGTCGATTTTTTGCTCGTGGGCGATAGCCTGGGCATGGTCATGTACGGCATGGAGAACACGCTCGGTGTAACCCTTGATATGATGATAGCGCATGGCGCGGCCGTTATGCGGGGCACGGAACGGGCGCTGGTTGTGGTTGATATGCCTTTTGGCAGTTACGAGGAGGCGCCGGAAATCGCCTTCCGCAATGCGTGCCGCGTCATTAAGGAAACTGGCTGTACTGCTGTGAAGCTCGAAGGCGGCGCGCGCATGGGCCCAACCATCAAATATCTTTCGGAACGGGGCATTCCCGTCATGGCCCATATCGGCCTCACCCCCCAAAGCACCCATGTTATGGGGGGCTTCAAGACCCAGGGCCGTGTTGAGGAAGACTGGGCAGCCATTGAAAATGATGCCCGTATTGTCGCCTGTGCTGGAGCATTTAGCGTAGTGCTGGAGGGGATGGCGGAGCCGTTGGCCGCAAAAATTTCGCGTGAAATCGACATTCCCACAGTCGGTATTGGGGCCTCACCGGTCTGTGATGGCCAGATACTTGTTCTGGAGGACATGCTGGGTCTGTCGCCCAGGCCCCCCAAATTCGTTAAGGAATTTGCCACGCTTGGGGCCGCAATCGCAGGGGCAGCGGAGGCGTATGCGAACGAAGTGCGCGGTCGCGCGTTCCCTGCCAAAGAACACACCTATGCCATGAAGAAGACAGATTAATCCTCTCCGCAGGACCGGTTGGCAAGCCCTTGAAATAACGCTACTTTACGCGCCCTAACCGCTGTTCGGCGGGTGCCTTGACCTATTCGGAGACTATTTTTTTGGCCGACATTTTCCGCGAAGTTGATGAAGATATTCGCCGTGAAGGAGCAAAGCAGCTCTGGGACAAATACGGGATCTATGTGATCGGTATGGCCGTGGGCATTGTTGCCATTACCAGCGGGGTGGTTGGCTGGAATGCCTATAAGACCTCCCAGGCCGAAGAAGCCGCGGTCGCCTTTTTGAGAGCAGGCGCTGAGGCCACAGTGGAAGGTGCCGACTCCGCTGCAATCTACGCGCAGTTTGCGCAAGGTGCGCCGGTTGGCTATGTGGCGCTGGCGCATTTGAGCGAAGCAGGAAGCTTGGCGACGGCAGGCGACATTGAAGGTGCCATTGCCGTTTACGAAACTGTTGCGGGCAATAGCAATATTGAAGATATTTTGCGCGATTTGGCGCGGGTCAAGGCCGGTGCGCTCCTGGTGGGGCGGGCAAGCTATGACGACCTCGCGGGGCGTCTGTTGCCGTTAACCGGGGCAACGCAGGCATGGCGCAATCCGGCGCGTGAAGTGCTGGGGCTGGCCGCCTACCGTGCCCAGGAATACACAGTCGCCCGAAATATCTTCCAGGAAATCGTGGATGATCGCACTTCAACACAAGGTATTCGCGACCGGGCACACGTCATGATCGCATTGATTGATCCCCATAGACCTGCTGCTGTGGCGCTCGACAGTGCGCCGGAAGAAACCGAAGACGGTTCAGCGGCAACAGATGGCCCGGATGAACAAGCAACACCGAACGGCGAAAATGCCCCCCGGGACGAAACATCAGAGGCAACTGAATGATGAGTATGCGCACAGTATTTATTGGGCTTGTGTCGTTGGTTGCGCTGTCTGGGTGTGAGGCGATTTCCGGACTGATCAGCACGGATATAGGTGAGCGGCTTCCCGGTGAACGGATTTCTGTAATGGCGCTGGAACGCAGCTTGGAGGTAGATCCCCGGATTGCCGGTCTGGAAGTTGTGTTGCCCCGGCCCTACCTTAACGAGGACTGGCCACAGCCCGGTGGATATGCCGATAACGCCATGCATCATCTCCAGGCATCGGGAACACTTGACCCTTTGTGGCGTGTGGACGCTGGAGAAGGGTCTGGCGGGGCGGCCATTCTGGCCACAACACCCATAGTGGCTGAGGGGCGGGTCTATGTGCTTGACGCTGAAACAACCGTTCGCGCTTTTGACGCAACGACGGGTCAGGAAATCTGGGAAGTTGAGCTGACACCGGAAGGGGAAGACGCGGAGGAAGGCCGGGGCGGCGGTGTTGCTTTTGAAGCTGGACGTATTTTTGTCACGACGGGTTTTGGGGAAGCTGTGGCGTTGGACGCTGCGTCGGGAGAAACCCTGTGGCGAACACAGGCCGGCACGCCCTACCGCTCGGCTCCGACCGTTAATGGTGGTCGGGTTTTTACCATCACCTCTGATAATCAGATGATCTGCATAAGTGCCGAAGATGGCGCTATTTTGTGGCGTCACAGGGGGATCACGGAAAGCGCTGGCATTCTCGCTGCGACGTCCCCCGCTGTCGCCGGGTCGATTGTCATCGCACCTTATTCATCTGGTGAATTGTTTGCCCTGCGGGTCGAAAACGGGAACCAGCTTTGGTCTGACAGTCTGACCCGTACAGGAAATATCACCTCCTTGACGGAGCTGAATGACATAGCAGGCCGTCCGGTCATCGACCGGGGCCGCGTCTACGCTGTGAGCCATTCTGGCCGGACTGTTGCCATCGACATTCGCACAGGCGAGCGGGTCTGGACCCGTAATATTGCAGGCGTACAGACCCCCTGGGTGGCTGGCGGCTTTATCTTTCTGGTGACGCTTGAGGCAGAAGTGGTGGCCTTGTCCCGTAGGGATGGACGCATCCGCTGGATACATCAGTTGCGGCGCTTTGAAGACGAGGAAGACCGCGATGGCCCCATTGAATGGAGCGGACCTATTTTGGCAGGAGACCGGCTGATCCTGGTTTCGTCTGAAGGAGAGGCGGCATCTCTCTCCCCCTATACGGGAGAACTGCTGGGAATGATCGAGCTTCCGGAGGGGGTCTTTGTGGCACCGATCATCGCCAACGAAACGATTTATGTCCTGACAGACAATGCCCGGCTTGTCGCCCTGAGATAAAGTCTGTATGTGATCCTGTGGCACCGCCATGCGATGCCGCAAACATAGCTGGCCCGGGATGTATCCGGGCCAGGGAATGGGCAAAGGAAGCCCGGAGACCCGGGACACAATTCTGATGCCGTTCAAACTCGTCATTGTGGGCAGGCCAAATGTTGGCAAGTCGACCTTGTTCAACCGGCTGGTTGGCAAAAAACTCGCGCTGGTCGATGACACGCCCGGTGTGACCCGTGATCGCCGGGAGGGTGATGCGAGCCTGGCGGACCTGGAATTCACAATTGTTGATACCGCTGGCCTGGAAGATGCCAAGGGCGATGCGCTGGAGGCCCGTATGTGGCGCCAGACCGAGGCCGCAATTGAAGAGGCCGACGTGTGTCTTTTGCTGGTGGATGCCCGTGCCGGCATCACGCCGGCGGACGCTTTTTTCGCCCAGATACTGAGAAAGTCCCAGACGCCGCTTATCCTCGCTGCCAATAAGTGCGAAGGGGGCGCGGGGCAGGCGGGACGAATGGAGGCCTACGAACTGGGCCTTGGCGCCCCTCTCCCGCTTTCGGCGGAGCATGGTGAGGGCCTCGGCGATTTGTACGATGCTCTCGTTCCCTTCGCCCGGGCAGCGGAGGAGGCTGAAGGAGCTGTGGCCGAGGGAGGTGCACACGATGCAGCATTCGACCCCGACATGCCCTACGAGCCCGATCTTGATATTCCGCTTCGCGTCGCTGTTGTCGGCCGCCCCAACGCGGGCAAGTCAACCCTCGTGAACAGGTTGCTGGGCGAAGACCGTATGCTGACAGGGCCGGAAGCGGGCATCACCCGCGATGCGATCGGCGTTGAGTGGGAATGGCATGGCCGCCGGGTAAAACTGTTTGATACAGCCGGGCTCAGGCGCCGGGCGCGGGTCACGAAAAAACTCGAAAAACTCTCCGTGGCCGATGCCCTGCGTGCTGTGCGTTTTGCGGAAGTTGTTGTCATTCTGATTGACGCGACCATTCCCTTTGAAAAGCAGGATCTGCACATTGCAGACCTTGTGGAGCAGGAAGGGCGTGCGCTGCTGATAGCTGTCAACAAGTGGGACCTGGTTGAGCATCCTCAGGAAGTGATGGTCGACCTGGTGGAGAAGCTTGGCAGGCTTTTGCCCCAGGTGCGTGGCGTGCCCATCGTGACGTTCTCCGCGCTGACGGGGAGGGGAGTGGACAAGCTCATGCCGAAGATTATCGAGGTCCACACGACCTGGAATGCGCGTGTCGCCACCTCCAGGCTCAACAAGTGGCTTGATGTGGCTGCGGCAAAACACACCCCGCCGGCCTCACGAGGTCGCCCCGTTACGCTGCGCTACATCACTCAGATAAAAAGCCGTCCACCAACATTTTCCATTTTTTCCAGCCGGGCCCATGAGGTGCCGACATCCTATAAACGGTATCTGGTCAATGCTCTGCGGGAGGCATTTGACCTTCCCGGCGTGCCGATCAGGCTCTACATGCGCAGAGGTAACAACCCCTACTCCGACAAAGCAAAAAAACGGAAACTGGGATAGCCCAACGGTCGGTTCTCTCAAGCGCTCGGGCGGACAAACTCAACCAGATCGCCGTGGCGCGTACAGTCGGGGCTCGCCAGATCAACAAACAGCGGCGCAACGTCAGCCGGGCTGGGCAGCGTCGCCGGGTCTTCACCGGGCATTGCCTTGGCGCGCATTTTGGTTGCAATCGGCCCGGGACTTAGAAGGTTTATGCGAAGTTCAGTTTGCAGGGTTTCCTGCACCCAGGTTTTGACCAGGGCCTCCAGCGCGGCCTTCGTTACCGAGTAAGGCCCCCAGTAAGGTCGGCATTTTTGAGCGGCCCCGGATGTGACAAAGACTACGCGTCCCGCATCAGAGCGGCGCAACAGGGGATCGAGTGATCGGATAAGGCGGTAATTGGCAGTGACATTAACTGCAATCGCCTTCTCCCAGTCGTCAGGGGATATGTGAGCGACGGGGGTGAGAGGCCCCAGAATACCGGCATTGCCGATCAGAATATCAAGTTTGCCCCAGCGCTCGAAAATGGTCGCGCCCAGGCGATCAAGCCCTTCATAATCGGTAAGGTCGAGCGGGACGAGAGTGGCTTTACCCCCGGCCTTTTGAATTTCGTCGTCGACTTCCTCCAGACCACCAACGGTGCGTGCGAGAAGGATGACGTGCGCACCTTCAGCCGCCATGGCGAGAGCGGCAGCGCGCCCGAGGCCACGTGAGGCACCGGTAATGAGCGCCAGGCGATCATGCAAACGTCCTGTCATTTCGTGTTATCCGCCTCAGGCAATTTCCGTGAGCAGCGAAAGCTGCGCGGAATGCTTGTCTTGTTGTTGGTCGACAAGGGATGTCGGGTAATCACCCGTAAAATAGTGATCGGCAAATTGAGGGTTCTCATTGTCGCGGCAGTCATGGCCAAGGGCACGGTAAAGCCCGTCAATGGATACGAACGCAAGGCTCGCAACACCCAGATAGGTACGCATACCTTCCAGGTCGTACTTTGTAGCGAGAAGTTGATCCCGGTCAGGCGTGTCGATGCCGTAGAAATCGGGATAGAGGATCGGCGGGCTGGAGATGCGCATATGCACTTCTTTGGCACCGGCCTCATACATCATCTTTACAATTTTTACCGACGTGGTCCCGCGCACAATACTGTCATCCACCAGAACGATCCGTTTTCCTTCCACAAGTGCCCGGTTGGCATTATGTTTCAGACGAACGCCCAGGGCGCGAATATGTTGCGTCGGTTCAATAAAGGTGCGCCCCACATAGTGGTTGCGAATGATACCAAGTTCAAACGGGATATTGGCTTCAGCGGCAAATCCAATGGCAGCCGGAACGCCACCATCCGGGATCGGGATTACCACGTCCGCATCGACCCGGGATTCGCGCGCAAGTTCCTCACCTGTCCGGCGGCGAACATCATAAACGCTTTTACCGCCGACAATGCTGTCAGGGCTGGCAAAGTAGACATACTCAAACACACAAGGGCGGGGTTTGACGGAGGGAAAGGGGTGCAGGCTCTCAATACCGTCCTTGGTGCAGATCACAACCTCGCCGGGCTCAATTTCACGCACGAACGTGGCGCCGATAATATCAAGCGCAACGGTCTCGGAGCACAGGATCGGTGCACCCTCCAGCTCCCCCAGGATTAGGGGCCGGATACCAAGCGGGTCGCGCGCACCAATAAGCTTTTTGTTGGTAAGGGCAACGAGCGCATAGGCTCCATGTATTTGTCGCAGCGCTTCGACAAACCGGTTCGTGGTTCGGTCATGACGACCTCTTGCCACCAGTTGCAAGATCACTTCCGTGTCTGATGTTGACTGGAAAATAGCGCCAGAGCGAACAAGGTCATCGCGCAATGTCAGCGCGTTGGTAAGGTTGCCATTGTGCGCAATAGCAAAACCACCGCCCCACAGGTCCGCAAAAAGCGGTTGTATGTTGCGCTGGATCGTGGCGCCGGTTGTGGAATATCTGACATGTCCAATCGACGAGGCACCCACAAGCCTGTCCATGATTTTTGCACTGGTGAAATGGTCGCCAACGAGACCGGAGCGGCGCTCAGAGTGAAAATGGTCACCATCAAAAGAAACCAGGCCGGCGGCCTCCTGCCCGCGATGTTGCAGGGCGTGCATGCCGAGCGCTGTCAGCGCGGCAGCATCATTGTGGCCGAAAATACCGAATACACCGCACTCTTCACGCAGAGTGTCGGAACTCAGATCGTTACTGCTCCGGTCCATATGTGCATCATGATCGGGTAGGGGAGCTTTAGACATCAAGTCTGTGGACATCACGATGTGACCATCCTCTATTCCTGTGTGGCCTCGAAAAGTTGGTCCAGGCCTCTCCGTTCCGATGGCTTATACCCCGTCGTATCCTCGCTGTCAGCGCCTGATTGTGGTTCTTGTGCGACAGGCGCAGTCCTTCGGCCCTGAGGGGTGAAAAACGGTTCAGTCGGGGCCGTGGACTGGCGGGTGGCAAGGCCGGACAGGATATCAGCGGTAAGATCAACCACCGGCATCAGGCGGGCATCTGTAATCCAGGCCGGTTGATCCTCGCGCTCGGGAACAAGCCAGATAAAGATCAGATAGGTAATCGATACCACAAAGAGCCCTCGAGCGACCCCAAAGACAAACCCTAAGGAGCGGTCCAGAAAACCTATCTGGCCCCCGTGGCTGCGCTCCGCCCAGCGATAGGTCAGGGCTGATATCACCCCATAGACGACCAGAAATATGACCACGGCTGCAATAATGAGAGCAATCCAGTAAGGGGCGATCACGGTCTGAATGACGGGAACAAACAATGGGTAAAACAGAAGGACCGCGAGAGCCGCCACAACCCACGAGAGAATGGACAGGATTTCGCTCGCAAACCCACGCACCATGGCCAGCAGGCCGGAGACAAGCATGATGCCGAGGACAGCAATATCAAAAAGGGTCATGAAAGCCCTGCCTCTCTACCGGAACCGCTCATACAAAGGATTTTCATCATAGAGTTTAGCTTTCTTGCTCGCCAGGATCATCCCTCGCGCGCGGCTTCTTTTTGTTTTTCCGGCAAATCTGTTGAGAGATGCGCGATGAGGTCACCCAGGTCTTCCATTTCGCTCAGGTGAAGCTTGCCGGCAGCGGGTTTTTGCCGTCCGGCCGCTTTTGGTAGAATAGCCCGTTTGAACCCCAGCTTTTCTGCCTCTTTCAGCCGTGCTTCCATCTGGCTGACAGGGCGTATCGACCCTGAAAGAGATATTTCACCGAAAATAACCGTGTCGGGGGGGATGGGAAGCCCCCCAAGCGATGAGATCAGGGCGCTGGCGACCGCAAGGTCAGCCGCTGGCTCGCTGATGCGCAGACCACCTGCGACATTCAGGTAGACATCCTGGCCCCCCAGGGTGAGCCCGCACCGGGCATCAAGCACCGCCAGCACCATGGACAGGCGGCCGCTGTCCCAGCCGACGACGGCCCGTCTGGGGGTCCCCAACGCACTTTTTGCGACCAGTGCCTGGATTTCCACGAGGACCGGCCGGGTACCCTCAATGCCAGCAAACACAGCCGTTCCGCTGGTCTCCCGGTCCCGCTCCCCTATGAACAGGGCAGAGGGGTTCTCAACTTCCAGAAGACCCTTTTCGGCCATCTCGAAAACCCCGATCTCGTTGGCTGGGCCAAACCGGTTTTTTACCGCACGCAATACACGAAAGTGATGGCCGCGCTCGCCCTCGAAATAGAGCACCGTGTCCACCATATGCTCAACCACTTTCGGGCCTGCAATCTGACCATCTTTGGTGATGTGACCGACGAGGAAGACCGCTGCGCCGGATTTTTTGGCAAAGCGGACCAGCTCTTGCGCCGACGCGCGAACCTGGGAGACGGTTCCCGGTGCCGCATCAAGGGCGTCTGTCCACATGGTCTGGATAGAATCAATGACAATCGCGTGAGGCGTGGAGTCTGTCTGAAGGGTCGCGAGAATATCTCTGATGTTGGTTTCTGCACCCAGCGCCACGGGGGCATCATCAAGGCCAAGGCGCTGTGCCCGCATGCGCACCTGTTCAATCGCCTCCTCCCCGGAAATGTACACAACACCGGCTCCCTGCCGGGCCAGCATTGCCATGGCCTGCAATAGCAGCGTTGATTTGCCGATGCCTGGATCACCGCCAACCAGAACGGCAGACCCGGCAACAATTCCACCCCCCAGCACCCGGTCAAATTCGTTGACCCCCGTCGTGCGTCGCGGTGTCGGCGAGGTTTTACCCGCGAGAGGGACGAGGGAAATCTGTCGCCCTTTGGTGCTGACGCTTTTCTTTGCGGGACCACCCGCAACGCCGGAACTTGCCCCGACTTCCTCCGCGATTGTATTCCACTCGCCGCAGGTGACGCACCGTCCAGCCCAGCGTGTGGTGACGCCGCCACATGACTGGCAAACAAATTGGCGGCGGGGTTTGGCCATGAGGTTCCTATGAAAAAGGGGACACCGAAAAGTGGCAGATCAGGGTTTTAACACATCCATCTTGATCGGTCCGTCCGCACGCGCGTTGATGAACTGATCCACGTACTCGTTCCCGCTGCGGTCAATTTCATCACGGGGTCCGGCCCAGATGATCTCACCCTTATAGATCATCGCTATGTAATCTGCGATTTTTCGAGCGCTTGCCATATCGTGAGTGATCGACAGGGCCGTTGCCCCAAGGTCGCGAACACATTCCACAATCAGATCGTTGATAACATCGGCCATAATCGGGTCAAGCCCCGTGGTTGGCTCATCGAAGAAGATGATTTCCGGGTTGGTGGCAATGGCGCGCGCGAGCCCCACTCTTTTTTGCATACCGCCGGAGAGTTCCGCCGGGTGAAGTTCGCCAACATCTGCTGTGAGCCCCACCTGGGCCAGTTTTTCAATAGCAATCTCTTTGGCGTCCCCCCGCGTCATGTTGCGGCCCTGAATAAGACCGAAGGCGACATTTTCCCACACGCGCAGACTGTCAAAAAGAGCTGCATTCTGAAACAGCATCCCAAACCGGGTGAGCACGGCCTCGCGTTCTTGGGTGGTTGCTTTCAGCATATTTTTGCCGTCCACCTTGATGCGGCCTTTTTCAGGCTTGATGAGGCCCAGAACACATTTGAGCATGACGGATTTTCCACTGCCCGAGCCGCCGATGACGACCAGAGATTTACCTTTGGGCACGGTGAGTGAAAGGCCGTTCAGAACGACCTTCTTGCCAAAGCGTTTCTCGATGCCTGTCAGCTCGATCTTCGCGTCATTTGTGGGGATGGAAGAGCTCATGAGACTGCCTTACGACGAGAAGAAAAGGGACGTCATCACATAGTTGGATGCGAGGATAAGAATGGAGGACGAAACCACGGCATTGGTGGTGGCGCGTCCGACCCCCTGGGCACCACCCTTTGAGTGGAAGCCATGATAGCAACCCAGCACGGCAATGATGAAACCGAACACGGCTGATTTAAGCATCCCCGATGTGATGTCATCCAGTTCAAGGAAGTCTACCGTGGTTTTGATGTAAACACCGGCATTGAAATCAAGCGATTGGGTGCCAACGACAAACCCGCCAAAAATACCAAGCACATCACCGACAAAGACCAGTGCCGGGAGCGTTATCATCGCTGCGACCAACCGTGGAACCACGAGATATTTGAACGGATTGGTGGCAAGTGTTGTGAGCGCGTCGATCTGTTCTGTCACCCGCATGGTGCCCAGTTCAGCAGCAATGGCTGCTGAGGCGCGCCCGGCGACCATCAGTCCGCCCAGCACTGGCCCAAGCTCCCGCGTAATACCCAGCGCCACAATGGTCGCGACAATGCTCTCAGAGTTAAACTGATCGCTGCCATGGTAAATCTGAAGCGCCAGCACCCCCCCTGTAAAGAAGGCCGTCAGCGCAACGACGGGCAGGGAGAAATAACCGATCCGGAGCATTTGGTGGGCGATCAGCCGCCAATAGAAAGGCGGGCGCACGAGGTGCGAGATGCTCCTCCAGGTAAAAATTGAAAGGCGTCCCGTTTCGCCAAGCGCAGAAATAACAACCCGCCCAATTACCGCCAGTGGATTCACGAAGGTGCCCTCTTGATTTCTCTCGTTGGTCAGTCGGAACTGATTCCGCTGCTCGAAGTGTACGTCCGCTTATACCGATAGCCCAAACGGGTAAGGATTTCGTAACTAAAAGTCCCGGCAGCACGTCCAATTTCCCCGGCGCTCATCATGGGTCCGATCAACTCCGCAAATCCGCCGCGTTCCGCCGCACCCTCTGGCAGGTCGGTGACATCCACCGTAATCATATCCATGGAAACTCGCCCAATGACGGGGGCTCTGTGCCCGTTTATGCAGACCCAGGCCCCGTCTCCTGTCGCAGTGCCAAGCGACCGGAAAAATCCGTCTGCATACCCAGCCGCCAGGGTAGCAACGCGGGTCGGGCGTCTGGCAACAAAGGTTGCGCCATATCCCACACTCTCTCCAGGCTCAATATGAAAGACCCGCATAATACGGGTGTGCAGGGTCACAACTGGCTTGAAGCGGGGAGGTGCATTTGCGCCCCGATCGGTTCCATAAGGATCGCCGCCATAAAGTCCAATACCCGGACGCACCAGGTCATAGTGAAAATCAGAGCCCAGGGAGATGCCTGAAGTGTTCGCAAGACTGCCGGGTATCAAGGGAAAGAAAGATCGCAGATACTCAAAGCGGCTTCGTTGCGCGGCGTTGAGAGGGTTCTGGCGATCATCGGCGCACGCCAGATGGCTCATCAGCAAGGAAATATCGAAGGTCATGGCAAGCCGGGCAACGGCCTCTGCATCACGGGGGCTAAAGCCCAGCCGGTGAATGCCCGTGTCGCCGTGCAGCGCCGCCGCCTTGCGTCCTTGCCCGCCGCAATAAGCTGACCATTCCCGAACCTCCTCAAGGCTCGACAGACAGGGGCGCAGGTTTTCAGCCGCAAAAAGGGGTTCCGCCCCCCTGAACAGGCCGTTCAGAATGTAGATTGTCGCATCTGGCAAAATGGCGCGCAGCAACCCGCCTTCCTCCACACTGGCGACAAAAAAAGTGGTGCACCCGGCACTTGCTAAAGCCCGTGCGACGGGGCGCAGACCAAGGCCGTAACCGTCCGCCTTTACGCACGCCGCCACCTGGGCCGTTGTTTCCGTGCAGATCAGCCGGTAATTGTCGGCAATGGCATCAAGATGGACGGTAAGGGTGCCTCCCGAAGCGGCCTCCCGCGCCGCATCCACCCAGGAAGGCTCCATTTTGGCATCATGCTTCTTCGACAAACCATCTCACTCCAGACGATCAGGAAGTCGCTCACGATTCGCCAGATCGCTGAAGCGCGTAATCGCGGCCTCAAATTGCAACCGAACGGTGCCCGTCGGTCCGTGGCGTTGTTTGCCGACAATAAGGTCTGCCTTGCCGTAGACACGTTCCATTTCATCTTGCCATTGCAGGTGCTCAGGCGTTCCTTCATTGGGTTCCCGACGCGAAACATAATATTCCTCGCGGTAAACAAAGGTCACCACATCAGCGTCTTGCTCAATCGAGCCTGATTCGCGCAGGTCAGAAAGTTGCGGTCGCTTGTCATCCCGCGATTCAACCTGACGCGATAGCTGGGAGAGCGCCATGATAGGGACTTCGAGCTCCTTGGCGAGGGCCTTTAGGCCGGTGGTGATTTCGGTGACTTCCTGTACCCGGTTATCCCCGGCTCTGCCCGATCCCGACAGAAGCTGAATATAGTCGACCACCAGAAGCCCAAGACCACGTTGCCGCTTGAGTTTCCGGGCGCGCGCCGCAAGCGAGGCGATGGTGAGCCCGCCCGTATCGTCAATGTAAAGCGGGATACCTTCAAGGTCGCGGCTCGCTTCAACGAATTGATGCCACTCATGCTCGTCGATCTTGCCGCGTCGGATTTTGCCTGATGAAATTCGGGACTGTTCTGAAAGCAATCGGGTCGCCAATTGCTCAGCCGACATTTCGAGGGAGAAAAAGCCGACAATGGCACCATCTTTTACCTCGACAGTGCCATCCGCATGATGTTCTGCCCGGTAGGCCTTTGCAGCATTAAAGGCGATGTTGGTCGCAAGCGCTGTCTTGCCCATGGAAGGGCGTCCTGCCACGATGATGAGGTCAGATTTCTGCAACCCCCCCAACAACTCATCCATGTCGCGCAGGCCCGTGGAGATGCCGCTCAGGCCCCCGTCGCGTTCATAGGCCGCTGCTGCCATACTGATGGCATCACGCATGGAGTCTGAAAAACTCTGGAAACCACCTTCGTACTTTCCTTTTTCCGCCAGCGAATAGAGCGACTGCTCCGCATCCATGATCTGCGCGGAAGGCGGGTCATCGACGGGCGCATCATAGGCGCGGACATGCATCTCCTCGCCAATGCGGATCAGGTCGCGACGAACCGCAAGATCGTAGATTGTGCGGCCATATTCGGCGACATTGATGATGGTTGTTGCAGCCCCGGCCAGCCGGGCCAGATACTGTGCGCCACCAACTTCCTGAAGCGCTTCATCTGCGTCGAAGTAACTTTTCAGTGTCACGGGAGTGGCGATATGCCCCCCGGAGATTAGTTTTGCAACGGCCTCAAAAATGCGCGCATGCAGAGGCTCGTAAAAATGGCTGATTTCGAGGAACGAGGCGATGCGGTCGAACGCATCATTATTGACAAGTATTGCGCCGAGCAATGCCTGCTCAGCCTCAATGTTGTGCGGTGCGACCCGGTACTCTTCGGTGCCACTTTGGTCGACATCATATGCAGGCAAGGTACTTTCCATGCCCCTGTTTTACGCCAAACCCGGGAGGGGCGGAAGCACCTGCGAGATGTTTAACCAAACTAATTTCGCAAGCTGTGAAAAGCGGGGACAAGTGGGGTGAGGCACTTGCTGCCGGATTATCCGTCAGAAGCCACTTTTTGTGTGGGGACACTGGCATGGTCGGTTTCCCATTGGCGGATGTAGTCCCTGGTAATCGGCAGTGTGTTCACATCCCGGGTCAGTTGGAACTGAAACACAACCATGCCCTCGTGCCGGAACGAGGTTTCGGAGCCCGCCAGATAAAACTCCCACATCCGGGCAAAGGGCTCGTCGTAAAGGGCAACAGCATCTTCCCAGCGTGCCAGAAAGCGGGTTCGCCAGTGCCTCAGAGTTTCAGCATAGTGGAGCCGAAGCACTTCCAGGTCGTTCAGCAGTAGCCCATTGGTTTCAAGAACCGGCGATACTTCGCTGAGCGCGGGGATGTATCCACCGGGGAAGATGTATTTTGCGATCCACGGGTTGGTTGCGCCTGGCGCATCCAGGCGCCCGATTGTGTGTATCAGGGCAACGCCCTCAATGCTTAGCAACGAGCGGATTTTGGCGGCAAATTCATTGTAATGGTAGCGCCCTACATGTTCAAACATACCGACCGAAACAACGCGGTCGAAACTCTCCTCGACATGGCGGTAATCCTGTAGGCGAAACTCGACCTGGGCGGACAGGCCCGCCGCTGCCGCGCGTTCTGTGGCAATTTTATATTGCTCGCTGCTCAAGGTTACGCCGGTTACATGCGCACCGGTCTCCTTGGCGAGGTAGAGCGCCAGACCGCCCCAGCCACAGCCGATGTCGAGAACGCGCTGGCCCGGACGGATATTCAATTTTGCGGCGATGTGGGCCTTTTTCGCCCGCTGGGCTGTCTCAAGGTCATCCTCGGGCGTTTCAAAATAGGCGCAGGAATACTGCTTATCGGTGTCCAGAAAGAGGTCGTAGAGGCCGGCTTCCAGATCATAGTGATGCGCCACATTTTGCTGCGCTTTGCCGATGGGGTTGAACTGGTCGATGCGCCTTTTGGCCCGTCGGAGACGCCCGACCACTTTGGCCAGCGGATGGGCCCATTCGATCCCGACATTGGAGAGGATCACGTCCAGCACGTCGTAAATGCGGTGAGGAGGGTCAACGCTCAAGCTGCCGTCCATATAGGCCTCACCGAGCTTCAGGTAGGGGTTGAGGCCCAGTTTCCATTCCAGCCCCTGCTCGTGCAGCCGTATGGTTATCGCAGGGCCATTGCCGTCGCCAAAATGGCGGACGTCGCCCGACGCGTTTACCAGAGTAAGGGAACCACGGGCGATAAGTCGGTCAAGTACAAACGCAAACATCCTTAGCCTCCTGTTTTTAGGTGGCAGGCAGGGCTGTCCGCATTTCTCTAGCATGTGGGCAGCCGCCGACTGTCATTTGCACGTGAACAAAGCCTCTTCGTCCACATGCAGCCCCAGAATGACCGGCCACAATCTGGTTATTGAAAACGGAATTTTGCCAAGGATCAAGAACAGTTTGGAAAATAATTATACCCAACAAAAAAGAGGCGCATAAGCGCCTCTTTTTCAACAGAAATATTGGCCTTGTCAGCCGGCTGGCACCTCAGCCTGCTCATCGGAAGCAGGTGTGTCCTCGTCATTTTCTTCAGTTTCTTTCTCATCCGAAGGAGAGGCGTCTTCTTCAAAAAAGGCACTGGCGTCCAAATCATCTTCATCATCGAGGGCATTAATGTCCTCGCCGCGCGCCTGTGCTTCGGCTTCTTCTTCTGTCCGGGCGACATTGACAACGACTGTTGACGTTACTTCCGGGTGAAGTTTCGCTGAGACATTGTGAAGACCGAGCGTCTTGATCGGCGCGTCCAGCACAACCTGATTGCGTTCCAAAGAAAAGCCGCTTTCTGTCAGGCCCTGCGCAATATCACGCGGTGACACGGATCCGTAAAGCTGGCCGCTATCCCCTGCCTGCCGGATGACAATGACGGTGGTACCGTCAAGCTTGTCATGTACCGCTGTTGCCTCTGTTTTCAGCTCGAGGTTACGTGCCTCAAGTTGAGCCCGTTCGGTCTCAAAGCGTGCGAGGTTTATCTTGTTTGCCCGGAGCGCTTTACCCCGTGGCAACAGGAAATTGCGGGCAAACCCGTCTTTTACCTGTACAACATCACCCATCTGTCCGAGCTTTTCGATCCGCTCCAGAAGAACCACTTCCATCAATCTTTCTCCTTGCCCCTCAGGGCTTCAGCACTTGCGAACCGGGCGCGCAATTTAGCCCAAGGCTCCAGCAACCCGATAAGGCTGATCGGAATAATCAGCCATCCGGTAAAAATCAGCAAAACATAGAAACCGCTCAAGATTGCGATCCGAGCCATCCAAGCGCGCGAGATAGCATGGATTACCGCCAGACCCAACAGAAAATATGGCACCAGGAACGCAATCATGAGCGCGCCCCCCAATTGGGCAGCCGGACCGGGGATGAGAGAGAGCAGAAGAGCCCCTCCAAGCAAGGCCAGCAGAAAGCCCGGCAGCTCCATATCTCTCAATTCCGGCATCGGACGCAGGTTATTGTCGGATCGGATCAAGATGAGCTGGGCCAGCCACATGCTTCCCAGCGTGAGCAGGCTCCAGAACAACACCACCACCGCGGGCAGGGCAATGACAATAAGGCTGAGGATGCGCTCTGGGTCCGCGTCAAGGCCCATCTCAAGCAGGACAAGCTCAATTGCCCGGCCAGTAAGAAGTTCGTCCTTCAGAAGCACGCGAAGGGCCCCTTCAAGGCTGTCTTCAACCCCCAGAAGCAGGGTGCCGATACCGGCCACCACAAGAACACCTGCGCCGATAAGGGCTGTCCAGACCGTCAGGGCACCGGGCGGGTACCACTCGGTGTCAGCGAGGGTTTCAACAGGCCCTCCCTCCGTAACTTCTGCGGATGGCGGGCTGCCCCCGGCTTTGCGTGCCAGCCGGGCGGTTTCTGCAGGGGTCAGTTGTTTAACTGTTTCTGCGTGGTTGAGAAGGGCAAGGCGCACCAGCCAGGCAGGCGCAAGACCGGCGGCAACCAGAAAAACCACTGCGGCAGTAAAACTTACGGTTGCGGAGAGAACGACAAAGCCGGTTATCGCGGCGATGAACGCAGCGCGAAAACCCCACCCCAGACCGGCAATAAAAACAGGCAGGGCTGCAAAATATATGGGGATACCAAGCAGAACCGATCCGGTCCCTGCTGTCAGGAAGAAGAGAGCCCCGGCAATTCCAGCACCGACACCGATGAGCCAGTAGGGCGGCATGGGAGAGGCTCCGAAAAAGAACGTGGGAATTGAGGTGAAAAGGGGAGTGACCGGACCCCGCGAGGCCCGGTCACCCGCATCGCGTTGATTAGGCGATCAGATACGGCAGCAGGGCAAGAAAACGGGCCCGCTTGATTGCCCGAGCAAGCTCGCGCTGTCTTTTTGCTGACACGGCTGTGATCCGGCTGGGAACAATTTTGCCGCGTTCAGAGACATACCGTTGCAGGAGTTTGATGTCCTTGTAGTCGATCTTTGGCGCGTTGGAGCCGGAGAACGGACAGGTCTTGCGGCGGCGGAAGAAGGGCCTGCGCGTTGGAATTTGGGGAACACTCATTCGCTTTTCTCCTCGGCCTTAGGTGCAGCGGCTGGCGTGTCAGCCTTAGGTGCAGCGGCTGGTGTGGCCGGCGCTGCTGCTTTCTCATCGCGTGGGGGACGGTCTTCTCTGGGACCCCGATCGCCCCGATCACCCCGAAATCCGCCACTGCGTGGCCCGCGATCACGGTCGCCGCGTCCGCCCCGGCGGTCATTGCGGCTTTGCATCATTGCAGATGGGCCTTCTTCGTGCTCTTCCACCCGAATCGTGATGTGCCGAAGAACATCTTCATTCAGGCTCATCTGCCGTTCCATTTCTGCAACCGCCGCGTGTGGCGCATCAATGTTGAGGAGCTGGTAGTGGCCCTTGCGATTCTTTTTCACTTTATAGGCGAGATTTTTCAGCCCCCAATACTCACCCTTGGCAATTGTACCGCCGTTTTCAGTGATTATGTTTGAGAACTGTTCAGTCAGGGTCTCAACCTGCTGTGCGCTTACGTCCTGACGCACAATAAAAATATGCTCATAAAGAGACATATCAGCCTTCCTTTCCAAGAAGCGCTTCCAGAAATAATCGGAAACCGATTTTTCGTCCGGAAACGCGTCTAACATTTGAAAGCCCCGGCGCAAAGCCCCCTTTGAGCCCTGGAAGGCTCTAAAGGTGCACCAAAGAAGCGGAGACACCGGAAGCGCGGAGACCTCTCCTGCCAGCCCCTCACGATTATGAGATAAGGGATAACTGACGCTTCCTTCAGCCCCCAACCGGGGCTTCTTTGAAGACGCGCACTATAATCAGGAAAGGGCTTGATGCAAGGGCTTTTAGTGCTTACGTGCCGGGTCTTCCACCGCGCTTGACACCTTTCTATGAGACTGTATCTGTAGCCACAAGAAATTGGCCGTATTTCCGGGGTTTGGAGCGGTCTGAGCGAACAAACAGGCAGGGACGCATGACACGGGCATTCACCTTTCCGGGGCAGGGCTCCCAGGCGGTTGGCATGGGCAAGGAACTGGCGGACGCTTTTCCGGTCGCCAGGGCCGTTTTTGATGAAATAGATGAGGCCTTGGGCCAGAAGCTCTCCACCTTGATGTGGGAAGGCCCGGAAGACCAGCTCACCCTGACACAGAACGCCCAACCCGCGCTGATGGCGGTCTCTTTGGCTGCTATGCGGGTTCTGGAATCCGAAGGCGGCTGGGCACTTGCCGATAAGGCGAGCTATGTGGCGGGTCACTCGCTGGGCGAGTATTCGGCTCTTGCCGCCGCTGGTGCCTTTTCGGTCGCGGATACCGCGCGGCTCCTTAAGACCCGTGGCAAAGCCATGCAGGCGGCTGTCGGGGTTGGAGAAGGGGCGATGGCAGCCATCCTCGGGCTATCGTTTGAAGACGCTGTGGTCGTGGCCAAAGAAGCGGCAGGCAGTGATGTCTGCGCCGCGGCCAACGACAATGCGGACGGACAAGTCGTGATTTCTGGCACTAAAGCTGCCGTAGAACGTGCGGCAGAACTTGCCAAAGCAAAAGGGGCTAAACGCGCGATCTTATTGCCCGTGAGTGCCCCCTTCCATTGCGCCCTAATGCAACCCGCTGCCGATGCGATGGCAGAGGCGCTTGCCGGTATGGACGTGAAAGCACCCTGTGTGCCTGTCGTGGCCAATGTCACCGCGTCGGCTGTGTCCGACCCGGAAGAAATCAGAAAACTGCTGGTGGCACAGGTGACGGGCATGGTGCGTTGGCGTGAAAGCGTGAAGTATCTGGGGGGGCAGGGCGTGACAGAACTGGTGGAGGTTGGCACTGGCAAGGTGCTGACGGGCCTGACCCGTCGCATCGACAAAAGCATCAGCGGTTGCGCCATCAACACGCCGGCTGATGTGTCGGCCTTCCTCGAAAGTCTTTAAGTTACATATTTGCCTAAACGGGATGCCAATAGCGGCAAAAGGAGATGTTCATGTTCGATCTGACCGGCAAAACAGCCCTGGTGACAGGAGCCTCCGGCGGCATTGGGTCCGCAGTTGCCAAAACCCTGCACGCTCAGGGCGCCACGGTTGCGCTTTCGGGCACCCGCGAGGAAGCGTTGCAGGCGCTTAGCTCAGAGCTTGGCGAACGCGCGCATGTCTTGCCGTGCAATCTCGCCGACAGTGCAGCCGTTGACCTCTTGCCCAAACAGGCAGCCGAGGCGATGGGGCAGCTCGACATTCTGGTAAACAATGCCGGCGTGACGAAGGACAATATTTTTATACGGATGAAGGATGAGGAATGGGACGCAGTTCTGGCCATCAACCTGACCGCATCATTCCGTCTTGCGCGCGCGTGTATGCGGGGCATGATGAAGCGCCGCTGGGGCCGCATTATTTCCATCACCTCGGTTGTTGGAACTATGGGCAATCCGGGACAGGCCAATTATGCGGCATCCAAGGCCGGCGTCACCGGCATGACCAAATCCATCGCTCAGGAAGTGGCCTCCCGTAACATCACGGTCAATTGTGTGGCGCCGGGGTTCATCCAGACAGCGATGACACAAGGCCTCGATGACGGGCAGCAGGAGCGGGTCAATGCAATGATTCCCATGGGCCGAATGGGGACCGGCGATGAAATTGCCGCCGCGACGCTTTACCTGGCCTCCCAGGAAGCCGCCTACATTACCGGCCAGACAATTCATGTGAACGGCGGGATGGTAATGATATGAAAGCACTTAAAAACCAGATGGTTAGGGGTTTTTTCTGAAGAAGGGGCTTGGCCGCAGATGTATTGCGGCACCGAAACGGGCACAACGGAAAAAAGTGTAGACCCCAACCGGCGATTTTTACTTGCGAAAACGGCGCGAAGAGGCCAAAACAGCCGACAAGCGGCACGAAGCGTCCTTAAGGAGGATCGACCTCTGGAAGGACCGGGGCCGCATTTGTGAATTCCAAGCGCGTTGGCGCGAGGCCAGTCACCGGTGCCCGTTGGGTGCTAGTACTTACAAGCCAGGTATCAGGTACCAGGTGAGAACACGAAGGATCTGAGGACAGACATGAGTGACATTGCAGAGCGCGTGAAAAAGATTGTTGTCGAACATCTCGGCATTGAAGCTGACAAGGTACAGGAAAATGCGAGCTTCATCGATGACCTGGGTGCTGACAGTCTCGATAATGTCGAGCTTGTGATGGCATTTGAAGAAGAGTTCAACGTCGAAATCCCGGATGATGCAGCAGAAACGATTTTGACCGTTGGGGACGCTGTGAAGTTTATTTCTTCTGCGAGCTCCTAAAACCGACTTTTGACCGGCGGGCGCTGCACTTAGGTGCATGCGCCCGTAGTCTTTTATTGATTAGGCAAACGTCTTTTTTAATCCCGGCAAATTGTTTGATAGAACTTGGTTTGGCCGGTTCTGAGTGTTTTCGGCGATGTTCATTCGAGCCAAAGCATTCTAGAGTTAATTGATTTGACACAAAGGCGGACGGCCCACCGGGACGTCTGACTGGTAGCGGAGTGAAGCTTATGCGGCGGGTCGTTGTAACGGGAATGGGAATGGTGACGCCGCTTGGCTGCGGAGTTGAGGCTACCTGGAAGCGTATTCTTGCAGGCGAGTCCGGGGCCGGTGTTATCACCAAATTCCAGGTGGATGATCTACCCTGCCAGATTGCCTGTGAAGTGCCGCGCGAAGGTGAAGGCGCATTCATCCAGAACGACTGGGTTGACCCCAAAGAAGCAAGGCGGGTTGATGAATTTATCATCTTCGCGCTGACCGCAGCAGCACAAGCGCTCAAAGACAGTGGCTGGGAACCAAAAACCCATGAGGAACAATGCGCCACCGGGGTGATGATCGGATCGGGCATTGGTGGCCTTCCGGGAATTGAGGAAGCAGCTATTGCGTTGCGCGATAAAGGGCCGCGTCGGGTGAGCCCCTTCTTTATTCCAGGCCGTCTCATCAACCTGGCGTCAGGCTACGTCTCGATCAAATATGGCCTGAAAGGCCCGAACCATTCCGTGGTGACAGCGTGTTCCACGGGCGCGCACGCTATTGGCGATGCATCCAGGCTCATTATGTTTGGCGATGCTGACGTGATGGTTGCGGGGGGAGCAGAGGCGGCTATCAGCCGGTTGGGCATGGCGGGCTTTGCAGCCTGTCGCGCCCTTTCAACCGGCTTCAATGACGCACCTGAAAAAGGCTCGCGCCCCTATGACAAGGATCGCGATGGCTTTGTTATGGGCGAAGGCTCAGGCGTGGTTGTCCTAGAAGAATACGAACATGCCAAGGCGCGCGGCGCAAAAATCTACGCGGAAGTGGTTGGATACGGCCTTTCTGGCGATGCACACCACATTACGGCGCCGGCCCCCGATGGCGATGGTGGCTTCCGCTCCATGCAGATGGCGCTGAAGCACTCAGGCCTGAGCGCCTCGGACATCGATTACGTGAACGCACACGGGACCTCAACCCCCCTGGGCGACGAGATTGAACTGGGCGCTGTTTCCAGACTGTTTGGAGACGCGGCTGACACCATGTCCATGTCCTCCACCAAATCGTCTATCGGCCACCTGTTGGGGGCAGCCGGTGCGGTCGAGGCTATTTTCTCCATTCTCGCCATGCGGGATAATATCGCCCCGCCGACCATCAATCTGGACAATCCATCCATTGAAACCGACCTGGATCTTGTTCCGCATAAGCCGCGCGAAAAAGAGATCAATGCTGTCCTTTCCAACTCCTTTGGCTTTGGCGGTACCAACGCATCGCTGGTCATGAAAAAAATAGACGCTTGAGCGGAGACACTAAATCTCCCGCCCCCTCAACATCGCAAGGCTCAGCCGCGCGACGCAAAACAGTCCGGCTGATTTTGGTCACCGGGCTTGTCGGCGTCATGTTCGTTTTGGCAGCGGCGGCGGGCGCTTTTTTCTATGCGCGCGGTGAGTTTCGCGGAGCGGGGCAAACATCCACTGAACAGATTTTTCTGCTGGCACGGGGCACCGGGCTGAATGCAACGGCCACACAGCTTGAAAACAGGAAACTGATTTCAAGCGCGCTGGTCTTCCGGATGACGCTTCAGCTCTCGGGCACGGGAGGTAACCTCAAGGCCGGGGAGTATGAAATACCGGCGGCTGCAAGCATGGAAGAGATCGCAGCAATTCTGACAGATGGCAAGTCCATCCAGCACCGCCTGACCCTCGCGGAAGGTCTTACGAGCTGGGAAGTTATCCAGGTGCTGGCCGCAGACCCGGTATTGATCGGTGAGGTTCCCGAAATTCCGGCGGAGGGGGCCTTGTTGCCCGAAACCTACCTCTTTACCCGGGGGACAAGTCGTGCTGAAATTATTGCCCGAATGGCGCGCGCCCACGATGTCGTATTGGACCGTCTTTGGGCCGCGCGGGCGGAGGGTGTTCCTCTCGCGACCAGGCGAGAGGCCGTGATCCTGGCATCTATTGTGGAGAAAGAGACTGCGCTGGCATCAGAGCACCCCCGCGTTGCAGCGGTTTTTATCAATCGGTTGCATCGGGGCATGCGCTTGCAGTCAGACCCGACAATTATCTACGGCCTGACCGATGGCAAAGGACCACTTGGCCATCCGATCCGCCGCAGTGAACTTGATCGCAAAACACCCTACAATACCTATCATATTGATGGCCTGCCCCCCACGCCCATCGCCAATCCAGGTGTTGCCGCCCTTGAGGCGGTACTGAACCCCCCGGAGACCAAGGAACTGTTCTTCGTCGCAGACGGTACCGGCGGGCACGCCTTTTCCGAAACCCTGCGCGGGCATCAGCGAAATGTCGCCAGGTGGCGTCAGATTGAGCGCGCGCGGCGTCGGTAGCCGCGTGACGCTGGTATACTCGGCACCACAGATATTGATGATTTTTGTCGCAAACTGAAAAAGGCACCACATTTCCCATGACCCTTCAAAGCATGACAGGATTTGCCCGCGTTGATGGCGCTCACGGCGCGTATTGCTGGCACTGGGAAATAAAGAGCGTGAATGGCAAGGGGCTGGATTGCCGGTTTCGACTGCCATCGGGGTTTGAAGCACTGGAGCCTGCCTTGCGCGCGGCACTGGGCGCGCAAATTCGCCGTGGCAACTGCCAGGCCGGATTGCATTTGGACCGGGCGCAAACCTCCTCCAAAATGCAGGTGAACGAGGCAGTATTGGGCGATGTGTTAAGGGCAGCAAAGGTGGTTTCAGTCGCTGCCGCCGCTGAGGGCGTTGAACTCTCTCCGTCAACCGCCCAGAGCTTTCTTGGGCTGCGCGGTGTTCTGGAGACGGTTGATGTGCAGGAAAGCGAGGCAGAACAGGGCGACCTTCATGGCGCAGTCGTGGCCTCTTTTTCTGAAGTTGCAAAATTGTTGGCGAACGCACGCGGGGATGAAGGAGAAAAACTCTCCAGCATTGTAACCGGGCAGGTTGATCGCATTGAAACGTTGACAGCCGAGGCAAAGGCAGCACCTGCAAGCAGCGAAGAGGCGTTTCGGGCTCGCCTGAAAGCACAGGTGGGAGAATTGTTGGGCGCATCCCCTGCTTTGCCCGAAGAGCGTTTGGCGCAGGAAGCGGCCCTCCTGGCGACAAAGGCGGACATACGAGAGGAATTGGACCGCCTTCAGGCGCATGTGGATCAGGCGCGTGACCTGATTGCCTCAGGTGAACCTGTCGGGCGCAGGCTTGATTTTTTGAGCCAGGAGTTTAACCGTGAGGCCAACACACTGTGCGCCAAAGCGGCAGACACCGCGCTCACCCGGATCGGTCTTGATCTCAAGGCTGTCATCGACCAGTTGAAGGAACAGGTGCAAAACGTCGAATGAACGACCCTGAAATACATCGCCGTGGCCTGATGCTGGTTTTGTCCTCTCCCTCGGGGGCAGGCAAGACCACCCTGTCGCGCCTCCTGCTGGAAAATGACAGCGGCATCACCATGTCAGTGTCGGCAACGACCCGCAAAGCCAGGCGCGGTGAAATTGACGGCAAGGACTACCGTTTTCTCACCACGCAGGACTTTGGTGTCATGCGCAATCAGGGCGCCTTTCTTGAGCACGCAAAAGTCTTTGATAATTATTACGGAACGCCCAGAGCACCGGTAGAGGAGGCTCTTGCTGCGGGGCATGATGTGCTGTTTGACATTGATTGGCAAGGTACGCAGCAACTGGAGGAGGGGGCCGCCGCCGATCTGGTCAAAGTGTTTATTTTGCCGCCCAGTGGCCACGAACTAGAGAAGCGCCTCAACACCCGGGCGCAGGACCCGCCTGATATTGTCGCCGCACGAATGGCTGAAGCATCCGCTGAAATCAGCCACTATGCGGAGTATGACTACATCATCGTCAATGCAGATGTGGCACAGGCACTGGGCGAACTGAAAGCCATCCTGATCGCTGAACGTCTGCGCCGGGAGCGCCGTGTGGGGCTTCGGGCTTTCGTTCAGAAATTGCAACAGGCCCTTTAGAGCACCAAGCTCTTTAGAACACACAGCCAGTATAGGCCGGCTTCACGCTTATCCGTGGAGCCGGCACTACCCGAAGCTACGGTTTCAGAACAACCCGGCCCATGATGGCGCCATTGCGCAGATCATCGAGCGATTTTGTCGCCTGATCGAGAGCCCGCTCCTCAACTGGAATAGGGTCGATTTTCCCGGCTTTTACCAGTTCCATCATTTCCAGCGTTTCGCCCAATGATCCCACGTAGGAGCCTCCGATAGTGATAGCGCGCATGGGGAACATGGGGATAGGCATGGAGAAGCTTCCGCCAAACATGCCCACAACAATCACCTGGCCGCCTTTGCGCACAATGGAAGTCGCAAACTTGAGGGAGGCTTCCGATCCCACGAAATCAAGCGCTGCGGGAACACCGCCATCTGTGTCGGCGAGCACTTGCTTGATAGCGCCTTCATCTTTTGGGTTGTAAGTGGCGTGTGCACCTGCGCCTTTTGCCGCCTGAAGCTTGGCATCGTCAACATCGACCCCGATGGGTGCCGCGCTTAACATTGCCTTGGCAAATTGCAGACCCATCATGCCAACTCCGCCCAGGCCGACAATCACGACCCGCTCTTCATCGCTTATACGCCCGAGCTTTTTCATCGCTGAATAGGCCGTCAGACCGGAGCACATGTAAGTTGCAGCAAGCCCGCTCTCGATGCCGCTGTAGTCGATGAGATAGCGCGGATGGGGGACAATCGCATGGGTTGCATAGCCACCGGCAACCTGAATGCCCAGGTTCTGGGGCCGGTTGCACAATTGCTCTTCACCCCGTCGGCAGGTGGGGCAATCGCCACAGCCGATCCAGGGGTAGGCCACACGGTGGTCGCCTGGCGAAACGCCTTCTGCGTCCGGCCCTGTCGCCACCACTTCTCCGCTAATTTCATGGCCCAGCGTGAAGGGAAGCTTGCGCCCCCGGCTCACGTCCAGCTTGTTTCCCCCGCCAAGGTCAAAATAGCCGTCATGCAGATGAACATCGGAGTGGCAGACACCGCAATGGCTGACTTTCAGAAGAACCTGGGTACCCGTCGGTGCTGGAATGTCGCCCGTAATCTCCTGAAGAGGGGCACCATATTCAACGATTGCTTGTGATTTCATGGGGGTTCCTGACACGCTGATATAAGGGTTTGAATTATCGCGCAATGTCGCACGGGTGCGCTCAGTTCTCAACTCTGTTTGTGGGCCACATAGGCGCGCGCAAGTGCTGCAAATTCTTCGATCGTAAGCTGTTCTGCCCGGGCGGTCGGCTCAACGCCTGCCCCTTCTATGAGGAGGAGAGGGTCGACTCCCAGGCCTTTGAGGCTTGCTCGTATCATTTTACGGCGTTGTCCGAATGCGCTGCGCACAACCGCTTGCAAGGCTCCCATTTCAGCGGGCGCCAGGGGCTCTGCACGCGGCGTCAGATGAACAATGGAAGATGTTACTTTTGGGGGCGGCGTAAAGGCGCGCCTGTCCACGTCAAAGACTTTCTGGGCATGTGCCCGCCATCCTGCCAGAACAGATAGCCGCCCATAGGCTTTCGAGCGGGGGGCAGCCACGATCCGCTCCGCGACTTCCTTTTGAAACATCAACGTCAGGCTCTGGTACCACGGCGGCCAGGGGGTAGCCTCCAGCCATCTGGTGAGCAGGGGGGTGGCGATATTGTAGGGAAGGTTGGCAACAACCCGCGTCGGGCCGGACACGAGGGATGCATGGTCGAGCGCCAGTGCATCTCCAGAAATTATTTGAAGTCTGCCCGGATAGGCGTCGGAAATTTCCTCAAGAGCGGCAAGGCACCGTTCATCGCGTTCAATCGCGACCACTTTTTTTGCGCCTTCATAAAGCAGAGCCCGGGTAAGTCCTCCGGGGCCAGGACCGATTTCGAGAACGGTTACGTTTTGCAGGGGCCCCGCAGCGCGTGCGATGCGACCGGTCAGGTTGAGATCGAGCAGGAAGTTTTGCCCGAGTGATTTTTTGGCGTTGAGCCCGTGGGTCTCGATCACCTCGCCGAGTGGGGGCAGGCCGTCGGCCGCGGTCACGAAACAGGGCTCCGGTACGCAGCAATGGTAGCTGCCTGGTGTAAGGCCGCGATGAGGCTGGCGGGATTGGCTTTGCCGGTTCCCGCAATGCTGCACGCCGTCCCGTGGTCGGGTGATGTGCGGACGATGGGCAGGCCCAGCGTTGTGTTAACGCCTCGGTCAAAGTCGATGGTCTTCAGAGGTATTAGTGCTTGATCGTGATACATGGCAAGGACGGCGTCGTAGCGACCCCGGGCCTCGCCATGAAAAAGCGTGTCGGCGGGCGAGGGGCCGCTGACCTCTATGCCGGATGCGCGCAGTGTTGCGACGGCTGGGGCGATGATGTCAGCCTCCTCCGTACCAAACGCGCCTCCCTCGCCGGCGTGGGGGTTAAGCGCCGCGACGGCGATCCTCGGGTGCGGGATGCCAAAATCCTGCGCCAGGGCCCTGGCAAGTATTTTGCCGCGCGAGACAATCAGATCATGGGTAAGAAGAGCGGCGACCTCGTTAAGCGGAACATGAATGGTCACAGGGACAACGCGCAGGCCCGGACAGGAAAGCATCATAACTGGCACGCCATTGGTGGCAGCGGCGAGGAATTCCGTGTGTCCCGGATGCGCGAAGCCCGATGCATAGAGGGTTTCTTTGTGGATCGGGTTGGTAACAATGCCCGCCACCTCGCCACCTTTGGCCAACTCAACAGCGCGGATGAGGGCTTCGATCACGCAAGGGGCATTTCGTTTATTAAGTTGGCCCGGTATTGCCGGGCTCTTGAGCGGTACAGGCAGGACAGGCAGGGATGAGGGAAACACGGCGGGGGCGTCCGCAGGCGTGGAGATAACCGTGACGGGAACATGCAGCCCCAGTTGATTGGAAAGGGACGTGAGCCGGTCCGGGTCATCGATCACGAAGAAGAGAGGCAGGTCTGCTGCCCGGCGCTGCGTCCAGGCAGCCAGGGTCACATCACCGCCTATACCGGCCGGATCGCCCATGGTTACAGCCAG
Source organism: uncultured Parvibaculum sp. (assembly GCA_964573935.1). Taxonomy (GTDB): domain Bacteria; phylum Pseudomonadota; class Alphaproteobacteria; order Parvibaculales; family Parvibaculaceae; genus Mf105b01. Next base: position 42,515 of record CAZNLO010000003.1, on the reverse strand, counting down.
GGGAAGTGCGCTTTGAAGGGGCGCAGAAGGCGGCATGGGATGCTCCATCGGGCTACAGCCCGTTTGGGAATTAGCGCAGTTCGATAACAGCGTCGCGCCGAAGGTCACGTAAGTGCCGCCGAGCCATCATGGAGACTTGTTGATTGAACAGGTTGTTTTCAATCGACTCATGCGTTGGCTGGTTTCCAAGGTCATCTTTACGGTCACATATAATGAGGGCCTCAATACCGCGTTGCGTACGGCCTGCTGGCACAAAGGTTCCGGCTTCCTGGGCCAGAATTGTTGTGCGCATGGGGTCTCTAAGCTGCGCGGCAGTGACCGCCTGTGGTTGGCTCGCCTGTGCCCCGGGAATACGGGCGACCTGCTCAGGAAAGTCGGCGCAGGTTCTAAACTCGGTTCTCAGCTTGTGTGCCTGCGTAACCCGCGCCTGAACCGCAGCGTCGGAGGCACCAGGAGCAAGCGGGAGTATAAGCTGAATAAGCGTGAAGCGCGTCTCCAGTGGATTGGGGCCGAGCCCCTGTCGCTTCGATGTCAGCATCATGATGTAGAACCCATTGACCGTGCGTATGGGGCTCGTGATGTTGTTGACACCCATGCGACGCACGGCTTCAGCAATTTCAGGTGCGAGCTGGCTCTCTGATACCCAACCAATAGCTCCCCCCTTGCCTGCTGATGCAGACTGGCTGAACTGTTGGGCGACATTCGTAAACGGGGCTCCAGCTCTCATCTGTTCGACCAGGCGCTGCGCTCCCTGAGCCATTTCGCGTTCCTGCGCCGGGTTGTCGAAGCCCAAGTATAGCTCGGACAACTGATATTGAACCTGGTTGCCATCGGTGGTGATCCGGTCCATCGCTTCGCTGATTTCATCATCGCCAATTGTAACAAGGGGCGCGAACCGGGCGCTAATCACTCTATTCCAGGCGGCATCTGCACGGATCTGCGTTCTCAGCGCCGTTTCGTTTACGCCATTCTCACTCAGGTACTCGATTATTCCTTCTCTGTTCATGCCAGCACGTTCGGAGATGCTGTCGATGGATGTATCCACATCCTCATCCTCAACGACGATGTCAAGGCGCTCTGCCTCCTGCAACTGAAGTTGTTCGTCAACCAGAGAGCGCAGAACTTGAGAGCGGATACGTTCCACATTTTCGCGTGTTGACTCAATGCCTGATGTCGTCATAACCAGCCGCACCCGTTGGTCCAGATCGTACCGGGATATGACGGCATCGTTGACGATGGCCGCAATCCCCAGCACTTCGCCGGCAGCTTGTGCAGGGGGCGCGAAAACGGAGCCAACGAAAAAGCCGACTGTCAGGAAGCTAAACAGGCCAAGGGCACTGAACTTACGCGCGCTCCTGACCAGACGTGCAGGCGAAAAAATCATTGTCATCTCAAATCGGGCCATCTCAAATTGGGTCATCTCAGACAGGAAGAGTACTTCTTATAGGTAGTGGTGTTTGCTGAGCCGCATGAGGTTCAGCCTCCAAGTCGCGCAGACAGAATACTATTTTCGCAGTCAGGATCAACCGTCCCAGCTCCGGTCGCCCTATTGGGCCGATGGAGCCAGCGCACTTGAGAGTTGAGTACCCCCTAAATGTTTCAGCACAATGGTAAAGGTGAGGGAGTTTGTGGGTTCGATGTCCCGGTCCCGGGTAAAAGACTGGTTAAACGAGAGCCCGGCAGTCAGGCATTCGTCCTGATATTGGATGCCAACACTATTGGCTAAGGTCTGTTGGCCGGTAATATCGCGCCTTGCGGAGCCGTTCAGAGACCAGTATTCGGCAAATCGGTAGGAAGCGTAGCCGGTTAGTTCTTCGCGCTCTCCAAGTGCTGCAGACAGGCTTTCGTCGAAAAAGGCGTATCCCAGCCCCCCCGAAACCGCTCCGTAGCGGGCCGTGGCATCCACTTCATTTCGTCGAAAAGTCAGATCATCCTTGTCGAGGCGAAAACGGTGGTCAATCGTAAAGTTTGATGATGGAGTGAGGGATATGCGCCCGACATAATCAGATTCTTGATCTTGCAACCCTGATGTTACAGCGAATGTGTTGTTTTCACGCAGTCGAAATGTTTGTCCGAATTCAAAAGAGGCTGATCCGCCATTTTCGCCATACAGGGATGCCTTGACCCCGATATTTGCGCGCGAACCGCTTTCCCATCGGTCAAGTCCGGCAAAGCGGCTGACATCGAACAGGTTCGTGGTGTCAAATTCAAAACTCAATGAATCTTCATCCGGTATCTCGTCGCGGTCGCCGGTGTTCGGCGCGTAGATAAGTTGGACAATGGGTTCAATGACCTGTCGCGTGCTGCCTGCGCCGCGAACAAGAGGCCAGCGCCATTCAGCGCCAACGGTAGGAAGGATGCGGGCAACAGCCGTCGGGTCAGAGAGCGTTCCATTATCAAGGCGCACATTGTCAGTGTGATAGATGTCGCCCCGTAAATTGGAAAACAGTTTGTAGACTTCGCCGGTTGAGGTGATCGTTTCCGCATTCCAGCCGAAATCGAGAGACAGGCGCCGTGAATCAACACCGCTGTTCCGGTTAAGCACCATGGCATTTACATCAAGTGTTCCGGTCCCTCCGAGAAGTTTCTGAGGGTGCTCGTAATGATAGTTGAGCAGGGGGGCAATGATGGGGGTTGCGCGAGGATCGTCGGTTGCGAGCAGGCCTTGAAAATAAAACGTCTCCGCCGTAAACAGGTTCGGGCCGTCGACAGCCGTTACATAGGCGGTTGTTGTCAAATCTGTTTCAGTCGAAATCCTGAAGCGGCGCAGGAATGTGTCGTCGGTTGTAAGCTCTGTCCGAAAGCCCCAGCTCCACTCGTCATTTAGCTGGAAATTCCCGTATGAAAACAGGCTGCCACGAAAGTTTTCTTCCGCGGGTGTACTGGTAATTTCTTCTGTCGGCCAGATAGCTGCCGCATTGATCTCAAAAGTCCCACTGTCCAGTCTGTGTCGATACTGGGTCTCATAGAGAACACCCTGTTCACTCATGTATGTAGGCGCAATTGTTGCGTCGATATTATCTGCGATGACCAGATAGTAGGGGATTTGGAGAAAAGTCCCAAGATCGGAGGAGCTTCCGAAAGAAGGGGCGAGCAATCCGGACTGTTTCTCAACGGTTGGGTCCGGGTGCGAGAAGAAAGGCAAATAGGCAATCGGGATACCAAAGAGTTCAAAGAAGGCATCCTCATAGATAATGCGCTGTTCTTCTTGATTGTGAACAACCCGAAAAGCTTTGATTTGCCACAAGGGTGTTGTGTCGCTCTCGTCCTTGCAGACGTCGCACGGGCTGTAGACGCCTTTGTAAATGACCGTCGTATTGCCGTTCCGGCGGACGGCTTCTGTTCCGGCAAGCCTGGAATTATCGGCGAGCAGAACCTGAAGCGTTTGCACAACGCCATCGCGTAGCTCGTCAGCCAGTTCCACCTGCTCCGCGAAAATGACATCTCCGGTGGGCTCCAGCAGAACGACATTGCCGATCGCGACGACAACACCGGTTTCTTCATTGTAAGTCATTTTATCAGCGGTCATAACGCGTTCGCCGTAAGCAACCTCGACATTTCCGGTCGCAGTCACAATTTTTGTATTTTGGTCGTAAGCGAGTTCATCTGCTTGCAGCAGGACTTCCCCTCCCGCACCGGCTTCTGCCGCTCGAACGCCGGAAGGCATGAAAAGGAGAGCGCTCAGCGCAACGGTTGCCATAAAGGCGAAAATTACGACAATTTTCTTTGGCACAACGGCCATAAACGCTCCCCCGGAACAAATCGCGCGCGCGGCAATTCTGCGCTCCCCAGTCAGCCGCTTCATCCAGTCGGCCACTTCCAATGTCTATCAGCCATCTTCCAAATGGAAAAGGACTGACAGTCCAATAAGCATTGCAATGAGGGCGGGCGCCCAAGCCGCCAGTAATGCTGGCATAATGCCAGAGTTTCCCAGTGCCAGGGAGAGCCTGGTGAGAAAAAAGAGCATAAACCCGGAGAAAATAGCACCAATGACGAGCTGGCCAACGCCGCCAAGCCGCGAAATTCGCATGGAGAATGCGGCGGCAATGAAGACCATCGTGCAAAACAGCACGGGACTGGCGAGGAGAGAGTAGAAATAAAGCCGGTGCTGGCGAGCGGAAAACCCTGCTTTTTCCGCGACTTCGATATATCTGGGCAAATCCCAGAATGAAATTGTTCTTGGCTTGTTGAAGCTCTCCTGAACGCGCGCTGGCTGTAATTCCGTTGGGAGCTGGAAGCTATCGTAAAATTGAGGTTGGCCCGAAGATTCCGTCACCCACACCTGGTCAAGATCCCAGTACCCCGGTTTGAGAACAGCAGATGAAGCATCCAGCCGACCGGAGAATTGGCCGTCCGGCGCATAGTTGAAAATAATAACGTCCTGAAGGACGATGCCGTCGACGCTACTACCGCGCAAGGCGTGAACAATGGACTGCCCCGTGTCATCAGCCTCCCGAAGCCAGAAACCTGTTTGCGCGACGGAAAGAAGGCTCGCGCGTCCCTTTATGTATTTGGATTCCAACTTCTCAAACTGTTCAATGAATGCCGCCGCGATAGGGTTGTAGGCAGTTACGGCAACGACACCGACAAAAAAAGCCGCCACCACCGCAGGCATCAGGAGTTGCCACACCGAAATACCCGCCGCCCGTGCAATGACCAGTTCATGATTTCGGTTAAGTCGCAGCAATGCGGCCATACTACCAATCAGCACTGCAAACGGCATGACATCCCACCCAAGTGTCGGCAATCGCAGGAGTGTCATGGACAGAACAATGCCAATGCCGACATCATCCTTGTTGGAAGTACGGCGCATGATTTCAACAAAGTCAGCCAGAAAGATGATGGCGAGACAAATAAGGAAAGCAACGCCAACCGACACCAGAAACTGGCGACTGATATAGCGCGAGAACGTCCACGAAAGATGCATCCTTATATCTCCCCTCGCATCGGGCGTCGTACCACTGTCACGGCATGGGCAAACCATCGCTCAAACCTCACGCCTGAGATGGAGGCTGCACATAAAATGCAAATGCTCAGAGGAAGCAGGTACATGAGGAATGCTGCCGAAGGGTATGGCCGTTACGTTGTACACAGTGAGGGAAAAAAGCCGGGCTCCCAGTGCGAGCCCCGCCGCAACGACGAGCCGTATCATATAGCCCCGTCGATTGAATTCCGCAGACAACAGGCTCGCCAGTGCTATAAAGCTCAACATAAAGGGATAAAGGATGCCGGCAATACGGTCATGAGCCTCTGCTATCAGCCTATTGCGACGGTGGTTGGCATATACGTCGTCAGCGTCAGGCCAGAGCAGGGTCCACAAATAACGTTCCCGGCCCTCGTGAAACCGGTCGGTTGGACTGGAGGCGAACTGGCTGAGATCATAAGTGTACTTGTCGAAGTACAGCAGGCTCAATGAGTCGCCCCCATCTGACTTGTTTGCTCTTTGAATGTTGCCGTTGAACATGATGAGCCTGGGGCGTGTGTTGGACGTGACGAGTGTGCCCGTCTCCGCCGTGTAGGTTACCGGCTTCGTAGGATCCCGGTTGTCGTGGACAAGGATGCCTTTGATCGTGCCGTCAGGCTTTCGTTCACGCACATAGACGGTCAGCCCCGTCGTTGGCGTATTGAAAGCCCCTTCGCGGATGAGGGCGCTGGCAAAGTCTGTGCGAATTTCATAAAGGCGGCTTTTGGCCTCGCGCAGACCGGCAGGGGCGATGTACGCGCTGAGGATAAAAACAACCACACTGACGATGCCGCAAAGCATCAATAATGGTCCAGCGACGCCCCACCGGCTGATCCCCGATGAGAACATCACCACCAGCTCGCTGTCTGAGTACAGCCGATGCAGGGCATAGAGCACCCCGATGAAAAGAGAGATTGGCAGAATAAGGGTGAGCAGACTGGGAATAGACAGAAGCGTCAGCAGAAAAAAGGTGCCGGCCGACTGGCCCTGGCTGATAATCACGTCAAGCAGGCGCAATGCCTGCGTCAGCCAGATAATACCGGTGAGCGCCAGTGATGCGAGCAGAAAGGGTCCCGCTGCCTGTCCTATAATATAGCGGGTGAAGCCGCTCATCATGGCCGGTTGTCTTTCATTATAGAGGGTACCCCCGGCTTTCCAGCCCATGTTTCGTCTAGGCCCGCAAAGCAGTCTAGGGTAGCTTGCTTCTTGCGAAAGAATGGTTAATCCATTTTAACCACCGGGGAAACAGTTGAATTTCACTGTTTTACCAGAAATTAGTGACTATTCGAGGGATCTACCAGATGAATGTGAGTTTTGCCGACATTACGATGCCCAAATCGGGTGCCCTTGCTGTTTTCGTGGCGGAGGGAAAGGCGCTCACAGGCGTGGCCTCGGACGTCGATAAAAAGATGGACGGCGCTTTGAAGCGTGCAATCAAGGCAGCCGGGTTCAAGGGTGCCAAAGGTCAGCGCGTCGAGGTGCTGGCCCCGAAAGGCCTTTCAGCCGCCCGGGTGATTGTGATGGGTCTGGGAGCTGCATCGAAGTTGAACACAGCGGCCTTTGAGACGGTGGGGGGAGTTCTGACAGGGCATCTGAGCGCGACAGCAGACAAGACCGTTGCGGTTGCACTGGATGCCATCAAAGGATCGTCTGTATCGCTGGAAGATGCCGCCGCCCATCTGGCGTTTGGCGCTAGGTTACGCAGCTATAGTTTCGACAAGTACCGAACAAAAACAAAAACGGATGCAGCGAAGACGAAACTGGGAAAAATGGTCGTCATGTCGACCGTTACCACGAAAGCCCGCCGGGTGTTTTCTCCCATGGCAAAAGTTGCAGATGGCGTTTGCCTCGCACGAGACCTGGTGAACGAGCCAGCCAACATTCTCTATCCTGTCGAGTTTGCCGCGCGCGCCAAAAAACTCACCAGGCTCGGGGTCAAAGTTGAAGTGCTCGGCGAAAAGGAAATGGCCAAGTTGGGCATGAGGGCTCTTCTGGGTGTAGGGCAGGGATCAATCCGCGCAAGTCAGCTTGTCGTCATGCAATGGATGGGCGGCAAAAAAGGCGACGCGCCTGTCGCCTTTATCGGAAAAGGGGTCTGTTTCGATACAGGCGGTATTTCGCTGAAACCGGGCGGCGGCATGGAAGACATGAAGGGCGACATGGGCGGTGCCGCCTGTGTCACCGGCCTTATGCACGCCCTGGCGGCCAGAAAAGCCTCCCTTAATGTGGTTGGCATCATCGGGCTTGTCGAGAACATGCCGGACGCAAATGCCCAGCGTCCCGGAGATATTGTAAAGTCAGCCGACGGGCAGACCATCGAGATCATCAACACCGATGCAGAAGGCCGCCTGGTGCTTGCTGATGCACTTTGGTATGCGCAGAAGCGTTTTGATCCAAAGTTTATGGTTGATCTGGCGACCCTCACAGGGGCCATCCTTGTCGCGTTGGGGCAGGAGTATGCAGGTCTGTTTTCCAACAACGATAAGTTGAGCGAGCAGCTCACCGCATCGGGCCTGGCGGAGAACGAGAAAGTCTGGCGCATGCCCCTGGGCGAACCCTATGACAAGATGATTAATTCCAAATTCGCTGACATGAAAAATATTGGCGGTCGTTTTGGCGGGTCGATCACTGCTGCGCAGTTTTTGCTGCGGTTTGTCGACACCCGTCCGTGGGCGCATCTCGATATTGCGGGTACTGCGATGAACTCTCCAAAAAGTGCCATCAACACAAGCTGGGGGTCAGGGTACGGTGTGCGGCTGCTCAACCGCCTTGTTGCGGATCATTACGAAAAGTGAGCGAAGTCCTCTTCTACCACCTGCAACAAACCTCGCTGGAACAGGTGCTTCCTTCGTTGCTGGAGCGCAGCCTGGAGCGCGGGTGGAAGGCCGTCGTGCGGGTGGGCAATGCCGAACGGCTGGAGCCTTTGTGCGCGGCACTGTGGAGCTACCGGGATGACAGTTTTCTGCCACACGGTACCCCTGAAGACGGACCTCTGAGCGCGCAGACCATTGCGCTTACTGCGGAAGAGGAAAACCCCAACGAGGCGGATGTTTTATTTCTGGTGGATGGGGCCGTGGTGAGTGAACTTGAAAACTACCGGCGTTGTGTACTCTTGTTTGATGGCCGCGATGACGAAGCGCTGGCGGCGGCGCGGGGACACTGGAAAAGCCTGACCGCCACAGATCACGACATTACATACTGGCAGCAAAATGAGGGAGGCGGTTGGGAACAGAAAACCTGACCCGCCACCAGATCACAAGAGCCGGATCACAAGAAAGAACAGAGGGAACGAAAGACCATGAAGAAACTCGGTGCAGTATTGCTCGCAATTCTCGTTGTTATGGGCGCGGGTTACTACATTCTTCTGCTTCAGGTAAGCGATCCGGATCGCTCCCTCTATTCCATCAACCTGGACGAGGTGCGCACCCTCGCCGCGAGTCTTGAGGGGGATTTGCCGGTTGCCATCAACACAGAGGCGCCGGTCACACTGGACTTTCCCCAGGCGGCAGTGATTACAGGGGGTAGTTGGGAGGCGAACCCCATGGTCATCTACGTCTATCAGATCATGTACCCGGACAGACACATCATGATTGATGCCGCCATGAGCCACGAGCAGGCCAAAGGCATGGGGGGGGACGATATTCCGTTCAATGATGAAGTCCAGGCGCGCGTGCAGGCCGCCCTCACCAGTGCCAGCCAGATTGTCTTTACGCATGAACATCCCGACCATATTGGCGGGGTCGTTGCCCATGCCGATGCGGCGGGGCTTCTGGACACGGTACAGCTCACACAGCGGCAAATAGCTGCGCCCGAAGCCTGGGGTGGCATAACCTATCCCGTGGGCACGCTGGACGGTTATGAATCACTCGCCTACGACGGCCTCCATGCGCTGGCACCGGGCATCGTGTTGATCGAGGCAACCGGACACACGCCGGGCAGTCAGATCATTTATGTTCGTCTTGCGAACGGGCAGGAATACCTCTTCATCGGGGATGTTGCCTGGAACTATGCAGGCATCGACCGCGTTCTCCCGCGACCCAACCTCGTAAGCTGGATGTTTCTCGGTGAGGACCGAGCGCGCACGCACGCGCAGGTGGCAGAGTTGAAAGACCTGGAAGCAGCAAACCCAGACCTTGCCATCATCGTCGGCCATGACGGCCCCCGCACCCGCACCCAGATCGCCGAAGGCCTGTTGGGGGACCGCTTGCAGTAGAGGGAAAGCAAGCAGGGCAGGGGTTTCCTATAGCTCTATTATTCCCTCACTCAGTGCCCTGCTTACTGCACTCGAACGTGAACTGGTGTGCAGCTTCGCAAATACATTTTTCAGATGGTATCGAACTGTATTTTCGCTGATTTCGAGGATTTTCCCAATTTCCCAATTGGTTTTACCGCGCGCGGCCCAATGAAGGCAGTCGGTTTCGCGCTGGCTAACGGTGCTGCTGTCGAAGTCGCTTGTATGCCATTGATCGACTTCCGTTTTCCTGTTTGACAGTTTGACAAACTTATCCATGAACTCAATGCAAAGCAGATGTATTTCGCTTTCGGTTTGTTGAAACAGCGCTTCATTTCCAGATGTCTTGCCGCGCATATAGACAGTCATGCCGCGCATTTGGCTGACCGTACACATGGGCACCAGCCAGGCGCGATGTATGTTTTTCAGCAGCAATATACCAAGCTGCCAGACAACGGATGTGTTTTTCTGGGCGTTGCGCAGAAAGTCCACATAATCGAATGGTTTGGAGGTTCGGGAGACTTCGGCGACGGCCGGATCCATTGGCAGCCAGCCATCGTGCACATAGGAACGCAGAAGGTCTTTACCGTAGTCGCCGACAAAGAGATTGCAATCCTGATCGGCATTTTCCGCGGTGCCGATTTTGACGGAAAATGCATCAAATCCGTGGTATCCCAGTGATTTTATTGCAACAGAAAACCGGTCTCTCAGTTCCTCAACAGAATTGAGGGAACTCAGCTCTGCCTTGAAATTTTTATATGCTTTCACTGGAAACTCCGGTAACGACGCTATTCAAGTTTTAATACCGGAGCAAGAGCTATATTGTTGATTGGGTTAACAAAAATGGCACTGCCCGTTTTTGCAGCTCATCAGGAGCATCGACAACAAACATGTGTTTTGCTCCGTATACGGTTTCAAACTGACAGTTTTTTATCCGGTTTGCCAGTTCCTTTGCCTCTTCAACAGTACCAAATTCATCCCTGTCGCCAATGACCAGAAGGGTGGGAGTGGTAATCTTGTTGTAATCCTCTCGTTCAAGTGTTGGCGGTTTTATCCACATTGGCCATGCAGCTTGCAATAATTGATACCAGGGTGTTTTGCGGTGCGCCCACCAGAGCGCCAGTGAATAGACCGGATGACTTAGAATATAGCGCCATTTTTTTGGCGGACGGCGATAGTCATCGGTGCCAAAAAACGCTTCCTGGCCCCGGTTGTATTTGTCTGACAGACCAACATACGGGTGAATGGAAATGAGAACCTGACGTTCAATCAGGTCTGGCTGAAACACCGAAATGTGCAGTGAGATCATCGCACCGGATGAGTGACCCATCACCAGAGGTTTTTGTTTAAGATCAAGTGCCTTGATAAACCCGATCATATCCCATGCCATATGACCAAACGATGTGAATTTGCCACCCGGATTGTTGGTGTTGCCGTGGCCGCGATGATCGGGTGAAATAATACGAAAATGTTTGGCCAGCTCACGATAGTTGGTTGACCAGTTTATATGGCCAGTTGCCCAGCCACCGTGGAACAGGATGAGCGTCGGCCCTGATCCCATCTCGCGGTAGAAAACCCGCAAGTCGCCACAATCCACATATTTCTTTGCGATATTCACGGACGAACCCTCAAAATTGCGACTCAAGAATCCCTCAGCCCGTCACCCCCGGACTTGATCCGGGGTCCATTCTGCACCACAAAAATGGCACCCCGGTACCTTCAAAAGCTCTTCGACAACCTCGCGGAGAGAGACCATGCTTGAATATCATCTTGGAACAGGCCGTAGGAACCGCCGATATTGACGCCCATACCGTTCTCGAACTGTATGTTGAGGCCGGTGCCAAGAGTGGCGCCGAGGCCGATTTCCTCGGCTATGGCACCGCTGGTGAGTGCTGAGTCAAAATCATCGCGGATGAGATAACTGCTGCCCAGGGAAACACTCGGGGCGATTGAGCTAAAGCCGGTCACATCAAGGAAGGTCCTTGAGACCGATGCGCCAAAGCCGATATTGCCATGGGTTATTTCCGATCCCGGTACAATAACGCCAAGGCTGTCAGTATGTCCCTCACGCCGGACCTGGAATACGCTCGCTGAAACACTCGGTGCGATGACATATTCCCCCTGCTTGATCGAACCGGAGAGCGAGGCGCTGACACCCAACACCTCAACGTCGAAATCGCCGGTTCCGCCGCCAATTTCCAGGGTGTTTTCGCCTGTTGCATAGGTGGCAGCAAGACCCAGTGTCAGGGTTTCGCTCAACAGATAATCACCCGAAAATGCGGCGGAGAAAAAATCACTGGTGACCCTTGATGCATTGGCATCGGACGTTACCTCGCCACGTAGATAGCCGCCGGTAATACCAAGTGTTACCTTGGGGTCAACGCGTATTTTCCCGCCTATGGCAACGTT
>CAZNLO010000003.1:0-30900 GCA_964573935.1 uncultured Parvibaculum sp. | reverse complement strand
CCGGTCAGCGCCGGTGCGATCATCATCAAGCCCGCCGAAGCTCGAGCTTAGGAATATCGCCCAGGGGTTGTCGGCTTCTGGGTCGGCCAATAAAAAATCACCTCTGACACCGTTAATAATACTCGCACCCGGAATGCCGTTGTCGCCATCGGCAAAGCTGGTGATGAAGGTCTCGTCGAGGGTGATGCTGCCGCTGTAACCGGCTGATGAGCCAACTCCTTCTGGACATTTTATAGCTATTTTTAACCTTTCCTTTGCTGCAGCCAGCAATTTATTTTCAACTTCCAGGCTGGCATCTATGCGGGCTTGTTCCTTATTAATTCTATCATTTGTTTCCTCCAGTTCTTTTGGAAGGGTAAAAGTATAGTTAAATTCTTCTCCGAAAGCTTCTGCAGTTTGTCTAAAGCGAGAAAATTCTACTTCGAGGTCTGATATTTCATCCTGCAAAAACTGCCCTTCAGCTTCAATATCTTCTGAAGCATCATATAATGTGGCTATTCGGTCTTCGATCCCTGCAATCTCGTCTTCAATCTCATCCTCACAAATATTTTTGGCTGCATCGATGATAAACTGAAGTTGGCGGGGCTCCACCCTTGGCTGTGGAATGCCGAAGTTAAAGCCAGGCGAGTTAGCAAACAACGACTCGATGGCGCTATCTGCCACCGCACCGTAGGACGCGTTGACATTGCTGGCGCTACCCACATTGGGAGCGTTGGATTCGATAACAGCAAAAGCAGTACCGCCACTAATGAGAGTCACGATTTGAAATCCGTTTGACCCATTGCTGACGACAGTGCTCACGCCGGAAGCGGTGGCGGCAGAGCTGGCCTGGATAGCCGCTATCGATGGATCGCCTAACCCCGCCAATGCGCCGGTCACTCCGCCAAAGCCCAAAATCGCCGCTACCGCCACACTTGATAAAAGCCGTTTCATTTACCCAACTCCCCGTCAAAACCAAAAACTTGGGGGGAAACTAGTGAATACTAAACCACCGCACACCTACCCGAACGGGTAGTGGGAACAATGGACCAATAGTGCAACACAGGGTTGTTGGGCTCGACAAGCTGGCATCACAGCCTTGCTCCCACCTCCCCTCAGTGGGGAGGACTTTTGGCTTGCTTGCGCCATCTCGAAGCATTGACGGATCGCAGTGGGCCCTAGGGTCAAGCCCGAGGGTGACAGAGTTGTGTGGTCCGGGGGTGACGCTTTTTGTTGGATGGCAACGGTGTGCAATAAGCCGCGGCTGCTCCCCCCACCCTACCCCTCCCCCGCAAGCGGGAGAGGGAACAAGTTCTACAAATACCTTAGCCAACAATCTCGTCGGCGGCGAAGAAGTATTTGATTTCTTCGGCAGCGGTTTCGGGAGCATCGGAGCCGTGTACGGAATTTGCCTCAATGGACTGTGCGAAGTCCTTGCGGATGGTGCCGGCATCTGCGTCAGCCGGGTTGGTGGCGCCCATGATCTCACGGTTTTTCGCAATTGCGTTTTCGCCTTCCAGAACCTGTACAACGACAGGGCCGGAAATCATGAAGGCAACGAGATCGTTGAAGAAGGGGCGTTCCTTGTGGACCGCATAGAAGCCTTCGGCTTTCTCTTTGGTCAGCTGTATCCGCTTGGAGGCGATGACGCGCAGGCCATTTTTCTCAAAACGGGCGATGATCTCACCGGTGAGATTGCGCTTTGTTGCGTCGGGTTTGATGATCGAAAAGGTGCGCTGAGTGGCCATTTGCCGTTCCTTGGTAGGGTGATGAAGCAGATACAGCCAGTTTGGCCAGATTTACGCGGGTTATAGCCGGGCGTTGTGGCATCGGCAACCGGCGCGTGATAGATAAACGCGTCTTTGGTCAATTGGCCGAGCTATCAGGAGCCCCACCGGGCACATCACCCGAACACATCACAATGTTGCATATCAATAACCTCACATACCGGATTGAGGGCCGGCCCTTGTTTGAGAGCGCCACCGCCGCCATTCCAGCCGGCCATAAAGTCGGGCTGGTGGGGCGGAACGGGTCGGGAAAATCCACCCTGCTGCGCCTGATTACCGGCCAGATCGAGCCGGAAACCGGCAGTATTTCGTTGCCCAAGCGCTCCGTCATTGGCTCGGTTGAGCAAGAAGCCCCTGCCGGGCCGATCAGCCTCATCGACACTGTTCTGGCCGCCAACACCGAACGCGCGAGCCTGCTGAGCGAAGCCGAGAGCGCCACCGACCCTAACCGGATTGCCGAAATCCAGACCCGCCTTGCAGACATGAATGCCCACGCCGCCCCCGCCAGAGCGGCGACCATCCTGTCCGGGCTGGGGTTTGATGATGAGACACAGGCGCTGCCCTGCTCCGATTTTTCCGGTGGCTGGCGGATGCGCGTATCCCTGGCTGCGATGTTGTTTGCCGAGCCCGATCTGCTGCTGCTGGATGAGCCCACCAACTATCTCGATCTGGAAGGGGCCATCTGGCTGGAAAACTATCTGAAGACATACCCGCACACGATCATCATCGTGAGCCATGATCGCGAATTGCTGAACCGCTCGGTGACGGGCATTTTACATCTCCACCAGAACAAGCTCACCTACTATCAAGGTGGCTACGACCGTTTTGAACGGGTGCGTCGCGAGAAGCAGGCCCTTCAGATGGCAATGAAGAGCAAGCAGGAAGATGCCAAGCGGCATATGGAAGAATTTGTCGAGCGTTTTCGCTACAAGGCCAGCAAGGCGCGGCAGGCTCAAAGCCGCCTGAAGGCCCTGGCGAGGATGGAGCCGATCCCCGACCTTGTGTCCGAGCGGATGTTGCCATTTCATTTTCCCAGTTCCGAGAAGCCTTTGTCGTCCCCCATCATCCGAATGGACAATGCAACCGTGGGGTATGATGACGGGCCGCCGGTGCTGAAGCGCCTCGACCTGCGGATAGATCAGGACGACCGGATCGCGCTGCTGGGAGCCAACGGCAACGGCAAGTCCACCTTCGCCAAACTTCTGTCCGACAAGTTGCGGGTGGGGGAGGGCACGCTGTTCAAATCGAAAAAACTGCGGGTTGCCTATTTTGCCCAGCATCAGCTCGACGAACTGCATGAAGACTGGTCGGCGTACGATCACTTTCGCGAGCTGATGCCCGATGGCACGCAGGCTCAGGTGCGTTCGCGCGCAGGCTTCTACGGGTTTGGCGCGGACAAAGCCGACACGCTGGCAAGAAAGCTGTCGGGCGGGGAAAAGGCGCGGCTTCTGTTTGCCCTTGCCACCTTCCACAAGCCGCACCTGATGATCCTTGATGAGCCCACCAACCATCTGGACATTGAGGCCCGTGAAGCACTGGTGCTGGCGCTTAACGAGTTCGACGGTGCGGTTATTCTTATCAGCCATGACCGCCATCTCATTGAAATGACAGCAGACCGGCTGTGGCTGGTGGGGGACGGCACGGTGTCCCGCTGGGATGGCGACCTTGATGATTATCAAAAATGGCTGCTAAGCCCTGCACGCCGTAATGGCCCGATGGCGCATGTGGAAGAAGCAGTGAGCGACGATGCAGGCCCTGAGACAAGCAAGAAGCAGCAGCGTCAGGATGCAGCCCAGGCACGCGCACAAATTGCGCCCCTTAAGCGCAAAATAGAAGCAGCCACCGTCGACATAGAAAAGGCGCGCACGTTCATCGGGAAGGTGGATGCCCGGCTGGGGAACGGTGCGATTTTCCACACCAACCCGGAACGCGCTGCTGAGCTTGTTAAGGGCCGCGCCGCTGCCGAACGCTCTATGGCCAAGGCCGAGGACAGATGGCTCTCCGCCACAGAAGCCTATGAAAAAGCGCAGGCCGCGATTAGCATGAGCTAATCGGCAATGTCACAGGGGGGCCTAATGGCACGTTTTACAAGACGCAATGTTCTGGGGGGAAGTGCAGCACTCCTCGCGGTGGCGGGTGCTGGCACCTTCTGGATGACCAGAAAACCCCCTGTTCCAATCGGCTTTGATCTAACGCCTGAAGAACTTGTACGGGCACGCGCATTTCTGGCGGTTCATCCGGCGGTGGATTCTCATGCACACCCGGGGCGTACTTTTGTTCGCGATGCCGAGAACCTCTCCACCCCGCTATGGCTCTATGCACAGTTAGGCACTTTTGAGAAAGACGCTGTGGCGGACATGCGCACAGGAGGTCTGGCGGCCAGCGCATTTGCCACCGTGTCTGACTTCCAAACACTTGACCTGGTTTCTGACAGCCTGCGTGCTGTACGCGACTTTGAACCCGGTGAAGCTTTTGGCAGCTACCAGAGGCAGATGAGAAATTTGAAGGCACTGGGTGAGGAAGGGCTGGTCGCCATCATTGAGCATCCCGACGATATTGCAACAGCGCGCGCAGAGGGGAACATCGGCGCTATCCTGACGGCGGAGGGAGGAGACTTTCTTGAAGGCAAAGCGGAACGGGTGGCCGACGCCTATGCCGACGGACTGCGTTCCATCACGTTGATGCACTACAGAACACACGAGCTTGGCGACATCATGACCGGAGAGCCTCGTCACGGAGGATTGACAGAAGCCGGTGCCGATGTCGTGCGCGAAATGAACCGGGTTGGCATGATTGTCGATTTGTCACACGCCTCCGAAGCGACCGCGCTTGGGGCTCTTGAAGTCGCCACGCGGCCCGTCATTGCTTCCCACACGCACATTCACAGCGACGCGCTTTCGTCTCCCCGGTTTGTATCGCACGACCTTGCCAGAGCGGTTGCAAGTGCCGGTGGTATTATCGGTGCGTGGCCCGCTGGCATCGGCATATCCGACCTTGCAGGCTTTGTGGATCGCACGCTGGAACTTATTGAGGCCGTCGGGGTAGACCATGTGTGCCTGGGCACGGACATGGATGCTAACTACCAACCGGTTTGGGAAACCTATACAAAACTGCCATGGTTCGTTGGCGGCCTGTTTCAACGCGGCCTGCACGAAGATGAAATCGCAAAGGTAGTTGGCGGAAATTTCATGCGGGTTTTCCGTGCCGCCCAAACTCACGATTAGATAAAATCACGATTAAGTCAGGGGTAAGGGCGAAGCGCGCGGCTTCTTACTTCCCCAGCGCAGGAACGAAGAGCGGGGCTGGCTTGGTGACGCCGCTCCCCTCGCCACCCTCGATAATAACCCGTTCGCCCTGCACGCGGGCTTTACCTTCGGCGACGAGGCGCACAGCCATCGGATATATCTGATGCTCGCACACCAGCACCCGTTCTGCGAGGCTTTCGGGCGTGTCGTCCTGTTCCACCGGGATCGCAACCTGGGCGACGATCGGCCCCTCATCCATTTCAGCGCGCACAAAATGAACGCTGGCGCCGGAAATTCGGGCACCGGCCTGGAGCACGCGCTCATGCACATGCAGGCCCTTAAAGGCAGGGAGAAGGGAGGGGTGAATGTTGAGTTGTCGGTTGTGCCAACTGGCCACAAACCCATCGGTCAGGATACGCATAAAGCCTGCATTGCAGACAAGCTCCACGCCGGCCTCCTTCAAGGTGACATCAAGAGCGGCGTCGAACGTATCGCGACTGTCAAATTCCTTGTGATTGATGATCTGAAGGGGAATGCCGGCTTCTTGTGCAACGGCAATACCCGCAGCGTTTGGGTTGTTGCAAATGGCAATGACGATTTCGGCCGGATAGTCCGGGTCAGCGCAGGCGTCGATCAACGCGCCAAGGGTGGTGCCACGACCTGAAAAAAGAATGCCGAGCTTCATGCGCCTGAGCCCAACAGGCCGCTAATAGAGACCTCGCCAGTTTCGCCAGCACGAAGTACACCGATCCGCGACACAGTTTCTCCCTCGCCGGTCAGGGCCGTTTCCACGGCGCCTGCCTGTTTCTTGTCCACCACAATGACCATGCCGATACCGCAATTGAAGGTGCGGCCCATTTCCGTATTATCGATGCCGCCAAGTTCCGCCAGCCAGTCAAACACGGGTGGGCTTTTCCAGCTTGTCCCGTCAATATCGGCGGCGATGTTATCAGGCAGCACGCGCGGCACATTTTCGATGAAGCCCCCGCCCGTAATATGCACCAATGCCTTGATGCCGCTTGTGGCCTTCAGGGTGGCAAGCAGAGGTTTTACGTAAATCCGGGTGGGGGTCAGCAGAACATCGCCCACGGTTCGCGCAGGAGCGGGGGGGAACGGGATATCAAGGCTGATACCGTGATCGGCCAGCAACCGGCGCACCAGTGAAAACCCGTTGGAGTGAACACCGCTGGAGGCAAGGCCCAGCAGGACATCGCCCGGTCCGATGTCGGGTCGGGGCAAAACCGCGTCGCGCTCGACACCGCCAACAGAAAACCCTGCAAGATCATAATCGCCCGGCGCATACATGCCGGGCATCTCAGCGGTCTCCCCGCCGATCAGTGCCGCGCCGCTCATCTCGCAGCCCTTGGCTATACCCGCAATCACAGCCTCCGCAACACCCAGGTCGAGCTTGCCGGTGGCAAAGTAATCGAGAAAGAACAAAGGCTCAGCGCCTTGAACAATCAGGTCGTTGACACACATGGCCACCAGATCAATGCCGACTGTGTCGTGACGGTTGCTGTCGATGGCGATCTTTAGTTTCGTTCCCACCCCGTCATTGGCGGCAACCAGGAGCGGGTCTTTGAAGCCCGCTGCTTTCAGATCGAAAAAGCCGCCAAAGCCGCCCAAAGTAGCATCCGCCCCGGGTCTGGCCGTGGCCAGGGCCAGGGGGGCAATGGCCTTTATCAGCGCGTTTCCGGCATCAATATCGACACCTGCATCGCGGTAGGTATAGCGGTTGGGACGCTTAACGGGCGGTTTGCTCATAAACTCTGTCACCTGATCGGGCGTGAAGGTGGAATCGGGACGGCGGACACCGTGAAAGACACGCCTAAACACCCCAAAACGACCTCATATGCAACCCCATATGCCCTTCATGGACAAAGTGAACGTACAACCCAGCCAAAGTTCGGGCGATGTGGAGAGAACTTGCGACTTTGGCGAGGAGAACACTTCATGAGGCGGCTGCAATGATGTAAATTGCCGCTCCAGGGGTCAGCCGGAAAGGCACCCTCCAAAAGATGTTCCCGGATGCCAGGCGGCACCGGGGCCTGGACCAGGAAACGGCAGAGTATGAAACGGCAGCGTATCAAACGGCAGGTGAGCGGCGGTGGTTTTTTTGCCGTAACACGGGCGATTTTTTGGGTTTTGGCTCTTTCCCTCGGGTTTGGCGCACCCGCGAGCGCTGGGGATGTCTTTACGATTACGCGTGTTTCCGTGGATGCAAAAGCCGAGAGCGCCACGGCCGCCCGTGATATTGCAGTTCAGGCGGGTGAACGCCGAGCCCTTGAAAGACTGATGAAACGCCTCACATTGAAGGAAGATTGGGGGCGTTTGCCATCCATTGACGGCCCAACGGCCCAAAGCATGGTCCGGTCGTTCCAGGTTGCTAACGAGAGGCGCTCGGCGACACACTATCTGGCCACTCTGAGCGTGCGGTTTCAGGCCGGCGCAGTTCGGAGCCTGCTGAGTGCACGAGGCATTCCTTTTTCCGAAAGCCCTGCTCGAGCCGCCGTTCTGGTACCCATTTTGACAGATGAAACGGGCGACCGGCTCTGGGACGAGGGCAACACATGGACAGCCGCCTGGGCGCTCACTGATCTGGAGAACGGACTGACCCCCATGGTGGTTCCGCTGGGGGACATCGCGGACATGACAACGCTCACCGTGCAACAGGCCCTTTCAGGCGACAGGCCGGCACTTGCCGCCATGGCTGCACGCTACAGGGCTGACAAGGTGATTATTGCCCATGCAAGCGTGGGGGATGAACCAGGAAGTCTCTCCAGCCGGTTTGTGACTTACCCCGTCGGTGGTGCGGCCCCCAAGACCTGGTCTGGTCGTGAAAACGGCGCGGGCTCGCTGGGAACCGCCGCCTATCGCTTGGCATCGCGCTTTATCGACAAGGCCGAGGCGGACTGGAAACGCGAAAGCATTGTACGTTCTGGGGAGCGGGCCGTTCTGTCTGCCTCCGTCGCCTATCGTTCACTGGGCGAATGGCAGACCATCCGTCGACGGCTTGCCCGGATCCCGTTGATAAAGAACATCACCATTGTAGCGGTTTCAACCGAGGGCGCGCAGGTTGAGCTGGATTACGTGGGAACCGTTGACACGCTGGATCTGAACCTTGCCCAGCACAACCTCTCCCTCACTGATCTGGATGGCTATTGGTATCTTGCCGCCGGTCGTTAATCTGCCCTACCCGTTAGCAGGAAGGAAAAAAACATGACCATTCAACGTCAGGCGCTGGTCTGGGGCGTGGGGTTTATCGTATTTCTGCTGCTCGTCTGGGTGTTGAGCGGTATTCTGCTGCCGTTTGTCGCTGGGTTGGCAGTTGCCTACCTTCTTGATCCGTTGGCGGACAGACTGGAAACCTTGGGCCTTTCGCGGCTCACGGCTACAACAATCATCACCGTCTTGTGTGTCGCTGTCTTCCTGGTTTCGCTGATGGTGCTCCTTCCCCTGCTCTACGAGCAGAGTGTTAATTTTGTTCGGGCAATCCCGGAACTGGTGGATGGCGCGCGCGAATTCCTTGCAGGTTTCAGCGATGGCTATCTTGCAAAAATGTTTGCCTATGCAGGGCTGGATGTTCACGCAACAGTGTCGGGCGAAAACAGTGGCGTTTACGCATGGGTTCTGCGTCAGCTTGCAACAGGATGGGAGCAGGGTATCGCCGTCCTGGGGCTTCTTTCCCTTCTGATTGTGACACCCATTGTTGCCTTTTACATGTTGCTCGACTGGGACAATATGGTCAGCCGGATTGATGATCTCGTGCCGCGCGATCATGTGGATACAGTACGCAAGCTGGCCCGGGAAATTGATGAAGTTCTCGCAGGGTTCGTGCGCGGGCAGGGTGCCGTTTGCTTTTTACTTGGCGGTTTTTACGGACTCGGACTGACATTGCTCGGACTTGAGTTTGGATTGATCGTCGGGCTCATCGCGGGGCTTATCAGCTTCATTCCTTATGTCGGATCAATTGTAGGATTTTTTCTTGCTGTCACCATAGCTTTCTTCCAGTTCTGGCCCGACTATGGAGGGATCCTCGCTGTGGCTCTGGTATTCGTTATCGGACAGTTTGTTGAAGGAAATTTTCTAACCCCCAAACTGGTGGGGGGGAGAGTTCGGTTGCACCCTCTCTGGGTCATGCTGGCCCTGTTTGCCTTTGGCTATTTGTTTGGGTTTCTGGGAATGCTGCTGGCTGTGCCTGTTGCAGCCGCGATGGGTGTGTTCGTACGTTTTGCGGCGGACAGATATACTCGCAGTGCGCTTTATCGCGGTGAGAGCAAGGGTGAGGACGGAGCGTGACACCAGCGCAATTGCCGTTCGACCTTCCGCATCGGGTAGCGCTGGGCCGGGATGATTTTCTCGTCGCACGGGCCAACAGCACTGCGGTGGCATTGATCGACCAGTGGCCAGCCTGGCCGACGCACCTTGCCATGCTGATAGGGCCTTCGGGGTCAGGCAAAACTCACCTGGGGGAAGTATGGCGGGCGACCAGCGGCGCAGTTCAGATCAGCGTAGAGGCCCTGCGCGATGCTGATCTGCCCGGTTTGAGCGCAGCGGGGGCCGTTTTACTGGAGAATGTAGACCTGTTACCTGCCTGCGCAGAGACGGCTCTTTTTCATCTCACGAACCTGATGAAAGAAGAACGGGGACATCTTTTACTGACGGCAAAGGTTAGGCCGGCGCTTCTGGATATTTCGTTGCCGGACCTGGCCTCCCGGCTGCGCGTGGCCATCACCGCAGAGATCGGCCCTCCCGACGATATGCTGCTCAGGGCGGTGTTGGAGAAACTGTTTCAGGACCGGCAGCTCCCCATACCTCCAGCCGCTATTGAGTATCTGGCCTCGCATATGGATCGTTCGATTGCAGCGGCACGGACCCTGGTTGGAGAGATCGATAAAGCAGCCCTTGCAGGAAAAAGGCGCATTACGGTGCCTTTGGTGGCGAATGTCCTGAAACATCTCTCCTCACCGTCATGACTCGGTTACAAATTTGACGTACGTTAAGAAAAGGGTGCCCGGTGGGGAAGCACTCCTAAAAATTGAATGAGCGGGAACCTGAATGAGCCGGAACCTGCACGAAGCCCGGGACAGGGCGCGACCTTTGAGCCAAATCGAGATGCACCCATGAGCACATCGCATATTTCGCCTTCCTCCCCCTTGGACACAGATGTTGCTCCTGCGCCGATTGACATCCGTTCGTCGGAGCGTTTCATAAACCGGGAGCTGTCGTGGCTCGCCTTCAACAAGCGCGTTCTGGAAGAGGCGGACAATCGTAACCATCCCCTGCTGGAGCGTCTCCAGTTTCTGTCCATTTCGGCGAGCAATCTGGATGAGTTTTATATGGTGCGCGTCGCCGGCCTGCGCGGTCAGGTGCGTGCCGGGGTGGAAACCCGCAGTCAGGACGGTCTGACTGCCGTTCAGCAACTTGTAAAGCTGAACGATGCAGCAAACGCTCTGATGGTTGAGCAGCAACGCCAGTGGAATATATTACGCACGGAGTTGCGAGACCAAAAAATAGCAGTGATTGACGTTGATGAAGTAACCGCCGATGAGTTTTCCTGGCTTGAAACGCAGTTTCTGGAACAGGTGTTTCCGGTCCTGACGCCCCTTGCCATTGATCCGGCACACCCGTTTCCCTTCATTCCAAATCTGGGTTTTTGTCTGGCCTTGCAGTTTAGCCGTGTGAGCGACGGTAAGGTCATGAATGCATTGTTACCGATACCTCATCAGATTGAGCGTTTCGTCAAACTTCCCCTGGAAACTGATGGGGACGGGGTTCTCCGTTTCCTGAGCCTTGAAAATATGATCCGGCTTTTTCTTAACCGTCTTTTTCCTGGCTACGAACTTGTTGGCGAGGGAGCATTTCGTGTTTTGCGCGACAGCGACATTGAAATCGAGGAGGAGGCGGAAGACCTTGTTCGCTATTACGAATCAGCCCTGAAACGACGACGGCGGGGGAGGGTGATCCGCCTGAAAATGGAAACATCAACGCCCGAACGTTTGCGCAACCTGGTGATTAGCGCGCTGGAAGTTGAAGACCATGAGACTGTCCTGGTGGATGGTTTGATCGGGCTTGCTCAAACCGATCAGTTGATCGTTGAAGGTTTTCCTGACCTGAAATTTCTTCCCTATAATGCTCGCTTTCCCGAACGGGTTCGTGATTTCGGGGGCGACTGTTTTGCGGCCATTCGGGCGAAAGACTTTGTCGTTCATCATCCGTATGAAAGTTTTGACGTTGTTGTGCAGTTCATCCGGCAGGCAGCGGCTGACGCGGATGTCGTGGCCATTAAGCAGACGCTGTACCGTACATCAAAAGACTCTCCCATCATTCAGGCCTTGATAGAAGCCGCCGAAGCAGGAAAGTCAGTGACGGCTCTGGTGGAGCTGAAGGCGCGTTTTGACGAAGCCGCAAATATCGTCTGGGCCAGAAATCTGGAGCGGGCGGGGGTGCAGGTTGTGTTTGGTTTTATCGAGTTGAAAACCCATGCCAAAATGAGCCTGGTTGTGCGCCGTGAAGGGGGAAGCCTGCGTTCTTATGTACATCTGGGTACGGGTAACTACCATCCCATCACCGCCAAGGTTTACACAGACCTTTCCATGTTCACTGACGACCCGGAGATCGGGCGCGATGTTACGCAGATATTCAACTACCTGACGGGCTACGCGGAACCGGAGCAGCTTGAGCAGTTGGCTATGTCCCCAAAAAACCTGAGGGCGCGATTGTTTGATCATATTCAAGCGGAGATGAAATTTGCGCGGGAGGGAAAACCCGCTGCTATCTGGGTGAAGGTCAATTCTCTTGTCGACCCGATTATCATTGATGCGCTCTATGCAGCCAGTCAGGCCGGCGTGCAGATTGATCTGATTGTTCGCGGTATTTGTTGTCTGCGCGCCGGTGTTCCGGGTCTCTCTGAAAACATCAGGGTAAAGAGCATTGTCGGGCGGTTTTTGGAACATTCCCGGATATTTTGTTTCGGGGATGGCGCAGGGCTACCATCGGATGATGCAAAAGTATATTTTTCATCGGCGGACTGGATGCCGCGCAATCTGGACAGGCGGGTGGAAATTCTGGTACCTGTCAACAATCCGACGGTTCATGACCAAATTCTGGATCAGATCATGGTTGCCAATTTGCGCGACAACGAGCAGAGCTGGAACATGATGCCGGATGGAAGTTATCGACGTATTGAGAGACAGGAAGGCGTGGAGCCGTTCAGTGCCCATACCTATTTCATGAATAATGCAAGCCTGTCGGGTCGGGGCAAGTCTCTGGAACAAAATGATCCACCCACCGTTGATCTTTCTTTCGTGCAGAAATGATGAGCCTGATGCAGGAGAGCGGCACACGGGTACGGCAGGGTATGAGTGCAGCACCAGTGCGCTCAACCGACCCCTTTGGCATTATTGATATTGGCTCAAACTCAGTCCGCCTGGTGATTTATGAAGGCGCAAAACGAAACCCCGTCCCGATATTCAATGAGAAGGTTCTGGCCGGGCTTGGCGCTTGCTTGAACGAGACAGGCAGGCTGGACCCCGAGGGAAGAGAAAGAGCGTTTGTTGCACTGAAACGCTTTACCGTTTTGCTCGTTCAAATGAACGTCAGACAAATTGAAATTGTAGCAACTGCGGCGGTTCGTGATGCTGATGATGGCGCAGATTTCAGGGGCATGGTGGAACAGATAGTTGGCCGCCCCATACGCCTTTTGTCCGGAACACAGGAAGCCAGGTATGCGGCGTGGGGGGTTCTGTCGGGAATTCCCGGGGCGGATGGAATTGTAGGCGACCTTGGCGGCGGCAGTTTGGAGTTGGTCAATGTGGCGGGGGGCGCTATTGGGGAGAGCGTGAGCCTGCCGCTGGGACCGTTGCGCCTGCTGGGAAGCCGCGATCAGGGGGCAGATAGCACCCGCTCGAAAATTGAATGTGCCCTGGCCGGTGTAGACTGGCTTTCTCAGGGCAGGGGCCGCACCCTCTACGCAGTTGGTGGCGTGTGGCGAAACCTCGCCCGCATTCATATGGCTCAGCACGACTACCCGCTTCGTGTGCTTCAGAACTATGTGATGCCCGCAATCGAGGTGGCGGACCTTGCCGGGCTGATGGAACGCCTGGGGCCGAAATCTCTCTCCAGAATTTCGGGTGTCTCTGAGCGCCGTGTCGGGGCATTGCCCATAGGCGCGCTTGTGCTTAGCAGATTGATTGAAGCAACGCAGATAAAGGAAATCGTTGTTTCCTCCCATGGCTTGCGAGAAGGCATTCTCTTCGACCGCCTGCCTGAAGACGAAAAGCAGCGCGATCCCCTTATGGCAGGAGCGCAGGACCTTGCACAGCGGCTTGTCCGCTTTCCCGAACACAGCCAGGAATTGATCGACTGGACAGCCCCGCTGTTTGCAGATGAACGGCTGCACGAAACGCCCGCACAAGAACGGTTGAGACGGGTTGCCTGCACGCTTGCCGATATCGGGTGGTATGTTCACCCGGTTTACAGAGCGGCCCATGCGTTGGAGCAGATTTTGTTGGCACCCCTATCAGGGGTGACGCATCGTGAGCGCCTGTATCTCGCCCGCGTTGGGTATCATCGCCACGAAGGGGCAGGGGAGCCAACGTCTCCTGGCCTCCCTCAAGGTCTGTTGGATGACGGTGAGCAACAGCGCGCGCGTGTGATGGGCCTGTCTTTGCGGCTCGGCTTTACGTTATGCGCGGCAAGCATAGGTGTTTTGCCACATACCCGCCTGTCCTTCACATCAGAAGGGCTGGTTCTTGAGGTGCGCTCCACTCACCGGGATTTCGTCGGTGAAGTCGTGGAAAAGCGGCTAGCCGCATTGGCTAAAACCCTGAAAGTGAAACCATCAGTGCGTTACCACGGATGAGATGAGGCGTCTCTGTGGGCTATCGGTTATGCGGCCCGGGTGCATTGCACAAATCGCATATCTCGGTGAGGAGGTTTCCCGCCTTATCCGTAAGGCTTGCTTGCTTTATCAAACACGAGTGAGTTGCAATCGTTTGCCTTTTGCTGAAATTGCAAGCTCGCCACGTTTGATGGCGAGCGCATCATTCCCAAACATCTCGCGCCTCCACCCGGTGAGGGCCGCAACATCGGCTGTGTCACTTGCGGCAATTTGTTCAAGGTCCGAAACATTTGCGATCAGCTTGGTGGCAACGTTGTGTTCCTCACTCCGCATTTTCAGCAATACTTTCAGCAATTCCACCAGCGGGCCGATCCCTGAGGGAAGCACGGGAATTTCCTTGAGGGGAGGCAGGGTGTTCTTGTCGCGGTGAAGTCCGGTTTTGATCGCTTCGATCAAGCTGGTGGCTGCGCGACTGTTTGAAAAGCCACGCGGCACGGCGCGCAGACTGTCGAGGGCCGATACGTCTTTGGGCTGCTGGTTGGCGAGCTCAAAAAGAGCATCATCCTTAAGGACCCGATTGCGCGGCGTGTTGCGTTCCTGAGCCAGGCGTTCGCGCCACGCTGCGACTTCGATCAACACGCCAAACGCCTTGGGCCCTTTTACGCGCATTTTCATGCGCTTCCAGGCATTCTCTGGCTGTAAAGCGTAAGTCTCTGGATTTTGAAGGACGGCCATTTCTTCTGCGACCCAGTTGACCCGGGAGCCATCGGCAAGTTGCCGCGCAAGTGCATCATAAATCTTGCGAAGGTGGGTCACATCCGCGATTGCGTAGGTGAGCTGTTTCTCGGTCAGGGGGCGTCGGCTCCAGTCTGTAAAGCGGGACGATTTATCCACCTGGCCGTTGGCAAGTCTGCGCACCAGCGTTTCATAGCCCACCGATTCGCCAAAGCCACAGACCATCGCCGCCACCTGGCTGTCAAACAGCGGGTCAGGAATAGCCCTGGCCTCATGGTAAAAAATTTCAATGTCCTGTCGGGCCGCGTGGAAGACCTTAATGACCTTCTGGTTAAGCATCAGCTCGTAGAAGGCAGCCAGATCAATGCCCTCTGCAAGCGGGTCGATAATGAATTCTTCACTGGGCCCTGCCACCTGGATGAGGCAGAGTTTCGGCCAATAGGTCGAATCCCGCATAAATTCTGTATCAACGGTAATGTAGGCGGCTTTTGAGAGCGCGACGCAGGCCTTTTGGAGCCCCTCGGTACGAGTGATAATTTCCATGCTGCCCCTATAGCGCAATCGGGCCCCTGTGTCGCCCCCTTGCAGCCGATCCCAAGGCCCCGAGGGCGCGATGGGTGGAGAGGCAGACCTTGACAAATCACCTGTCCCATGCGCTTTTCGGCCACCAGAACCGGGTCCGGCCTGTGCCGAACATCCCAAGTTTCCCGCCATTTTCAGGGCTGAACCAAAATGCACCCTTATCGCAGCCACACCTGTGGCGAGCTCACCAAATCTCACGTTGGCCAAAGCGTCCGCCTTTCTGGCTGGGTTCATCGTAAGCGGGACCATGGCGGTCTGCTGTTTATCGACTTGCGCGACCATTATGGTCTGACGCAACTGGTGTTTGACCCGGACAGGGGGGAAGCCTTCAAGGTGGCCGAGCAGGTCCGCACCGAGTCCGTGCTGCGCATTGACGGCCCCGTCGTCGCGCGTTCCGATGGAACGATGAACACCAACCTGTCCACCGGCGCCATTGAGGTTCAGGTGGCGGAGGCCGGCATTCTCTCTGCCGCCCAGGAATTGCCATTGCCCGTCTTTGGCGAGCAGGAGTATCCCGAAGAGACGCGTCTGCGCTATCGGTTTTTGGACCTGCGCCGGGAAGGAATGCACAAGCGCATTGTCCTGCGCTCGCATCTCATCCGCGCCATGCGAAATTCGATGGAAGATCAGGGGTTTCTTGATTACCAGACACCGATCCTCACAGCCTCAAGTCCCGAAGGCGCACGTGATTTTCTGGTGCCCAGCCGTCTGCATCCGGGAAAATTTTACGCCCTGCCTCAAGCGCCCCAGCAGTTCAAGCAACTGACCATGGTTGCAGGTTTCGACCGATACTATCAGATCGCGGCATGTTTTCGTGATGAGGACGCGCGCGCTGACCGCTCAGCCGGTGAGTTCTACCAGCTCGATGTTGAGATGAGTTTTGTGGAACAGGACGAAGTGTTTGCTGTCATGGAACAGGTGGCCGTTGACACGTTTGGTGCGTTTGCCGAAAAAATGGACACGCCCCGCGTCGCCGACAAACCACCCTTCGCGCGCATTCCCTACAAGACATCAATGCTGAAATACGGCCACGACAAACCGGATCTGCGCAACCCGATCGAAATTGTCGACATCACGGAATTTTTCACACCTGATGAGGTTACCTTCAAGGCTTTCAAGAACGTGATTGCACAAGGCGGTATTGTACGGGGCATTCCCGCACCCGGTGCTGGCAGCCGACCACGTTCCTTCTTTGACAAGCTCAACGACTGGGCGCGCAAGGACCAGGGAGCAGCGGGCCTCGGCTACATCATTTTTGAAGAAGTTGATGGTGCCCTGTCAGGCAAGGGTCCAATTGCCAAATTCTTCCCCGCCTCGATATTATCCGCGATGGCGGAAAAGGCCGGTGTGAAGGTTGGTGATGCCCTCTTCTTTGCCTGCGATAAGGAAGCGGCGGCTGCCGCTCTCGCAGGCAGTGCCCGCACACGCATCGGCACCGAACTTGATCTGATCGAGAAAGACGTATTCCGCTTCTGTTGGATCACCGACTACCCGATCTACGAATTCAACGAGACCGAAGGCCGGATTGATTTTTCCCACAACCCGTTCTCAATGCCTGTTGGTGGGCGCGAGGCACTGGAAACGCAAGATCCGCTCGACGTCATGGGGCAGCAATATGATCTGGTCTGTAACGGCTATGAACTGGGTTCAGGTGCGATCCGTAATGCAGACCCCGATTGTATGATTAAGGCGTTCGAGATAGCAGGTCATAAGCCCGAAGACACCGAGAAGAACTTTGCCGGTATGCTGAACGCATTCCGTCTGGGCGCTCCGCCCCATGGTGGCATCGCATTGGGTGTTGACCGTATCGTCATGCTTCTGGCCGACCAGGCCAACATTCGCGAAGTAACCATGTACCCCATGAACCAGCAGGCTGAAGACCTGCTGATGGGGGCGCCGTCCGAACCGGAAAACCATCAGTTGCGTGAACTGCACCTGCGTCACATTCCACCACCGGAAAAAAAGTAGATGCTTCAGGTGCTTTCTGTCTGGCGCGCATACAACCAGTCGGGGCGTTCATGAGCAGCGTTGAACCACGCGATTTCATGAGATGCAAAACGCTTCACGAACTTCTCACCGTGCGCCATCGGCTCCAGCACAGACAGGTAGGTCATGAGCCGTACTTCACCTGTCTCTGTGATGACGTATGGCAGTGACAGGTCTTCATATTCCACCGTGCGCTCCTTGCAGGTCCGGGCGCGCGTGAGGGCCCATCGGCCCCGGTGGGCATCAGGCCCGTGTTCCTTCCGAAAGCGTGCCAGCCCCTCCCGCATCTGGGTAACGGCCTCCTCGTCCATCGCTTGTTCGAGGTAATGTCCGGTAAGATCAATACCAATCAGAGCAGAAATGGCGGTCCCGAACAGCAGGTACCTGGCACTGTCATCTTCTTCGAGACCGATGAGCGCAAGATGAGACATGAACGGTGCCAACGCGCGCAACGGCATATCTTCCTTGGTCGGAAAATGTGCCCGGCAGGGAAGTGGCGCGCAGATTGGCGACCAGCAGTCCCCAGTTGCCCAAACGTCCAATATATCCCGGCAGCCATGGTATCTGCAGAAACGTTATATACCAGTCGATTTCCTCTTCCAATGATATGTAACCTCTATCTGCATACGGATGTTCCTTGTTGATTACGACTGCCTTCTCCACTCTTTCGGGATGTAGAAGCAACGTCCTTTTCATGGTCTCATTCCTGGCTGTCTTTTTTCCTTTTGAAAGGGTGAACAAGCTGGCTCAGGTAGCTAACGGGGTAGTCTGGTTGGGCAGCGATGCCAATGTCATCGGAGCCAATAACCCGCGCCTTGTCATAGTATACGGTGCCCAGCAGATTGTCGGTGAATGTGGTGAACAGGCCGAAATTGACGTCGCCTTCTTCTGGCGTCTTGAGATGGTGAAAATGGTGCAGGACGTTGACTACGAGGAAATACCGCAAGGGGCCAACAAAATAGGCGACATTGGAATGCTGGAGCAGAAGTTGCAGGACAACGGCAACAATCAACAAGGTCATGATTTCATGCGGAACACCCAGCAAGATAAGCGGGAGCGTCCCGCCAAGGGTCTCCAGAAGCTGGTGTAGGGGATGTTTCATCAGGCCGTTAAAGCCATACATGCGCTTGATGCTGTGATGGACAGCGTGGAGGCGCCACAGCGCGTCTACTCTGTGGCGGGCATAATGAACCAGCGTGATACCGATATCGGCAATGAATATCGCCAGCAATAATTGCAGCCAGACAGGCAGTGTTTCGGGCCAGAACGACGGCAGAGCCATCAGGCTCAAAAATATCGGCACCGCCAGCAGACCAACGACATTTGCCCCCTCATTGAACAGCCCATGCCAGAAATCACGAACGCGGTCGCCATGGGAGCGATTGAAATTCTTGTCGAAGGGGACAGCGTACTCAAGCAGGAAGGCCAGGGCGATGAAGGTCAGAACCAGGACGAACAACCAGAGCTTTGAATACCCCTGCTCAACCAGAAAAATTGCAGTGCCATTTCCGCCAATCAGAAACAGCGGCAGATAGACAAGCCGCACAAGAAACCTGAACATGAGAAACCCTCTTCACTTGTACCTGCGCACACCAAAGTGATGTGACACAGTGTTCAGGTACGTTGTTGCGAACAGAGATGCTTGAATGCAGCGGCTACGCCCCACTTTTCCTTTAGCTACAGCCGCTGGTGCCACCGCAGGTGTCGCACTTGAGGCAGGTGCCGTTGCGCACCATGGTGAAGTTGCCACATTCGCTGCAAGCTTCGCCCTCATATCCCTTCATGCGGGCCTCCATGGGGGCGGATATGCCACGCGGGCTCGAACCACAGTTACCTCCGGCAGCAACCTTCTCGCTCAACACCTCGCTGGCCCCCGCCAGCATCGTTTCGGCCTGTCCTTTCGCATCCAGTAGCGCACTTGTCGCAACCTCTTCCACGGCAACGCCCGCGCGTCCGGACACGGCACCGCCGCGTACCACATAGAGGTTGCCAAGCTGCGTATTGCGGGCAAAGCCCGGCGAGGCAATGGCGGTGGCTGGAAGGGGAAGGGGGGGCAGTTTGCCTTCACTCTCTCCATCGCCCAGCGCGTCCGGCATCAGGTCTTCAGGCAACACATGGCCGAGATCGTGACGGCCAAGATAGGACACGGCAAGCTCGCGGAACACATAGTCGAGGATCGAAGTGGCGTTCTTGATGGAATCGTTGCCCTGTACCAACCCGGCCGGCTCGAAGCGTGTGAAGGTAAACGCCTCCACATACTCCTCCAGCGGCACGCCGTACTGCATTCCCAATGAAATGGCGATGGCAAAATTATTCATGAGGGACCGGAATGCCGCCCCTTCCTTGTGCATGTCGATGAAGATTTCACCAATCGTACCGTCTTCATATTCACCTGTGCGCAGATAGACTTTATGCCCGCCGACAATGGCTTTCTGTGTGTAGCCTTTGCGCCTGTCCGGCAGTTTGGAGCGGTCGCCCCGGCCCCCGGCACGCATTTGGGCACCGGCCACTTGTTGGGTCATCACATGCTCAGCGGCCCTTCTGGCAAGTGTCGCTGCCTGTGCGGCGGCGGGTTGTTCCACAAGTGGTTTTTGTGCGGGTTTGGGTGTTGGGAGATCGTCCGTCGTCGCCACCAGCGCTTCATCCTCAGCCAGATCATCCTCATCATCGAGCAGTTGCGCGTTCAGCGGCTGAGAAAGTTTGGAGCCGTCGCGGTAGAGAGCATTGGCTTTGACGCCCAACTTCCATGATAGCATGTAGCTTGCCTTGCAGTCCTCCACGGTGGCGGAGTTGGGCATGTTGATGGTTTTGGAAATAGCCCCTGAGATGAAGGGCTGTGCAGCCGCCATCATATGAATGTGCGCGCCGACCGACAAAGAACGTGTGCCGGTGCGACCACACGGTGAGGCGCAATCGAAAACGGGAAGATGCGCATCGCTAAGGCCCGGTGCGCCCTCTAGTGTCATCGCGCCACAAACGTGCAGGTTTGCCGCATCGATTTCGGCCTGTGTGAAGCCCAGTGCTTCCAGCATGTCAAAGTCCATGTCGTCCATAGCTTCTGCGTCAAGGCCGAGCGCCTCCACACAGAATTTCTCGCCCAGCGACCATTTGTTGAAGGCAAAGCGAATATCGAACGCAGTAGCAAGACTGGCCTCCACCAGCTCCAGCGCCTGAGGTGTGAAGCCTTTGGTGGCAAGGGCCTCGTGGTTGACATCCGGGGCTTCTTTCAGCGTGCCATGGCCAACCGCATAATCGGCGATCCGCTCAATCTGCTCTGGCTTGTACCCAAGGGAGCGCAACGCCTGAGGAACAGCGCGATTGATGATTTTGAAATAGCCTCCGCCGGCCAGTTTCTTGAACTTCACCAGGGCAAAGTCGGGCTCAATGCCGGTGGTGTCGCAGTCCATCACCAGGCCGATGGTGCCCGTTGGTGCCACCACACTGGCCTGTGCGTTGCGGTAGCCAAACTTCTCGCCCATCGATACCGCCAGGTCCCATGCTGCGCGTGCATGTTCCACAAGGTCGCCTTGCGGGCAGTTGGCCGCATCCAGCGGAACAGGGGAGGTTGAAAGGCCTTCATATCCCTCAGGTGCCCCATGGGCTGCGGCACGGTGATTGCGCATCACGCGCGCCATATGGTGTTCATTGTCCTGATAACCGGGGAACGCGCCAAGCTCCTTTGCCATCTGCGCAGACGTTGCATAGGAAACCCCCGTCATGACGGCGGAGATTGCACCGCAGATCGCGCGCGCTTCGTGTGAATTGTAGGAGAGCCCCATAGACATCAGAAGACCGCCGATATTGGCAAAACCCAGGCCCAGGGTGCGGTATCGATAGGAGAGTGTGGCAATTTCTTTGGAAGGGAACTGCGCCATCATCACAGAGATTTCCAGCGTAATGGTCCACAGTTTTGAGGCGTGCTCGAACGCCTCCACATCGAACCTGCCCGACGATTGCCGGAACGCCATCAGATTGATTGACGCAAGGTTGCACGCCGTGTTGTCCAGAAACATGTATTCCGAACACGGATTGCTGGCGCGGATGTCGCCACCGGAGGGGCATGTGTGCCAGTCATTGATGGTTGTGTGATACTGAATGCCGGGATCAGCACTCTCCCATGCCGCCTCGCCGATCTGGTCCCAGAGCTCGCGGGCAGGCAGGGTCTTAGCAACCTTACCGTCCGTACGGCGGATGAGGTTCCAGTCCGCATCCTTTTCCACAGCACTCAGAAAGTCATCGCTCACGCGCACAGTGTTGTTTGAGTTTTGGCCAGAGACCGTCAGATAGGCCTCGCTGTCCCAGTCCGTATCATAGGTGCGGAACTCGATTTCCTTGAAACCCTGCCTGGCAAACTGGATGACACGCTGTACATAGTTCTCCGGGATCATGACTTCGCGCGCGGCAATTACAGCCCGCTTCAACGCAGGGTTTTTGCGCGGGTTAAAACAGTCATCATCCGGTCCCTCGCAATTGTGCGCAGCCCGCATAATCGCGCCGAGAAATTTCTCATTGATTTTGGACCCTGTGACAAGGGCAGCAACCTTCTGCTCCTCAATGACCTTCCAGTTGATGAAATGCTCAATGTCGGGATGGTCGACATCCACCACCACCATCTTGGCGGCGCGCCGCGTCGTGCCGCCAGACTTGATGGCGCCCGCTGCCCGGTCGCCAATTTTGAGAAATGACATCAGGCCGGAGGATTTCCCGCCGCCCGACAGGCTTTCGCATTCGCCGCGCAGATGCGAGAAATTGGAGCCAGTGCCCGATCCGTACTTGAACAACCGTGCTTCGCGCACCCACAGGTCCATGATCCCGTTTTCGTTGACCAGGTCATCCTCCACCCCTTGAATAAAGCAGGCGTGAGGCTGAGGGTGTTCGTAGGCCGATGTTGACTGGGTCAGCTCCCCAGACCTGTAGTCCACGTAGTGGTGGCCCTGTGCCGGTCCGTCAATGCCATAGGCCCAGTGCAGGCCGGTGTTGAACCATTGCGGGGAATTGGGTGCTGCGATCTGCGAGGCCAGCATGAAGCGCTGTTCGTCATAGAACGCCCGGGCATCTTCTTCAGTATCGAAATAACCGCCCTTCCAGCCCCAATAGGTCCAGGTGCCAGCCAGCCGGTTAAACACCTGGCGCGCATCCATTTCCGGGCCGAACCGCTCAGCGGCAGGCAGGACCTCAAGGCGGGCAGCATCAGCTTCATGGCGCCAGAGCCAGCTTGGAACATTGTCTTCCTTTACGGGTCGCAGGGCGGCCGGTACACCGGCCTTGCGGAAATATTTCTGCGCAATGATGTCAGACGCGACCTGGCTCCAGCCTGCGGGGACTTCAATGTCTGCCAGACGAAACACAATGGTGCCGTCGGGATTTTTGATTTCACTCGTCGTCGTGCGGAAATCAATTCCGTCATAAGGTGACTTTGTTTCGTCTGTAAAGCACCGCTGAATACGCATCTGGCCCCCGTCAATTCATTCTTTC
Source organism: uncultured Parvibaculum sp. (assembly GCA_964573935.1). Lineage (GTDB taxonomy): Bacteria > Pseudomonadota > Alphaproteobacteria > Parvibaculales > Parvibaculaceae > Mf105b01. The sequence continues at coordinate 8,269 of CAZNLO010000003.1, read as the reverse complement.
GCGCTGTTTCATCACGCCCGACCGCTCCACCGCTGGTTCGATCATCTGGCTTAAGACGAACTCGCGATACAAACCCAACCGACCCAGCCAACCCGGCATTGGTACCAGATCGTGTGTCTCGTCCTTAAGCTGGTACAAATTGTGGAACCTGCGCGCCCCTCACGTCAAGAATTTGTGCTGAATGGCGCGGGGGCCCGGGTATCTGATTGGGGGGTGGCGTTGCGAGCCCGAGTCCCCGCCAGTCAATCCCGAATCGACCTCAAATCGAACATATTTTGCGTATGCCCAAGTAAACTGAGACACAAATTTCATATAGCGCGTTGCGGTCTACAAACAGATTAACAGTTTCCCGGGAATGGGGTCATAAACGGAACGTTCGCCTGCGCGCTTTGATTAACGGATTGGAGACAAAGCGCGCCTATAAGGGGGGCGTGTACCACGAGGGACCCGGTTTAAAATGACCATGCTGAGCAAAGCGTATGGCAGCGAGCTCGACGAGCTTGATGTGCTCATCGTGGATGACAACGATCACATGCGCCGGTTGGTCAAAACCATTCTCTATGCTTTTGATATTTCCCGGGTACGCCGGGCCGTGGACGGGACCGAGGCGCTTGCAGAGATCAGGATACGCCAACCCAACCTCGTTATCAGTGATTGGGAAATGAAGCCCATGGATGGCTGCGCATTCCTTGAAGAGTTACGCAAAGTCGAAAACAAGCCTGCCTGCTTTATTCCCGTCATTATGCTGACAGCGCATGGTCGTCCACAACTTATCCGCAGGGCATTTGAAGCGGGCGCCAGCCAGTTCCTCGTAAAACCGCTAACTCCCGCCAATCTGCTTCACCGAATTGAATGGGTCTTGGCGGACAAGCGGCCTTTTTATGAAGAGGGCGGTAAGATGCGCCAGAAAATGACACTCCGCATTCCAGAACCGGCCGTTGCCGTTGCTGAGCAAAAAGTGGCGATGGGTGAAGCTTGGGACCTGGATATTTAGCGCGCACTCTCACGCCAGCCCTCGGTTGTCATCACCTCACCGTCCGCCAGAGTGAACCGTGCGGCACTTCCATCATATTGCGCAGTGAGGGCCACCGCTTCTTCAATCGGAAGCACATACAGGGCCGTCGACAGCCCGTCAGCAAGAGCCGCTGTGGGCGCAGATACGCTGACGGACGAATAGTAGCGGGGGCTTGCGCCTGAGCGTGGATCAAACAGATGATGTGCACCACCCAGGGGATGTCCTGAACCGGCGGATGTCGCAAGGGCACCGCGTGTTATCTCAATTTTCCCGTCGAGCTTCCAGGCGGACAGAGGGTGACGCAGGCCGACTTTCCAGGGCGTTCCGTCGTGGCGAGAACCAGTAGCCCGGAACTCTCCAAGGTTGACCAATGTGTGGCGTGCGCCCGCATTGTGCAAAAGCTCTGCAATACGATCCGTAATAATGCCTTGAGCAATGCCGTTAAGCGTCAGCGTGGCGCGCCCGTTAAGCCGGATCTGTGCATCCGACACCTGTACATTGTGAAAGCCGACGCGCGCCCGGGCTTCCTGGACAGCGGCACTCGATGGCGATGTGTCGCCGCCGTTCAGGCTCTGCATATGAGCATCCCACAAAGCCTGGACCGTTGGGTCAAACGCCCCCCGGGATTTCCGGTTGAGATCTGCCGCCAGAACGAGCGCGTCCACAAGCTCAGCCGGGGCGGGGGAAAGAAAACCGGTTCTGTTAAGCCGGACGAGTGCTGACACCGGACTGTGCAGGCTGAAAATCTGCTCCAGCCGCGAAAGCTCAAGCGTTGCAGCTTGGATCAGCTCCGCAGCCTGCGCATCGCTAAACCCGTCCAGAACAATGGATGCGTCTCCCCCCATCGCAGTGCCTTGCCATTGAGCGCGGGTAGCGGCGGCCGCAGGGCCTGAAAGGGTCGCTCCGGCTGCTGCCGCAAAGAGCACAATTGCGCGCCGTCGCGTCAATTTGAGGGCGGCGGGCGGGAGGCGGTCAATGGGCATGAGAGTTCCTAGCATTTGCTTTTTTTCAGTGATGCCAAATTAGCACACGAAAAAGAAAACGAGAAGCATTATCAATTGACTAATTGCATTTAATTCGCAATACCATAAAACACATTCGAGTATTTCGGGAAGAATTTGGTTTTCTAGTCAGGTTTCAAAAAGGGGACATCTTAATAATGCAACTCAAAAGATATATGGGGCCGAGCATTTTTGTGTTGAGTCTTGCTCTGTCCGGGGCACCGGCCCTGTCGGACGAGCTTCCAAGCCGGGCGGAAATGTGGGAGCTGATCCAGGCCCAACAGGCTCAGATTGATGCACTTTCGACCCAACAGGCTGTAACAGACGAAAAGGTTGAAGCTACGGGTGAAATCATTGAAGTTATCGCGACCGCTGCAGATGTGAACGCGACCCCGGGTTGGTGGGAGCGCACCACCGTTGGAGGGTATGGCGAACTCCATTATAACGGCGGTGACACGGATGAGGTCGATTTCCATCGGTTCGTTCTGTTTTTCAGCCATGAATTTAGCGATAAAGTCCGCTTTTTCTCAGAGCTTGAAGTGGAACATACCGTGGTTGGTGAAGGCAGGCGGAGCAATGCAGTGGTGGCGCTCGAACAGGCTGTTCTAGAGTTTGACATTGCAGAAAAGCACAGCCTGACGGCAGGTATTCATCTGGTCCCGGCGGGCATACTGAACGAAATCCACGAACCGCCAACTTTCTACGGTGTGGAACGCAACCAGGTCGAGACAAATATTATTCCCACTACCTGGCGCGAAGCTGGCGTTGGCGCAAAGGGCGAACTGGGGGAGGGCTTCAGCTACGACGTGCTGTTCCACTCCGGATTTCAAATGCCCACAACGGGCAACAACGCATTCAGGGTCCGTAATGGACGCACAAATGTGGCGCAGGCCCCGGCGAAGGACGGTGCTGTGACGGGGCGGATACAATGGACCGGTGTGCCGGGCGTAAAACTAAGCATGACGGCTCAACAGCAGTTTGACGTAACCCAGGGAACGGGCCAGAAAACCCCAGCCACGCTGTTTGAAGCGCATATTGATGCCTCATTTGCGGCAGGCCCGGGACGGATCGGGTTTAAGGCGCTGGGAGCCACCTGGAACCTGGACAGTGCAGTAGCGGCTGCCTTTGGGCGGGATGAGCAGTCGGGGTGGTACATTGAACCTTCCTATCGGTTTGCAACGGACTGGGGCGATCTAGGCTTCTTTGCCAGACATTCCGAGTGGGATAATGAAGCCGGCGATAATACAGATTCGGTCTTCACCCAGACCCAGCTTGGCGCCAATTTTTGGCCAACCCCCGATACCGTGATAAAGCTTGACTATCAGTTCGATGATGCCCCAACGGGCCGCACCGCAGACAGTCGGCTCAATCTCGGCGTAGGCTATCAGTTTTAATCGGCTCATGTATGTTTCCAAACGCAAATGGGGGCGTCCATCACAACGTCCCCATTCCGTCACATAAACCCATGATGGAAAGGCGTATGCGCATGACAAAAAAAATCATCCTGGCAAGTCTGGTGGCTGCAACTTTTGTGTGGTCGCTGGTCCCGGCCCTGGCAAAGGACGTTTTTCAGGAACCAAACGACTTTCTCGCGGAAGTCTTTTTGGAAGCTGTGCCGGCCCCCTCTTTTTTGTGGTTGAAGCCGGAGGTCAAAGAAGTGGCGCGTGAAGTCCTGGGGCGCGACCTTGGGGGGCTCCGTTTACGGTACTGGCAACACGGGGAACGCTCAGTCTGGATACTGGAGGAAATTGGAAAAACACAGCCTATTACGACAGGCATAGCGGTGTCGGCAGGGGCGATAGAGCGGTTACAGGTATTGATTTATCGCGAAAGCCACGGCTGGGAAGTGCGTTATCCTTTTTTCACCGATCAGTTTAAGGGCATGGTGCTTAAGGACGACCTGAGATTGTCTGAGCAGGTTGATGGAATATCGGGGGCGACGCTTTCGGTACGAGCCCTGACGAAACTGGCACGTCTGGCCCTTCGTTTCGATGCCCTGATCCGGGAGGATGTTTAAGCGCATGCGTCTGCGTAGATTAATTCATTTCTGGCACCGGCGACTGGGGGTGACGGTCGCCCTGTTTGCCATTATTCTTTCGGTGACGGGTATCGCCTTGAACCATGCGGCGTTTCTGCGCCTGAATGAAATTCAGATCGAAGCCGAATGGCTGCTCTCCTGGTACGGTGTTCAGGGTGTCACCGACGATGCAGTTGCATTCCGTGTGGGTGAGAACTGGGTCAGTTCGACCAATGGTCGGGTATTTCTGGATGCCAGGCCAATTGCGCAAGGAGACAGCCAGATCGTTGGGGCCGTCAGTTCCGGGATGTTGCTGGTCGTCGTCAGCCCTCGCGACATCGGGCTGTTTACCCCTGAGGGCGATCTGGTGGAACATTTTTTTCCCTCCCATATTGAAGACGATATTACGCGCGTGGGGCTGGCGGCGGGTATCCCCATTGTGCGAGCAGGAGAGGGTCTGTTTCAAGCCGACGAGAGTGCCGCCATCTGGAGCCCTTTTGAGGGGCAGGTGGCGTGGTCGGTACCTGCCCCTGTTCCAGACAATATCGCATCCGTGCTCAACCAGCACCTGCGAGGGGAGGGGTTGCCGCTTTACCGGATCCTCCTTGATGTTCATTCCGGGCGGTTTTTCACCGGCGCGGGGCGCTATGTGATGGACGGGGCATCTCTCCTGCTGATTGTCCTGAGCGTCACGGGTGTGTGGATGTGGTGGCCGAGGCGCGGCTCCAGGCGGTAATTCCGCAAGATAATTCACGCTGGAGGGCGCATGGTCGGCAAGACTGGACGGCGACCGGCCTGACTGGCATATTCGCAACGATTCCGCTGACCAAACGGGCCTATTTTCATGGATTTTCTCAAGCAGTTCTTTACCTGGTGGCACGACCAGACCTTTGGCACCCGCTTTTACACTTGGCGAAAGGGTGAATTTGTCGGGGAGGACGCGCAGGGGAACAAATATTACCGTTCCAATGATGGGGCCGACCGGCGGTGGGTAACCTATAACGGGCTGGTGGAGGCCTCGCGCATCCCCCCCGAATGGCACGGCTGGATGCACCACACTGTAGACACCCTGCCATCAGAGGAAGACTATGAGCCCCACGAGTGGGAATTGCCGCACAAGCCCAACCTGACTGGCACGCCCTACGCTTATCGCCCGGAAGGAAGCATCCTCTCCCCGAGCGAGCGCCCACGGGTAACTGGCGACTACGAGGCCTGGTCACCAAAGTGAGGTCTGGTCGCCGAAATGGAGCGTAGTTTGAGCAAAAGAGTCACTTGAATGACGCAGGTTGGCCATACTTCCGGCCCCCTCAGGATTTATTAGGGAAAACCAAACAGAATACCATTGCCCCCGTTGGTGTTTGCGAGTGATTCTGGCGCCGATACACACCGGCAGATCAGACCGTAAGGAACAAGATAGATGGAAAACAATTTTGTCGAAACCCTGGTCGGGGCGGTTGTACTCGTCATTACCGGCGCATTCTTGTCATACGGTTACTCGATTTCTGATGTTGGAGACGTTACCGGTATTGAACTTACGGCTGAATTTGACCGGGTGGATGGATTGGCAACAGGCTCGGATGTGCGCATGTCCGGCATCAAGATAGGGACTGTGACGTCTCAGACTTTGAACACGGATAATTATTACGCGGTTGTGACAATGAACCTCTCCAGCAAAATCGATTTGCCGATAGACTCATCCGCGAAGATCACCAGTGAAGGACTTCTGGGGGGAAATTATGTTTCCCTGACGCCAGGTGGCTCTGAAGATATGTTGCAGACCGGGGATGCAATTGAATTTACCCAGGGTTCCATAGACCTGATCGGCCTGGTTGGGCAGGCTGTCTTTAGTGCACAGGGTGGAAGCGAGTGAAGGTTATACTCAGACGAAAAGTCAGAAGTACTGTCGCAGGGTGTGTCGTAGCCTGCGCGACGGTGCTGTCGGTTTCCTTCGTGCAGGCAGAGCCTGTCGGTCAAACCGCCGTCTTCACCGGGCTCGATAAAATCACGGCGCGGATATCTCGTCTTGAGGCAGATATAGGAACCCGTGTGCAGTTTGGAACACTGGAAATTCTGGCACAGTCGTGTAACAAGCGCCCGCCGGAAGAACCGCCGGAGACGACGGCCTTTGTCGAGGTCTTTAACATCGGGACGACCCTTGCGGACCAGCTTCAGGAAGACGAAGGTACGGACACAGGCTTGGTCACGCCACAAGAGCCCGAGCGGATTTTCTCCGGCTGGATGTTCGCCTCCAGCCCGGGCCTCAACGCTGTTGAGCACCCGGTCTATGACGTCTGGTTGATCGATTGCAAAATGGCGGAGCCATCCATTTCAGCCGTCCCGTCCGACGCCGGATAAAAGTCACCGGGGTCCCCCGTCAGGGCTTCTGCCAGCCTCGTCTTGTAAGCGTCTCTGGGGATTTCGATAGCCCCGAATTGCTCAAGATGGCCGGTAACAAACTGCGTGTCGAGAAGGACATACCCGCCGCGCAAAAGTCGCGCCACCAGATGGACCAGCGCCACTTTGCTTGCATCACGTTCTCGGGCAAACATGCTCTCCCCAAAAAAGGCGCGGCCAAGAGAGACGCCGTACAACCCTCCCACCAGCTTGCCGTCGCGCCAGCATTCAACACAGTGAGAGGCACCGCGCGCATGAAGTTCGCAATAGGCATCGAGAATAGAGGCGTTGATCCAGGTACTCCCGCGCCCCCCAGTATCTTCTGCACAGGCTTCCATCACGGTGCGAAAACAGGTGTTGATGCGAACCTCAAAACGCCCTGATTTGATGGTTCGTACAAGACGGCGTGGTACATGGAAAGTATCGAGAGGCAGAACTCCCCGCCACTCCGGGTCAACCCAGTAGAGTGTCTGGGATGTAGCGTTCTCAGCCATCGGAAAGGCCCCGATCGCATATGCCCGTAAAAGGGTATCAGGATCAATCGTATCCATGGGGTCGATGGGAGACCTCAAGAGCGCTCCAGAAACTGCTCGAGCCAGTGAATGTGATAGTTGCCATCTATAAATTCAGGGTCATTGACCAGTTCCTGAAAGAGCGGAATGGTGGTGTCCACGCCCTCAATCACAAACTCGTGCAGCGTACGCCTGAGGCGCATCAGGCATTCGTTTCTGTTGCGTCCGTGCACAATGAGTTTACCGATTAGACTGTCGTAATAAGGGGGGATGCGGTACCCGGAATAGACGCCGGAATCCACCCGAACACCCAGACCGCCCGGCGTATGATATTCGCGAATGGTACCGGGGGAAGGGATAAAGGTCTTGGCGTTTTCAGCGTTCACCCGACATTCGATTGCGTGCCCGTGAAACTTTACCTCTTCCTGTTTGAAACTCAGTTCCAGCCCTGCCGCGATGCGGATTTGTTCACGGACGAGATCAATCCCGGTAACCGCTTCCGTCACCGGGTGCTCAACCTGCAACCTTGTATTCATCTCAATGAAGTAAAACTCTTCATTGTCATAAAGAAATTCTATGGTGCCGACACCCAGATAACCCAGTTTTCCAATTGCCTTACTGACAATCTCGCCAATCTTCTGCCGAGAAGCGTCATTGAGAGCAGGCGAGGGAGCTTCCTCAAGTATTTTCTGATGGCGGCGCTGTAGCGAGCAGTCGCGCTCCCCAAGGTGAACAACATTGCCGTGGGAGTCTGCGATGACCTGCACTTCAATATGGCGCGGTTGATCGAGATACTTCTCGATATACATGGCGTCGTCACCAAACGCGGCCTTTGCTTCCGCACGCGCTGTGCTGAGCGCTTCCAGCAGCGTGTCTTCCGTCGGAGCGACTTTCATGCCCCGCCCGCCGCCGCCTGCGGCTGCCTTGGCCAGAACGGGAAAGCCGATTTCTCTGGCAATCCGCATTGCTTCTTCATCCGTTGTAACGGCTCCGGGGGAGCCGGGAACGACGGGAATACCGAGCGCCTTCACCGCAGCCTTGGCCGCGATCTTGTCACCCATCAGCTTGATGTGGTCTGAGGTTGGGCCGATAAAGGTGATGCCGTGGGCTTCAAGAATTTCAGCAAACCGGGCATTCTCAGACAGGAACCCGTATCCAGGATGGACCGCATCCGCGCCGGTGATTTCACACGCAGATATAATCGCTGGAATGTTGAGGTAGCTTTCCGAGGCCTGGGGTGGCCCGATGCACACGCTTTCATTGGCAAGCCGAACGTGCATGGCATGCTCGTCAGCCGTAGAGTGAACGGCGACGCTTGCAATGCCCATTT
>CAZNLO010000002.1:0-73017 GCA_964573935.1 uncultured Parvibaculum sp. | reverse complement strand
CAATGATTTGAAACTGCCCTTGCTTGGACTTTTTAATCGGTTTTTGTCCGGTAATTATAATCAGCGGCATCCCACCGAGATTTGCATAGGCTGCAGGCGTGCATAAATTCGTAGCCCCCGGTCCTAGCGTGGCCATGCAAACCCCGGCCTTGCCCGTAAGTCGCCCGTAAGTCGCGGCCATGAAGCCCGCGCCTTGCTCATGACGCGTTAGAACGAGCTTGATTGTGGAAGTTCTCAATGATTCCAACATATCCAGGTTCTCTTCTCCCGGCACAGCAAAAATATACTCCACTCCCTCGGCTTCAAGGGCTCGAACAAATAGATCAGACGCCTTGGTTGTGGTGCTCATGGCCTTTTTTCCTTTGCCTTTTCTATATCAAGCACAATGGTCGCTTTGTTCTTCCATTGTGGGAGCGAACTCTTCCGCAATAACTTTATACGGGTTTGTCGCAAAATCTGTGGTCCAAAACGGGGAACCCAACGGTGGACCGTTTTGCAAGAAACTTCACCCCCCCGTTCAGCAAGTAGATCTTCTGCATCGCGCAAGCTGAGTTTGTAACAAAGCCAGCTTCACAATTTAAAAACCATCGAAATGATTTGACTCTTTTGTTTCGATGGCCAAATCTCCATACAACCCAACCTGGAGAAACCGCCCATGACCGCCGAAGAAAACCACATCACTCCGTCCTTCTTTGCCCATGCTGTGTTGAAGACCAGCCGGTTTGAGGAAATGGTCAATCACTGGAAGACAATTCTGAATGCAACCGTTGCTCATCAAGATGCGATGTTTTGTTTTATGACCTTTGACGATGAGCACCACAGGCTGGCTATTGTCGGGATTCCCGGCTTGAAAGATTCAGACGGCCAAACCGCAGGGCTTGACCATCTTGCCTACACGTATGCATCAATCGATAATCTTGTCGGGACTTATGATCGTCTGAAAAAGGAAGGGATCGTCCCGGTGTGGTGCGTCAACCATGGCCCCACCTTGTCGCTCTATTACAAAGACCCGGACGGCAACAAAGCCGAATTTCAGATCGATCTATTTTCCTCACCCAAGGAAGCAAATGACTTCCTCCGGTCCGATGCGTTCCTTGAAAACCCGGTCGGCATCAAATTCGATCCAGAGGAGATGTTTACCCAATACAAAGCGGGAGAACCACTCAAGAAATTGACGGTGCGTCGTCGTCTTAAGGACGGCGAGTCCTTTTTCGATCACCTCGACGCCTGACGGGAGGCCTTGCAATGACCGCTCCTGCCCGCGACGAAAGAAAACGGAAACAGATATTGGATTCTGCCGCGACCCTGTTTTCCCATCGCGGATATGACAAAACATCGATCCGGTTTTTGGCAAACGAGGCCCGCGTTTCTACCTCAACGATCTATGTTTATTTTTCCGATAAGAACGACTTGCTGCTTCACGCCATCGAAAGACGTCTTCTTTTGATCGAGGAGAAAGTAACCAGCGCGGCTGAAACAGGTACTGACAATCTGGAAACTTTTTCGCAGGCCCTGTCAATCATCCACAAGGCGCTAAAAGACGATCTTTTTTTGCGCAAGATCATGATCTTCGATCCACATGTTGTTGACCACCGTCTTCACGAACGAACAAGCGCCACACGCGAACGCATTCAGCAAATAGCCATCAAGGGGCTGCTGGCTGCAGTGCAGGATGGTTCCCTGGAATGTGATGATGTTGATGCGCTGGAAGCAATCCTGCGGCTGTCATTTCAAGGTTGGCTGTTGAACATCGAGAATGGCACTGACGAGGTTTCCGAGGAACGATTTACGGCCATGCTCATCCATCTTTTGAAAGGCCGTTTCAATTGACCCCGTTAGGTATGCGCGTCGAAAACACGTCAGTGCTGATCGTTGGGGGAGGTCCTGCCGGGCTGCTCGCCTCGGTCCTTCTGGACCGTCTTGACATTGATCATATTTTGATTGAACGACGCACCGGGCCTCAGCCGGCTCCTGCCGCGCACGTCATCAACACCCGGACAATGGAGATTTTGCGGGCGGCTGGGATTAACACCGGAGAATTCTACGCGCTCGACAAGCACGCTGATGCGCAATTTGTCAGCTGGGTAAAAGGTCCCCGATACAAAGCCTTAGGAAAATTTTCCCTTGCAGGCGACGCGGAACACCTGGTTCAACGTCTCTCCGCATCCCCGGAACATGCCGCCAACATTTCGCAAAACCTGTTTGAAATTGCGTTGCGTGACCAGGCAACGAAGCGGCCCGGCAACACCATCCGATACGGCCATACGTGGGAGGCTTTCATCGACGGGGATACACACCACGCGCGCATCTGTGATGAAAATGGCGACGCCTATGAAATAGAAGCTGACTATATTCTTGCGGCAGACGGGGCAGCGAGCGGCATCGCCAGCGCCATAGGTGTCAACAAAGTCGGACCAGAGTCACTCGCAACTTTTCTCAACTTAAGCTGCGAAATCGACCTTACGGAGGTGGTGGAAGAAAAACATTCACTACTTTACTGGTGCTTAAGCCCACAGACACCCGGTATTCTTATCGTCCACGACCCAAAGCGGCTAACAGTATACATGCGCCCGATCTTCGAGCCTTATGAGACAATAGACGATTACAATGACGCGCGTTGCGATAAGTTACTGAGGGAGATATTTGGTACAGACCTGCCAATCAAAGTGACCTTCAAAGGCATTTGGCAAATGACAGCTCAGATTGCCGAGAATTTTTCTATCGATAATGTTTTCCTGATAGGGGACTCCGCACACCGCTTTCCGCCGACCGGCGGGCTTGGCCTCAACTCCGGTGCCGGAGATGTCCATAATCTGATCTGGAAACTTGCCGCCACCCTGAAAAACCGGGCTCCCGCTGACTTGCTCAACAGCTATGAGTTAGAACGCAAGCCCGTCGCACAACGCAATTGCGATACAAGCGTAAACAACTTCCAAAAAATGTCAGAGGTGACGGACGTTTTGGGTCTCGACACAAGTAAAGCCCATATTCCGGCACGTCTTCGATCTTCAGCTCTGCTGAAGCTTCTGCCCGACAGACTGACCGATGTACTCCTTAAGTTTCTCACCTGGCCGATCGCTCGAAAGGTTGACGCTGCCTATGCTGAGACCCCCACCGGGCAGGCAACACGCGCGCGGGTTCAGGCAGCCATAGATAACCAGGCGGAACATTTTGACATGTTGGGGGCTGAGCTTGGCTACGTCTATCGCGATGGCTGTGCGGTGGATGCAAAAGCCCGCAAGACACCAGATAACACAGTGCGTGATTACACCCCCGTTGCCGCTACGGGTGCGCGTCTACCGCATATTTCCTTCGAAAAGGCGGGAAATACATTGTCCACACTCGATGTCATCTCCTACGATCGATACACATTGTTCACCAATGGCCTTGCCACTGATATTCCAGATACATCGGCGACATTTGGCCTGCCCTGTCACTCGTTTGACATCCAAGAGACGGGGAGCCCGCACGCGCTTGCCACAGCGTTTAACCTGCCCGCTGGTTGTTGGCTTCTTGTTCGGCCTGATGGGCATGTCGCTGATCGCTCATAACATTATTGTCACCCGGGAGACTAAATCATGCGCCTCTACACAACCAATCGCGGCATTGCCAGGGCGGTCGATGAGGAAACACTCGCACTTCTTGATTTGCCTTATGCAGATATAGGTGCATTGCTCACCGCAGACCCAGACCTGACAGGTGTCGCAACAACAGGCGTTAAGGAGACCTTCGCGCTCTCCGACGCGAAGGTGTTGGCGCCCATCTTGCGCCCCTCCAAAATGTTTTGCATGAGCGCGAATTACCACAGTCATCTGGACGATGAAGTCTCGGGTGTCCTGAAAATGTTGAACCCGGAAGGCGGCGGCGAAGAAATCCAGACTTTGAAAAAAACGCCTTCCTTTTTCGGTATCCCCTCCAGCGCCATTTGTGGGCCAACGGATACGATCCGTCTGCCAACCATTGCACCTGACCAGGTTGATTATGAAGTCGAAGTTGCGGTCGTCATAGGCAGAGGTGGTAAGGATTTGCCCGTCGATGCCGTTTGGAAGCACATAGCAGGCCTGACGCTTTCCAACGATGTCTCTGCCCGTGACCTTCAGAGGCAGGCAATGAGTACGCACTTCTTTGAGCTTGGCCACTCCAAAGGCCTCGATAGCTTCAAACCACTGGGACCATGCCTCGTAACCCGTGACGAGTTTTCACTACCCTTAGACCTGGCCATCGAAACTAAGGTCAACGATGAAGTGCGCCAGTCTGCGCGGACCACCGGCATGGTGCATTCCGTGGAAAGTTGCATCGCCGAGATTTCGCGGTATTTCACGCTTTTTCCAGGTGACGTGATCCTGACGGGCTCCCCCTCCGGGGTTGGATTTTTCCAAGGCAAGTTCCTAAAGCCCGGTGATGTTGTGGAGATGTCAGCCCAGGGTATCGGCAAAATCCGAAATGAAGTTGTCCGCGCATGAGACGGTAATACCCCCCTTTTCAAGGGTCTCTGCAAGTAGAATGCTTTAAGCTACCATGGCCATGGCAATTTTTGTTTTGGCGTTATGCCATCGATGGCGATGTAGGGTCTTTCGTTATTGTGTGTCTGGAGTTTGAGTTTGTGACAAAGCCATGACAACTAACCTGAGCCTAGCAGGTCACGCCGGTCATTTTCTCGGAGTGTTCCCATAACTCTCGGGCCACATTGACATCATGTGACCTTGGGTTTGATTTAATTTTCACCGGATCCCCGTGCATCTCAAAAAATTTTGACGGGTCGAAAAAGTCGCCTGATTTCGCATCCTTATCAAAGGCAGCCCGCAATGTTGGCAGCGCACCAATATCCGTACCTTGAGCAAAAAATCTATTGAGAAAGCTGAAGGCACCTGAGTGACGCTGCAGGTCTGTTTGGCTCCAACCTGGATGTGCGGCTGTAACGATGGGGTGGTTATCCCCTTTGTTGAGCCTGCGTGCCAGCTCATAGGTAAAGTAAAGATTAGACAATTTGCTATCGCTGTAAGCTTTGGTGGTGCGATACTTTCTCTTTTCCCAGTTCAAGTCCGAAAAGTCGAGATTGCCCCCCTTATGAGCAAGGCCCGACAGATTTATGATTCGCGAGCCCTTTGTCTTCTTCAACAGGGGCAGGAGGTGCGCTGTCAGGGCAAAATGCCCGAGATGGTTCGACCCGAACTGAATCTCGAAACCATCCTGCGTTTTGGAATACGGTCACATCATAACGCCAGCATTGTTGATCAACACATCGAGACGATCATGATCCCGTGTTACTGAATCCGCAAATTTTTCGACCGACGCCAGGTCTGCAAGGTCGAACTCCCGCACGGTTACATCCGCTTGGGCAAACTCACCTAGAATGGCATCAGCACCGCCCTGCGCTTTCTTCAAATTACGGGCGGCAATTATTACCGATGCATGTTTTCCGGCCAGCACACGCGCTGTTTTTTTTCCAATTCCGCTGCTCGCTCCGGTGATAACAACAAGCCGACCCTTTTCATCCTCGGGTGTGACTTGCGCAGCGTTCTTTTTATTGTCATATTTTACATATAATGGATAATACGTCTAGTTTTTTCTACAAAATGGACATTTATGCCCAAATTCGTATAAGAATGGGAATTGAGAACGAGGTGACACGATGGATAACGACGCTGTGTTTCAGCATGTCTTGAGCGTATTTTCTCACTACGGATTTAGAAAAGCATCGATGTCGGACCTCGCACACGCGGCAAACGTCTCGCGCCAAACGCTGTATAATCGTTTTAAGACGAAAGACGCGGTGCTGAATTGGGCGGTGGAAAATTATGTTCGACAAGCCAAGACAAGGGCATTGTCGGCACTGCATGCGCCCCATACGTCGATGCCAGAACAGCTTCGTAAGGCGTTTTCAGAATGGGTGGGTGAAATGGTTCCAGTGCTTCGCAATTCTCCTCACGGTGCTGCAATCATGGATTTGGGCATCGCGTCTCTGCAGCGTGCCGATATTGACCACCAAATGGAATTGGAAAACGAGCTTTCCCGATTTCTGTTGAGGAAGGGTGTCTGCGAAACTGCGCGGGAAGCTGATGAAAAGAGGTTCCTCCTGATTATGGCATCCAAAGGGCTTTTCCTGAAAACCAGCAGCAGCGATGATTTTAACGCTGGCATGAAGCGCATTATCAGTGCGGCAATTCCAAGCGCGATTTCATAGAAACTGAGTGTCGCTAGCACTGGAAGATTTTGTCACAAACAGGAACTCTACGCAGCTATTTGTTGCCGCCCATCGCTCTGCAAATTTTCTACGTCATTGAAATTAGTCAACCTGGTTTTGACAAACAGTGAATGCATTCGAGTGGAAATACTGTTTGTGACAAAGCCGCGCAGATCAGTCCCGTGATCGCCAATGCCGAACGTGTGACAAGGCGATTGTGATAATCCCCCGATCGTTGGCGCGGATATTCTAGTTTCGGCGGTCACTTGGAAACATACTCCCCATAACTGCCGTGTTTTTTTCTTGGCCGTGATCCTCAGGAATCTGGCGGTCAATATTGTGCCGGAGCGAAAGCTGCAAATGCTCGGCACACAGAAAGCCGGGCGTCGGCGGGCGATCTATACGGCTAACAACAGGTAACAAGTGGAAGCGACTTATGAAGACAAATATCGGATTTATCGGTACTGACCCCATCCTCCCAACTCTTGAACTTGTGAAGTTAGCTGAGGCAAGCGGGTTGAACGGTGTGTCGTTTTCAGAGCATTGCGGTTTTCACGATGCAATAGTTCCCAGCGCTTTATACCTGCACGCGACCTCAGACATAGAGGTTGGTGTAATGGGGTTGAGCGGGGCAGAGCGCCATCCGGCATTGTTAGCGATGGAGCTGGCCTCGCTGGCTGAAATCGGGCCGGGAAGGGTGCGCGTTCAGGTCGGCACCGGGGCACCAACCATGCTGCGTCAGATTTGCGCCAACATGTATCATCCGGTGTTAAGAACCCGGTCCCTGGTTGAAGTTCTGCGGCCCCTGTTAGCAGGCGAAAATCTGACAGGCGCCTTTCCCTCCGGGTCCTTCGACAAGTTCGGCCTCATCAGGACAGAAGGAATAGATATTCTCCCGATTGAGGGCACCATAATTCCTATTGATGTGATGGCCATTCGTCCTGCCATGCTGAAGCTTGCCGCTCAGGTCGGTGATGGCGTGATGCTTACGGGAGGAACATCGGCGGAATATCTCTCATATGCAGTAAAGATCATTGAGAAAGAACTGACAGCGGCTGGCCGTAAGCGTGAAGATTTCCGTATAACGTCATTGGCGTTTGGCGTCATTACTCCTGACTATGAAAAATACATCGGCATACTTCGCATGCTGTTGGAGACCTATGCGCCGGAGCTTGCTGTTTATACGATGCGAGGCGTCGTAGATGGTGCCCAGTACGAGCGCGATGTCGCAGAGGACGCTGGAAAAGCGGGGATCTCGCACTTTACAGATGAAGTTACAGAGCAGCTTACGATTGCTGCATCGGGGACTGCCGACTTAACGAAAATATTCTCTCGTTATGCGGATGCCGGAATTGACGTTCTGGACATCCACCTTGTCGGCCCGCCGGAAACGCGTGCATACGCGGTAGAAACGATTGCAGCGGCTTCGGTTGCGGTTAACCAGGCGGTGAGCAAATGAGAATCAACATTGGATTTGTAGGCGTCGATCCGATCGAGTCAGTGGTCGAGTTGGCGAAACTAGCGGACACCAGCGGGCTGGACGGGGTCGTTTTCTCTGAGCACCTGGGGTTCCATGATGGGGTTGTCCCAGCCGCCATCTCTCTTCGTGAAACATCACAACTGGAAGTTGGCATCGTTGGAATAGGCGCAGCGAGCCGACATCCAGGGTTGTTGGCAATGGAGCTTGCATCGCTGGCTGAGCTGGGGAACGGAAGGTTCCGTGCGCAGGTCGGGACAGGAGCTGCCAGCCTGGTTGATAGAATAGGCGGCAGCAGAGCGCGGCCGATACCTCTTGTTCGCTCACTTGTTGAGACAACAAGGGCATTGTTAAACGGTGAAACAGTTTCTGGAGACTTGCCGGCAGGTGTGTTTGATGGCTTCGGATTGACGAGCGTTGATGCAACCGGGATCCATCCCCATTCCGGCCCCACTGTCCCGATAGATGTAATGGCTATTCAGCCTGCAATGCTCCGGCTGGCAGCAAATGTGGGCGATGGAGCTGTTCTGTCAGGTGGGTGTTCCGAGCAGTTTCTTCGGGCGGCAGTCGACACTCTCGTGCAGGAATTGAAAGCCGCCGGTCGCAAGCGGGAAGATTTCCGTATCTCCGCCTTCTCCTACTGTGTGGTTGCCCCTGACGCTGAAAAATACGCGGGCGCAGTACGCCGTGTCCTGGGAAGTTACGCCCCGGAAGGTGCCGCAAAAATCATGACCGGCGTGATGGATGGTGAAGCATATGTCAAAGCGTCTGCAATCGACCGTCAAAAAGCCGTGGAACATTTCATCACTCTCGATGTGATGAAAAGCGTAGCCGTAATTGCCAATGATGCGGATGGCCTTAAGGATGCCCTGTCAATTTACGAACGTGCCGGGGTGGACAGCGTTGTTCTGTCATTGGTTGGCCCATTGGAGACGAGGGCCTATGCTGTAGAGTGTATGGCGAGCATGAAACGATCTTAAAGGTGGCTAGTTTCTAGCTGCGTTACGTAAAATATCTGCTGCTTTCTCGCCAATCATCATAGCGGCAGCATTTGTCGTGCCGGAAACGATGGTTGGCATTATTGAGCAATCAGCGACGCGCAATCCCTGAATACCATGGACGCGGAGTTGGTCGTCAACGACGGCTAGCGGGTCATTCCCCATCTTGCAACTCCCAACGGGATGGAACATGGTTTCGCCGGACTGTCTGACATACTCCAGTATCTCATCATCTGTGGTGTAGTCGGGACCGGGCATGTACTCGCTGCGGATTTTTTCCCGGAGAGGGCTCTTCTTAAAAATATTGCGAAGAAATTTTACGCCGGCCACCGCGGTCTCCTGGTCCTTCTGTGAGCTTAGGTATTTCGGGTCTATCAGGGGCGGGGTTTCAAAGTCTGCGGTTTTCAAAGAAATCTCGCCTCTGGACTCCGGGTGGAGAACGCAGAATGACGCATAGAGACCGGGCCAGGGATGTATAGTAAACTTACCGTCCCCATTGACCTCACCGGATATTGGACGGAAGAAAAATTGAACATCCGGCGTTAGGGAGCCTGACAGTGGCGAGCTGAAGCCGGTCACCGGTGCGGCGGTCAGATTGAGAAGACCTTTCCGCACAGCCAGCCACTTTGCCAGATGCCCAGCGGCCCTAAGTCCCGACAGTTCGCGGTTCATGGATAACTCTTTGGAGCATTCCGCCATGAAGTGAACAAAGAAGTGATCCTGAAGGTTTTGCCCGACCCCGGGTAGCTCTTCGACAACGTCAATTCCCTTATCTGCGAGCTTCTTGGGGTCGCCAATACCCGAAAGCATAAGGAGTTGTGGCGATTTGATAGCACCGCCGCATACTACAATTTCAGAATTGGCGAAGGCTGTTTTGATTTTCCCGGCGTGGTGGTACTCAATGCCAACTGCTCTTTTTCCTTCAAATTTCAGTCGCACTGCGTGGGCATGAGTGAGTATTTTCAGATTTTTCTGGGACCGTGCTTGTTTGAGGTAGCCATAACCTGTTGAGTATCGTTGGCCGCCTGCGGTGTTCACGGAGGCATAGCCAACCCCTTGTGGGGACCCGTCGTTGAAGTCATGTGTGTATGAAATGCCGGAGTTTATGGCGGCATTGATGAAAGCTGCGGAGGCACTGTCTTTGAGGGGGCTCTCTTCGACCCTTATGGGGCCGTCGGTTCCATGCAGCTCAGAGTTGCCTTTGTCGCTGTTCTCAAGCGCCTTGAAAAATGGCAGAACATCCTGCCACGACCAACCACGGTTGCCCATTTCCGCCCAGCGGTTGTAGTCATCTGAATGGCCGCGCGTGTATGTCATGCCGTTGATCGAGCTTGATCCACCGATGACTTTCCCTTGCGCCCAGTAAATGCTCCGACCGTTTAGCTCGCTCTGAGGCTCGGTATAAAACTTCCAGTTGAACTTGGGATTATTGAGAAGGCTTATGACGCCGGCCGGAATTTGAACGAGTGGGTGCCTGTCGCTTGGTCCGGCTTCCAGGACCAGAACTTTCACGTTCGGGTCTTCAGACAGTCGCTGGGCGATAATGGCTCCTGCGGAGCCGGCACCCACGACGATATAATCAAAACGATTAGGCATTCAAAACTCCTGTTCACCAACGTAGAAACCGCGCTAATCCAGCATATGAAGATGAATGGGTTCGCACATTGACAATCGTGCCAACAGGATGGGTTGGCGTCCCCAAGGATGGTTTCGGTATCGCTGATACGGCAGGCATCAGGGGGGGCACGATTATTCAATTATGTTCCGGCTGCCTTCCGTAAAAATACTCCGTCACAGACATCAATTTTTGACCGCGTGGACGTGAGTAGTAACGCAAGGAGCCTTGTTAGATGCTTTATCATCAGACGACGAGAAACTGGAAAGAGCCGCTATACCCGGATTTTCCAAAAGCCGAATATGACAGTCGCATTGGTCGCCTCAAGCGTTATATGGAGGAGGAAAAAGTGGATGCGCTCGTCCTTTGGGATGAAGCCAATATTCGATATTTCTCCGGTTTTCACAATCTGCATTGGTCGGCACGGACTTTGCAGTGCGCCGTTCTTGTTATTCCGTTGGCGGGCGAGCCGACAATCATCGCTCCGGATTTCTTCCTGGGTGTTGTAGAGGGCCTGACATATCTCAGTGATATTCGGTTGCAGACGACCCCCCATGTAACGGCTTGCCTCCGAAACCTTCCCGTCCTGGTGGCAGATACTGTCAAAGACCTTGGGTGTGGCAATGGCCGCGTGGCTTTGGAATCTGGATACCTGGGTGGCATGTGCGTCCCAAGGCCCATTAATGATATTGATCTGCTCAGGACGTCCCTGGATGGTGCAACCCTCGTGGACGGCGCGTCTTTGATCTGGAAGTGCCGGGTCATAAAGTCCCCGGCTGAAGTGGATGCACTCAAGGTGGCCACGCAGGCTGTGGTGGATTCTTACGAGGCTCTTGCGGAGCAGTTCGAGCTGGGCATGACTGAACACGATATTTCTTTGATCGTACGAAAAGAGATATTGGACCGGACTGATGACTGTCCATTGCCGTTTATTGTGGCATCGAACCGCGGTATCCCGATGGCCGATGTTCCCGCTCATCGGGGCGGGGACGCACTAAAGCTTGGCGACCGGGTCGTTCTTGAGCCGCTTCCAACCAGCAAGGGGTATTTTGGCAGTTGTTGTCGCGTGCTCAACATAGGCCCGATCTCTGAAGAGTCTCTGCGTCGTGCCGAGTTTATGGAAACCTTGCAGGACCGGGCGATTGACATCGTCAAGCCTGGCGTCAAGACGGGGAAAATCACGGACATAATTATTGAGGGAAACAGGGAAGCGGGTAACCCGGACTACTTGCTTGATATGGCAGGCCACGGTGTTGGGCTGAGTTTTCAAGAACCCCCTGCCATCGCACTTAACGAAGAGTTTGAGATTGAAGAAGGAATGGTGCTGGCCGTCGAGACCTGGGAAGTGGGTCTGGATGCCACGAGTGCGCAGGTCTATGCGGTTGAAGACTATGTGGTCGTCACGAAGGATGGGTGTGAGCCATTCCCAAGCTATCCAAGAGAACTGAGGTCTTTGCCGGGCAAGTGACCCGTGGCCCGGTTGGGCGACACTTTGGCAAAAGCGCCGCGGTCACCGTCGCAGCGCGGGTGCGGGAAGTGACTTTGGTTTCTAGCTGCAAAACAAATAGGAATTAGTCAGTATGTTTTCTCTGCAAGGAAAGACGGCTCTCATTACCGGGGGTACTTCGGGCATAGGCGCAGCCGTCGCAAAGCGGTTTGCTGCATCTGGCGCGAAGGTCGTGGTAACGGGGCGTCGCAACAGTGAGCAAGTGGCAACGGAGGCCGGAGTGCAATTCGTGCGCTCAGATGTCAGCGACGAGGCATCTGTCGTATCTGCGTTCTCTGAGGCCGTCGCTTCTCTCGGGAAGCTGGATATTCTGGTAAATAATGCCGGGATTCAAGATACCGGGAAAACCATCGAAGAGCACGATCTCGACGACTTTGAAAAGAATGTCGCTGTGCTTCAAAAGGGGGTTTACCTGGGGTTGAAACATGGCCCGAGCCACATGAACGATGGGGGCTCCATCATAAATACCAGTTCGGTGGCAGCGGTCGTCGGGTTCTATGGCTACGGACAGTACAGCATGGCAAAGGCCGCGGTTCTTGGCCTCTCGAAGGTGGCGGCAATTGAACTTGCTCCAAGAAGTATACGTGTGAACACAATTCTTCCGGGCACGGTGCGCACACCTATGGTGGACGGCGAGCCCGGTGAAATAGCTCTTGCAAAAATTATGACGCCACTGGGACGGATAGCCGAAACCGATGATCTTGTCGGCCTCTACCATTTTTTGGCTTCCGGCGAAGCGCGTTATATCACCGGTCAGGAAATCGCGGTGGACGGTGGGCTTATGGCCGGCCCGGGTTTGGATATGCTCGCCCGATTGATGGCTTGAGGAAATTCTTCTCTGTACGAAGATGTCAGAAATAGCAAAGGAACGATACTGATGACGTCCAAAGGGCCTCACGTTACGAAAGCCATTTTGGCCGCTGGAAAATGGCCAGCGGACCACATGGACAAGGAAGATATTCTGGCAGGTGCAGCCGAGTACCTTATTCCCGGGCGCGTACAGATGTTTAAGGAACTGGGAATACCGGTGGTCCTCGGCAGGCGCGAGGGATATCGGGTTTGGGATGTTGACGGTCGTGAGCTAATGGACTTTCACCTTAACGGTGGAACGTTCAATATCGGACATCGAAACCCCCAGGCCGTAGAACTGCTGCGCCAGTCTCTTGAAACGCTTGATATTGGAAACCATCACTTCCCAAGCCCCTTTCGTACAGAGTTAGCCGAAAAGCTGGTTCGTCTGGCACCGGGTAATCTGCAATACACCGTATTCACAAGTGGCGGCGGGGAAGCTATTGACGTTGCCATAAAATCGGCGCGTGCAACGACGGGTCGCCGAAAAATCGTCGCTGTAGACTCAGCCTTTCATGGTCGAACAGGCTTGGCGGGCGCTGCCGGTGATGACCGTGTGGCACGGTTTTTCCACAGCGATGACCCTGCCAGTTTTATCACTGTGCCGTTCAATGATAATGAGGCGATGGAGAAGGCGCTCAGCAGCGGCGATGTCGCAGGCGTCTTGATGGAAACAATACCGGCAACGTGCGGTTTTCCGACGCCCGACCCATCATACCTTCCGTTCACGAAGAAGCTTTGCGAAGAGCATGGTGCTTTTTACATCGCTGATGAGGTTCAAACAGGTCTAGGCCGTACGGGACGCCTGTGGGCTGTCGAGCTGTGGCAGGTTGAGCCGGATATTCTGGTGACCGGAAAGGGGTTGTCAGGTGGCCTTTATCCCATAGCAGCGGCGGTCCTTAGTCAGCGCGCGGGAGCGTGGCTCTTTGAAAACCCTTGGGGTCATGTATCGACATTTGGTGGCTCCGAGCTTGGATGTCCGGTCGCGTCTCTCGTTCTTGACATGTGTTCCAGTGAAGAGACGCTGGCGCACGTTGGAAAGATCGCCGATTTTTTCCGTGCCGGGCTTGAAGATATCCGAAGCCGACATTCGTTCTTTGTTGAAATTCGGCAATCCGGCCTTGTAATGGGCCTGAAATTCGACCACCCGACGGGTGGGATTCAGATGTCGAAAGCTCTCTACGAAAATGGAATCTGGGCCATGTTCTCCGGCTTTGACCCCACTGTCCTTCAGTTTAAGCCCGGAATTTTTGTAGATGAAGCGTACTGCACGCAAGCCCTGGAACGTTTTGAGCGCGCAATGACACACGTTGGACAGTAATCAACTGAAACAGGTCGACGGCATCTGATTTTCCTTCTTACGTTTAGTCACACCGATAGGACACCCAATGTCATCCCAAACCCTCGAACTTCCTGCTCACACTGAGATAGGCCGCCTTGAGCGTCTTGCGCGCAAAGCATTGCATGAGTGGGGACTGGAAAAAGAGAGCCAGCTTGAGCTGGTCAAGCATCGGGAGAACGCAGTTTTCAAAGTTACCGATGAGGGCGGCAACAAGTATGCGCTCAGGGTGCATCGTCTTGGATACCACACGGACCAGTCTTTAGCTTCTGAACTTGCATGGATGAACCATCTTGGCGACCAGGGGTTCAAAACACCACGCCCCGTTCCAACGGTGGCCGGTCAGAATTTCGTAACCGTCTCAACAGGTTCCGTGCCTGAAGGAAGGCAATGCGATTTGATCCAGTGGACGGAGGGTCCACAAATCGGCAATATCGAGAGCGGGGTTAGTGATGGGGCAGGGGGGATCGAAGACCTCTACCGCTCAATTGGTGCAATGGCCGGAAGGCTGCACGAGATTTCCATCAATTGGAACAGGCCAGCGGATTTCTCACGCATGGCCTGGGACGAGCACGGGACTATGGGAGAGGATCCGCTATGGGGCCGGTTCTCGGATCTCGATCTTCTGACAGAAGCTCAAACAAACTTACTTTTCCAGGCAAAAACCAAGGCTCTGAAGGCGTTGGAAGAGTTTGGCAAAGGAGATGATCGGTTTGGTCTGGTTCATGCGGACCTTCTTCCAGAAAATATTCTTCAAACATCAGATGGCCTGTGTCTTATTGATTTTGATGATTCCGGGTTTGGCTGGCACCTATTTGAATTTGCCACGTCGCTTTTCATTCACCTGGGCGAACCGAACTTCGATGCCATATGCGCTGCCATGGTCGAAGGGTACCGTAGTGAACGCAGCCTCCCAGATTCCCATTTGGCATTTTTACCAACATTTTTCATGGTGCGGGGTCTGGTCTATTTGGGCTGGCTACACACGCGCCGGGAGACTAAGACGGCCCAGCTAATGACCCCCATACTGGTGGAAGTCGTGGTCGCCTTGGCGACAGACTATGTGGATGCGGGCTAGTCAGGGGCGCGGTATGCTTTGACCATCCAAAAAGCATAGCCTTTGCAAGGCACTCCCGCCCGAACGCAGGCTCCCGCATTGACGCAATTATTCAATGCTGCTTTTTACCTCCCCCGTATACTCGCCTCAATACTGGGCCTGAGCCCAGCCTGTGCCCCACTTCCTGCAATCAGACACTCTGCTCCCCCAGGAGCAGATGGGGTGGGCTTTACGTTGGGATGACAAGAACATGACGGAACCTAAACCAGTGATAGCCGTCCTCGGTGGCACCGGGGCGTTAGGCCGGGGGTTGGCTACCCGCTGGGCGAGAAATGGTTACAAGGTAATCATTGGGTCGCGCGTTGGTGAAAAAGCGGAAAACGTGGCGCGCGAGATGAGCGCGGAAGTGAACGGCGAAGTCATGGGGTTAGATAACCAGGCTGCTGCCGAAAGGGGAGAGGTGATTGTTCTGGCCGTTCCTTTCTCCGACCACGATGACATCGTGCGTCAGGTCGAGGCGGGTTTGCAGGGAAAGGTTCTGATCGACGTCACCGTGCCGCTCGTACCGCCTGCGGTTGGGCGCGTGTGTCTGCCCGATGCCGGTTCGGCTGGAAAGGCCACGCAGAATATGCTGGGAGAGAGTGTCAAGGTGGTCACGGCCTTTCAGAATGTAGCCGCGCACCACTTAAAGGGCGTGGAAGAGATCGACTGTGATGTGCTCGTTGCCGGAGATGATAAAGCCGCATGTGAACTTGTCATAAAACTCGCAGAAGTTGCCGGGATGCGGGCATTTTACGCCGGACCTATTGAGAACTCAGCAGCGGCCGAGGCACTCACCTCTGTTTTGATACAGATTAACCGTCAGCGAAAATGCCACTCGGGCATCCGGATTACAGGTTTGGCGGATGCGCATTGAAATTGAAACGCTAGATGGATTTCCGGAAGTTACGGCTGGTCAGGACATCTCTTGTCTGATTGCAGAGCTGAGCCAAAGCACCGGGGTTGGGCTTTTTGACGGCGACATTCTCGTCGTCGCCCAGAAGATCGTTTCAAAAGCCGAAGGGCGCCTCGTTGCACTGGCCACAGTATCACCTTCGCAAGAAGCGGAACTTCTGGCGGCCAAGACAAACAAAGACCCACGGCTCGTGCAACTCATTCTTGCAGAATCGGACGCAGTCGTACGCCATCGACGTGATGTTCTGATTGTTGCTCACAAGCTGGGGTTTGTTCATGCCAATGCGGGCATTGACATGTCGAACGTCGAAGGAGCGGACTGTGCGCTTCTACTTCCCGAGGATCCGGACGCATCTGCCGCGCATATCCGCTCTGCTCTTGAGGAGAGGTTTGGCATCCGGCTGGGTGTTATCATCGCTGACTCTATGGGTCGTGCCTGGCGGAAGGGAACTGTGGGAATAGCAATTGGCGCATCGGGTATTGAAGTATTTCAGGACCTCAGGGGAAAAAGGGATTTGTATGGCCGGAAACTGGAAGCGACGGAGGTTGGGCTGGGAGACCAGCTTGCTGCAGCGGCCTCATTGGTTATCGGTCAGGCAGCCGAGGGAACTCCGGTAGCCGTCATTCGGGGGTTGGATTTTGTAGACAGCGAGCAAAATGCGAGCGCCCTGTGCCGCCCCGTA
This sequence comes from uncultured Parvibaculum sp., assembly GCA_964573935.1. Classification (GTDB taxonomy): domain Bacteria; phylum Pseudomonadota; class Alphaproteobacteria; order Parvibaculales; family Parvibaculaceae; genus Mf105b01. The sequence continues at coordinate 56,354 of CAZNLO010000002.1, read as the reverse complement.
TCGGAAGATTTGTTCCGATGAGCGAAGGGCATTACATCGTTCTTTCTGGGGGAGTGGGCGGGGCCAAACTCGCCCTGGGTTTTGCTGCCGCATTGCCGTCAGAAGCTTTGACCATTGTTGTGAACACTGGAGATGATTTTTCGCATTTAGGGCTCGAAATTTCACCCGACCTTGACACAGTTCTCTACACGCTGGCCGGTGTTGCCAACGTGGGGTCTGGTTGGGGGCGCGACGGTGAAAGCTGGAATTTTATGGCCACCCTAAAGCAACTGGACGGGGAGACCTGGTTTCAGATCGGGGATAAGGATTTAGCCCTCCATGTTGAGCGAACCCGCCGCCTTGCATCGGGGGAGACCTTGAGTGAAGTGACCGGGGCTCTTTCCAGGGCCTTTGACGTTCGACATGCCATTGTTCCTATGAGCGATGATCCTGTCCGCACGATGGTCAATACGGCGCAATGCGAACTTACCTTCCAGCACTATTTTGTTCGGGAAAAATGTCAGCCTGTTGTAACCGGGTTTCGATTTTCCGGAATTGATAAAGCGGCACCCTCTCCCGGTTTTCTGAGGGCACTCCGGCACCCGGACCTGAAGGCAATCATCATCTGCCCATCCAATCCTTTTGTCAGCATTGACCCGATCATCGCCATTCCGGGTGTGCGCGATCTGTTGCGCTCCCGGGATGTTCCTGTTGTTGCCGTTTCCCCCGTTATCAAGGGGTTGGCGGTGAAAGGGCCCACCACGAAAATGATGAAGGAGTTGGGAGTGCCGTCAACTTCCCTCGCAATTGCAGGGCACTATCTTGGAGTGATTGATGCCCTCATGATCGACACTCAAGACAGCGATATGGCAGCGGCCATTGAAGCGACCGGGGTGAATGTTCAAATCTGCGAAACCATGATGATGACCGTTGATGACAAAAAAAGAGTGGCCGAAAACGTACTTTCCTTCGTTGCGGGGTTGGGCCTCGCAGGGGGGCGCAGATAATGAAATCACAAGAAGGTATTTGTGCCGTTGTCCCAATCAGGAGTTTGAGGAATTCAAAAACCAGGTTGGCAGATACGCTTGAGGCGCCGGAACGCGCGGCTCTCGTATCCGCGATGGCTGAAGATGTAATTGAGGCCCTAAGGCACTGCCGGGCAGTCAGTAATATTGTCGTTGTGACCGATGACCCGGACGCTGCCGGGCTTGCGCGTGGTCTGAGTTGTGAGGTCTGGCCCCAGGGCCCCAGAGAGGGGCTCTCTGCGGCGATGGAGTTGGCGGCCTCTCATCTCAATGCTTTGAAGGTCTCGACCATGGTATCGGTTCATGCAGACCTGCCCTTTGTAAATACGGCTGCGTTCGATCGTCTTTTGGCGCGCGTTACGGACCTGCCTCATATCGTAATTGTGCCCTCGAACGTTGATAGCGGCTCCAACATAATTGTAACAACTCCCCCCAATGTGTTGCCTTTTCAGTATGGGCCTGAGAGTTACCGGCAGCATATTGGTTATTGCGGGGAGAAAAACCTCCCCGCCAGAACATTCAGGGACGGCGAACTTGGATTTGATCTGGACACCGGGCACGATTTTCAGCTTCTCCTTCAAACCGCGAAGTACAGGGCGCTTGCCCCCCGAACGCGAGAGTTCCTCGAAGAGCATTCATTCCTGACGAGCAGACTTGCGCGGTCGGGCAGTTGTTAATGAGCAAAAATGGTCAGGGTCAACTATGGAAATGATAATCAGCCAAAGGCATCGGGCAAACTTCAAGTCAGAAGCCCGGAGCGACCGGATAACGGACAAGGAAGCACTCAGGCTCGCGGATGGCAGCGACCTTGGATTACTATGTGCGACCGCGCGAGACATTCGGGACAGGGCATATGGATCGACGATCACCTATTCCCGAAAGGTCTTCATTCCCCTCACGCAACTCTGCCGTGACGTTTGCCACTATTGCGTCTTCTCCAGGTCGCCGGACGCTCTCGCTGCCCCCTATCTCTCCATTGAACAAGCTGTAGAGATTGCCCGGCAGGGAAAGGCGGACGGTTGTAAGGAAGCGCTTTTGACCCTTGGGGAAAAACCCGAGTTGAGGTTTAAGGCAGCGCGCAATCAGCTTGACCGACTGGGCTATGCGACAACCCTTGAGTATTTACGTGATGTCGCCAGTGCCATTTTTGAAGAGACTGGCCTGTTACCTCATCTGAATGCCGGGTGCATGACGGACCAGGAGTTTGAAATGCTTCGCCCTGTGTCGGCATCAATGGGCTTGATGCTGGAGACCGCGTCAGACCGGCTGTCGGAGAAAGGGCAGCCTCATTATGGCTCACCGGACAAAACACCAAAAGCCAGACTGGAAACGATTGCACGTGCAGGCCGACACAAAATTCCATTTACAACCGGCATTCTAATAGGCATCGGGGAAACCAGGCGCGAACGCATTGAAAGCCTGTTGGCGCTGAGGTGTTTGCACGATCAGCATGGGCATTTGCAGGAAGTTATAATCCAGAACTTCCGCGCCAAGTCGGGTACAAAAATGGCGGATGTTGCGGAGCCCGACCTTGAGGAAATTCTTTGGACCGTTTCGGTCGCAAGGATCATCCTGGACGAAAGAATTTCTATACAGGTCCCGCCGAACCTCAACGAAGCAGACCTCGAAGCCCTGCTTGATGCAGGCATCAATGATTGGGGGGGTGTTTCACCTGTTACAATAGACTTCGTTAACCCGGAAGCCCATTGGCCGCATCTGCGTTTACTGGAAGAACGAACGGCTACCGTCGGGAAAGACCTTGCTGAACGTTTAACGATATACCCCGACTATATCCGCTGTGTGGATACCTGGGTGGATGCGCGGCTGTGCAAGAAAATTATTCATCTAAGCGATTCAGAAGGGCTGGCTCGTGGAGAAGGCTGGACTGCCGGACGGGTCTCAGAGGTTCCAAAAAGCCACATGGTAGCCGGACACACACATGCCTCTCGTGAAATTAGGGAAATTGTTGAGCGAGCCAAGGCAGGAAAGAAAATTGATGAACAGGAAATCGTATCCCTGTTCTCCGCCAGAGGAGCGACACTCAGGTACATCTGTCAGGAGGCAGATGTATTGCGACGCGAAACGGTTGGAAATGACGTTTCGTTCGTTATTAATCGAAACATCAACTATACGAACATCTGCACTTTTTCCTGCACGTTTTGCGCTTTCTCAAAAGGCAAAACACACGAAAGCCTGAGGGGCAGGCCATACAATCTTTCTCTGGAAGAAATCGTATCTCGCGCGCAAGAGGCATGGGAGCTGGGGGCAACGGAAGTTTGCCTGCAGGGGGGGATACACCCCAAGTTTACCGGGGATACCTATCTGGAAATATGCAGACGAATAAGAGCGGCAGTACCCCAAATGCACATTCATGCATTCTCGCCACTGGAGGTATGGCATGGAGCAACATCGCTCGGTATCTCGCTTCCCGATTTTTTCTCTGAGCTGAAGAGGGCAGGCTTGAACACCCTTCCCGGGACGGCGGCGGAAATTCTGGACGATGAGGTCCGTGCCATTCTATGTCCGGACAAGCTGACGACAGACCTTTGGGTTGATATTGTTGCCGCGGCACATGCAGAAGGCCTGGATACCACCGCAACGATTATGTTTGGCCACGTTGACAGGCCAGTACACTGGGCGCGCCACCTGCTTTTGATTAGCGATACGCAGGAGAAAAGTGTAGCGGCTGGCAAGGGCAGATTCACGGAATTTGTGCCACTTCCTTTTGTGCACATGGAAACACCGATACATATTAAGTCAACCGTGAGGCTCGGTCCGACATTTCGTGAAGTGTTGCTGATGCATGCCATCGCGCGACTGGTTCTTCATCCGTTAGTTCCAAATATTCAGGCTTCATGGACGAAACTCGGGGTAAATGGGGCTGCGCGATGTCTGGACGCTGGGGTCAATGATCTCGGAGGGACATTGATGGATGAATCGATTGCTCGAGCAGCAGGGGCGGAGCATGGACAGAAGCTCGGAGCAGATGTTATTGCCGAAATAGCCCATGCCAAAAACCGCTCTCCGGTTCAACGCACAACAGATTATCAGGACGTTCAAACCGTGAAGAAAAACGTACAGGCGGCAACCGGCAGCGCCACGAGAAAGGTTGCTGCGCAGTGACGATTAGCACAGACCCCAGCATATTTGATTTGTTCAAGTCCAGCATTGGGCCTTCCAGTTCACACACCGCAGGGCCGATGCATGCTGGAAAGGCCTTTGTAGATGAACTTCACTCTCTTGGAAAACTGAGGCACCTCAAACGTATCAGGGTCAATCTGTATGGTTCTCTGGCGTTGACGGGGAGAGGGCATCGCACGGATGTGGCGATAGTTGCTGGATTGTCGGGGGTGGAACCAGCGACCGCCGACAGCAAAAAAATGGAGGAGCTAGTCGCCCGTCTTTCCGAAACGGGAGAGTTAAGTATCCTTGGTCAAGTTCCCCTGGGTTTCAATATGAGCAGGGATATCAACTTCCATACGAGTGAATGCCTTACCCATCACAGCAACGGCATGCGGTTATTTGCCGAAGACCGGAACGATGAAGTGTTCCTGTCCCGGACTTTCTATTCTGTTGGTGGGGGCGCAATTGTCAGAGATGATGATATGGAGGCCTGGAAGTTACGGGCGGTTGACGGGGTGGCTACACCATCTTCGATAAAATATCCCTTTTCCAGCGGCGACGAGTTAATGGAAATTTGCAGCGACACCTCACTGACAATTGCGCAAGTGGTGTTTGCGAATGAATGCAGCTTGAGGAGTGCCGAAACCGTAGAAGAGAAACTACTCTCACTATGGAATGAGATGAAGGACAGTGTTGAACGGGGGCTGAACGGTGAGGGGTTACTGCCGGGCGGGCTAAATGTTCCGCGACGGGCGCCCGCTTTGCATAGGAAGCTGGGTATCAAGAACGTTCCAGGTTCCGCAGTACCCCTGGATGCAATTGACTGGACAACCGTCTGGGCAATGGCGGTTAATGAGGAAAATGCGGCGGGCGGTCGTATCGTTACGGCGCCAACGAACGGGGCTGCCGGAATTGTTCCTGCGGTGCTGTTGTATTTTACGACATTCCACGCGTCGGCGGGGAACCGGGAGGTGTTGGATTTCCTACTGACGGCCGGGGCCATCGGCCTGCTTTACAAGCAGAACGCGTCGATTTCCGGGGCGGAGGTCGGGTGCCAGGGCGAGGTCGGCGTCGCCTGTTCCATGGCCGCCGCCGGCCTGGCAGCGGTACTGGGAGGCAATGTTGGTCAGATTGAAAACGCGGCCGAGATCGCTATGGAGCATAATCTCGGGCTGACCTGCGACCCCGTTGGTGGATTGGTGCAGGTTCCGTGTATTGAGCGCAACGGGGTTGGCGCGGTCAAGGTAATAGCTGCTGCGAAACTCGCCCTTGCCGGAGATGGAAATCACAGGGTTTCGCTCGACACGGTGATTGAAACGATGCGGCAGACCGGTCGCGATATGCAAGAGAAGTACAAGGAAACTTCAGCCGGAGGGCTGGCAGCGAACGTAGTTGAGTGTTGAGGCGTTATGCACCGTCGTTTTTCCAAAGGCCCTTCCTCCCGACTGTCTCAACAATAAGGCCGATCGGCTTGATGTAGAGAGGGGGTCTCTCTTGGCAGGATTATTCAATCGTTGGTGCGCACGTACCGCTATCTGTGTGTATTGGTTTCCAGTTTCTGGGAATTTTTTGAAAAATATTTTGAGGTCAATGTCTGATGGAACACCGACGACTGAAGAAGCCACAGCTTTTAGCGCTATCGGTTCCAAATATTGCGATGGCAGCATTTTTGTTTCCCACAATTGTCCACTTGCCGCCATTCTACGCCCATGAAATGGGCCTTGGTCTTGCAGTCGTTGGCGGGATTTTCCTCTTCACAAAATTATTTGATGTTGTGACGGACCCCATTTTTGGTACGATTTCTGACCGGACGCAAACGCGTTGGGGTAGGCGACGCCCATGGATCGTCATCGCTCTTCCGATCATGCTGTTATGTACATATCAGCTATTTTTTCCTCCGGCTGACGCTGGGGCCACCTACCTGTCTTTTTGGCTGATCGTTACGTACCTGGGTTGGACAATGATGCTTCTGTCCCATGTCTCGTGGGCGTCCGAACTTTCAGGTGAGTATCATGAGCGATCCCGGATCCAAAGCTGGATCAAGGCGGCAGGGATTCTGGGGAACCTGGGTGTCCTGCTCATTCCCGCTCTGATTGAAGGGGCTGGAGGAGATCGGATGGACATCATAAACAGCATGGGCTGGTTCATACTGATTACGATGCCTATCGGCGTGCTGATAGCGGTTTCTGTCGTACCTGAGTACGAAACAAAGAAAAAACCAAAAGCTGGATTGCGAAAGACGCTCTCTCTTATCATGGCAAATACCCCGTTGCGGTTTCTTCTGGCGGCCGCACTGTGTAAAACCCTGGCGACGGCCACTGTGGCAGCCTTGTTCATCTTCTATTTGGGTCACGTGCTTAACTTGAAGGGCAATATCAGTGCTCTCCTTTTGCTCTATTTTGGTATGGCTTTTCTTGGAATCCCAGTGTGGTTACGCATATCCAGGAAGTTTGGAAAGCACAAAACATTTGCGCTCTCGGCTGTTATTGGAATTTGTGGAACTGCATCCCTGGCGTTAGCCCCGGCGGACAATTTGTTGTTCGCAGCCGTAGCCATTTGTGTTCTTGGTTTGAATTTTGGTGTCCTTGACATAATGCCCCGGGCAATCATGTCGGATGTGATCGACCATGATTTGGAAAAAACCGGAGTGGAATATAGCGGCGTCTTTTTTGGAACACTGCTGACAACGGTTAAACTGGCAGCGGCAATTTCCGTAGGACTGACATATCCACTGCTGGAATTGGCTGAGTTTGACCCTCAAGGCGAAAACTCGGCTGAAGCGCTCAACTGGTTCCGGGTTATATTCGCAACTATTCCCATAGCGGCTTATTCTGCAATTATTCCGATCATGTTGTATTTCCCTCTGGATGAGAAACGCCAGATAGAACTGCGGGCGCGTATTTCTCAGCAGGAAGGCTGAGCCTTTTCACTCAGCACAGAACTCTTTTCCGATACCCGGTTTAACCTGCGCGCAAGGATCTGGCGTAATTATTCAAGTAAGGGCGACTGTAAACGGGCAATGTTTGGCTGGAATGAAACCAAGAGGTAGTCATGACGTTGACAGTATCGGTCATTCTTCGGCTGATCATGGAGGAAGCGAAGCGGAATTTTCCGCAGCTTGTGCCCGTGGATGCTGTTCTGCCGGACTATGTGCGTTGCGCGACGGCGCCCGACAATTTAAAGAACCACCTTCTTGACGGGGTATACGAAAGAAGCGGTGCTCAGGCCGTTTTGAAGGTCGGGCGCGGCTTGGAGGGTGCGGGTTTTGCTCCAATCCTGCACATTTTACTCCAGGCCTCAACGCCTGGGGAGGTGTTTCGGATTTGGCGGGGTTTTGAAGAAAACAGCGCAACTCGTTTTCGGATCGAGCATAGTCAGCCGGTGGAAGACAAGGGTGCCAGTGTTCATCATTACACCAAGTCTGGACCGCGTGCGCGCAACACCGAGAGTCTCTTGATTTGTGGAGTCCTGTTGTTTGTTCTGGAGAAAATAGGGCTCCGGGGGTTGCGTTGCTTCCTCACCTCAGAAGGGAGCGCCGAGACCCCGGTTTACAACAACAGCCGTTTCGTAATCGGAGGTCGTAAGTTAGAAGGCTCAGCTTGCAATTGGCGGTTCGAGTGGGATGCGGGCAGCCTGGAGGGAGCGTCCACACAGGAACAGCCGAGAAAAAACCCGAACCTACCTCTTCTTGCTGAGTACAAAGACCCTGAAGGAGTGGTGCAGGACGTCATATCGGTCCTTGAAAAAGACCTCATGCGAAGCTGGAAAATTGACGAGTTGGCTTCTGTGCTACGCTTTTCCCGTCGAACCTTACAGCGCCAATTGCACCTATCTGAGGTGAGTTTCTCTCTTATTTTGCGTGCCGTGCGGTTGAGAGAGGCGAGCCTTCAGCTATCCAACACACATGTTTCAATTACAAACATCGCACATTCTTGTGGCTTTTCCGACAGTGCCCATTTTTCCCGCGATTTTCGCAAGAGTGTCGGCACCTCGCCAATTACATACAGGCGTATTGCAATTGTCGGCTAGAGGCTGGTGTTGCAACTTATTCATCAGCTCCCTGACGTAATTGTACAATCGAACGACGAGTATCAACGCTATAGTCTCGTTGTATTTCATATTCTCAGGTGATGTGAGGCAAGAGCGATGTTTGTGCTAAATGGACAGGACACACAAGTCCCCGAAAGCCTTCAAGACGCACGATTACTAGATTTTTTACGAGACTATGCCGGCCTCAAAGGGTCTAAGTTTGGCTGCGGTATTGGTGCCTGCGGGGCATGTACCGTGCACATAGACGGGCGCGCGATGCGTTCTTGTTTGGTCTCCACCAGAGCCGTTGCAGGCAAAGAAGTCGTAACAATCGAAGGGTTGGCTGCGACATCTTCCGGTGATGGTCTGCACCCTGTTCAGCAGGCCTGGATTGAGGAGGCTGTGCCTCAGTGCGGGTACTGCCAGGCTGGCCAGATCATGTCGGCAGCAGCGCTGTTGTCGGAAAACGCGAAACCCACAGACGAGGAAATTGAAGTAGCGATGGATGGCAACATATGCCGTTGCGGGACTTATGTTCGTATCCGTTCAGCTATCCGCCGGGTTGCGGCCACGACCCCTGAAGGAGAGAGTGAATGAAAACGGTTTCTCTCTCTCGGCGTAAATTTTTGTTGCGTACCGGTTGGATCGCTGCCGGGGTAACTGTCGTCTCGGGATGCAGTTCAATACTGCCGATCCTTCCTGTATCAAGTACACCGACAATGGCCGAGGGACGTAGCTGGATACAGCTATTGCCATCGGGAAAGGTGCGTTTCCTAAACCCCAGGGCGGAAATGGGGCAAGGTGCCAACATCGGACTGAGCCAGGTGGTGGCCACAGAGCTTAATCTCGGCCCAAGAGATATTGAGTGTGTGAACCCAACAACCTCAGACATTTTGCCGGTTAAGTCCACGGTTGGCAGTGAAAGTATTCAGGACTTCTTCGAGCCTACTGCTCACAGTGCGGCCCTTTTGCGCGAAGCTCTCCGCCATGAGACCGCACGCCGCGAGAGTGTGCCTCTGTCTGACATCACAGACGGGGAGGCCGGGTTTGTTATTCGGGGTGGCCGCAAGATTAGCTATCAGGAAATGGCAAGCAACGGTCTGGTCGTGATCGGTGATGATGATGTTGATGCAACCAACCTGCGTCTCTACTCACTTGAAGAAGGCCGCATCCAAGCGACCAGGAATTTGGATTGGGCGTATGCCTCCAACGAGAGCATTGTTACAGGCAAGACGGTCTACAGTCGTGATGTCGTTGTCGATGGCATGCTCTATGGACACGTCATAAAACCCAGCGCGTTGGGCGCCAGGCTCGGTTCCGTAGATGCAAGTGCAGCGCAGGCCATGACAAGTGTCGTTAAGGTAATTGTTGACCGGGACAGGAACTGCATTGGCGTTGTCTGCCGAAGTCCATTTTCACTTGTCGAAGCCGTTGATATCGTTGACGTTGAGTGGGAGCTGGATCAGGTTTTCCAACAGAGTGAGCTCGACGCCGTCATGGATATTGAGCGCTACATAGGCGACGATGATTTCGAGCATACGTTGATTAAACGTGGAGACATGGATTTGGCCGAGGAGGCGCAAATCACGACGCGGCGTTACCAGACGTCGATGGCCGCACATGGGGCCATGGAAGCGCGCGCCGCTGTGGTTTCGGTAACTCCGACCGGAGTTGAGGTCTGGGGCGCATCGCAGAACGCACACTTTGTTCGTGCACGGGTTGCTCGGATCGTGGGGGTGGGAGAAGAACAGGTCACGGTTCATATCCACCGCATGGGGGGTGCTTTTGGGGGGCGTATACTGTGTCAGGCTGCAGAAGAGGCGGCGCTTCTATCCATGGAAGTTGGAGAACCGGTGCGTGTTCAATGGACGCGAGAGGAGGAGTTTCGCTACAATCACGTTCAGCCACCCTTCGATCACATCGTTGAAGCCAGCGTAAGCGACCAGGGAAAAGTCGTGCATTGGCAAAATTCATTCACGGCCTCGCCGATCATATTCACCTCCGCAATATTACCTGGGTACTTGCAGAGCATTGTTGACTTCACCCAGGAAGATGGCAGCCCTCGCGGGGCACACCCCCCTTACGATATTCCGAATTTACGTATCCGATATTCGGATATCCGGACGCCGCTTGTAACGAGCGCATGGCGTGGGCTAGGGGCTGCTCCGAATACCTTTGCGGTCGAAAGCATGATGGATGAACTTGCTATCGACAATGGGCATGACCCCGTCGCCTTCCGTCTGGCGAACTTAAGCGAGGACCAACAGCGCCTGAAGGGTGTCATTACGGCCGTTGCCCAGATGAGCGATTGGGGAGCAACGTCGCCAGAAAATCATGGTCTCGGCTTTGCGTGTGCTATTTACAAAAAGACACCCGTCGCCGTTGTGGTTGAGGTTCATGTTGACCCCTCCAGCGAGACAATCAAAGTCACGCGAGCCTGGATAGCGCAGGATTGCGGGTTGGTGATAAACCCGAACCAGGTTAGAGCGCAAATCGAAGGAAATCTGATTTGGGGCCTGAGTTTCGCACTGAAAGAGCGTGCATTTTTGGATGATGGGCATATCGGTGTGTTGAATTTCGATGATTACACAGTCGCACGGATGAGTGACGCACCCGACATCCAGGTTGACCTGATCGAGCGCGGCGGTGATCCACCGATCGGTGCCGGAGAACCAACAATTGCTCCCACGCCGGCAGCCATTGCGAATGCTGTTTTCGCCGCAACCGGAAAACGAGTGAGGCAGTTGCCCGTTGCATACGAAGATATCAGTGCATAGAGGGCACATGGATGCTGTTTCCAACCTTTGGAAATAGCGAAAAGGAAAGCGCGAAGGTTGAGTCTTTCTTGGCCTTGCTAGGTTGATCGTAGTTTCTCCCCAGCCGATTGGCCGCAAAAGAGGCAGGTGCATGGAATGTCATTCCGCACCTGCCTTTTTTTTCAGAAGATGAAGCTCGGCCAGTTGAAGTAATTCGCCCATTCGAAATCATTGCACGTAATGCCGAGTTTTTAGTGTCGAAAAACTCGATGCATTTCTGCGCTCCTCCCAAACTATGTCCTTGACTGGACTGCCCCTTGATTTCAGATTTAGCGAATAACCATTTGGAACTGCTCACCTTCGCACGTTTCCATGCCGAGGTCTCCGAGGAGAAGAACCACCCTGCCAATCCGCCGTGGCTGTGAGTATGATTGGTGTTGAGGGGAGGAGTGATGTTCTTCTCTCCTTGTTTCAACATCTCACTAATACATAAGGAGAGAGTTCAATGTCCATCAACCGAATTGGCTTCAGTTTGAGTGTTGTTTTGACGGTAAGTTATATTTTCTGTCTGATCCTTGACTTTCTACTGCCACAGTTCTCAATGCATGAGATATGGGGACCGCTGCTTCCGGGTTTTGGAATGTCTGCCGTCGGAATTGCGATTGGTTTTGTAGAATTGATTGCTTATGGCTGGTATTTTTCTGCTCTGTATGTTTTGGCGTACAGATATTTCCCATTCGGAATAAAAGATAAGTAACGGCTCGCTGGAAACGGTGATAGAAAACAGGAAGAGGCCCCCGATCGGTTGGATCGCGGGACTCCCTATATAGCGGCCGCTAATTTAACCAGAGGCGCAGGCCAAGGCGGATTGTGAAGTCATTCGCATCACTGTTATTAGCCTCGGCAATCGACTTGGTTCCGCCGAAAAGGCCGATATAGTTGAAGTCGACATAAGGAGCGAACTCACGTTTGATTTCGTACCTTAGCCGGACGCCCGAATTAAGACTGCTTATTCCTGCCCCAACTTCCTGTCCGGGGACATCGCTACCAAAGGCATTCAGTTCACCGTAAGGTGATAGAATAAGCTGCTGACTAATGAGCAGGTCATACTCCGCCCTTCCGCGAAAACTGATGTCGGCCTCATCGCTGACAAAAACGGACGCGTCAATGTCAAAAAAGTATGGGGCGAGGCCAGCAAAGGCGACGACGAGATAGTTGGTTGGATCTGGGCGGAAGTCATGGCGGATGCCGGCCTGAACATCCCAAAAAGGAGCAACATTGCGGCTATAGAGCACCTGCACTTCAGCTCCCTCAAGGGCACCATTCGCCCATTCGCCTTCGGTCTTGATCCAGACTTTTTCAGTGTCTCCACCGTACCAGCCAAATCCGTCCCAATTCATTTCCCGCTTGTTGCTTCCCCAGTCGGCATAGTCGGTCTCCAACTGGAAGTATTTGAACATCCTTTCTTTTTCTTCGGCGAAAGCGGGGCTTGTAATCAGCGCGGCATTTACGACCGAAACTGAAATTACTGCTTTGATTAGGTTTCTCAAAATCATTGGGTCACCTCCGCAGCCAGTTGGGCGACTACCACTTTACGGAACATGCCCGAAGCCATGTGATACATAAGGTGACAGTGGAATGCCCATTCGCCAGCCTCATTCGCGTTTATATCAACGGAGTAGGTACGCCCCGGCCCGACGTTCACGACATGTTTTCGCGGTTGGGTTTCGGCCGGTTGTCCGTTCTCAAGTTCAACAAACATTCCATGTAAATGCATAGGGTGGTTCATCATAGTTTCGTTGATAAATGTGAGTTTCACGCGTTCCCCGTAGTGCAACATGATAGGGTCGGCATCGACGAACTTCTCACCATTGATGGTCCAGATATAGCGTTCCATATTGCCGCCAAGCCTGACGATAATTTCCCGTCCTGGTTCCCGAAGGTCTGTGTTGGGTTCAAGTGCGACAAGGTCACTGTAGGTTAGAACCTTTGCCCCTTCCGGCGCTCCTACCGGCGGTGAGAAGATATCATTACTCACCGGCCCACTGTCATGATCCATTGGCGCCGGTGATGGTATATCGTGGCCCATGGTCGCATGGTCCGTTTGGGGCTGGTTCATGGAGGAACTCATCGACATTTCGCTCATATCCATACCCATGTCTGCCATGGTCAATAGGCTGCGCGGACGAGAAGGGGGAAGGTTGAGCGAAGGCGCACCGTCTACCTGTGTTGTCAGTATACCTGCTGCAAACCCGGTTCGATCAATCGATTCCGCAAGAATTTGATAATCCATCGCCTCTGTCGGAGTGATAATGACGTCATATGTTTCAGCAACAGCAATGCGAAGTTCATCAACCTCCACCGGCACGACATTTTGCCCGTCTGCCTGAACGACCTCCATTTTTAATCCTGGAATTCGGACATCAAAATAGCTCATGGCCGCACCATTGATGATGCGAAGTCTGATCCGTTCACCGGGTGTAAACTGACCGACCCAAGGGTCTGTTGTGGGTTGCCCGTTTACGAGAAATGTGTAGCCGGAGATATCCGTCAGGTCAGATGCCATCATCCGCATTCTGCCCCAGGCAGCGCGGTCGCTTAATGTGGCACCAAGGCCGTCTTCCAACACGTCATCGAAGAAGTCAAAGACCGTTCGTTGCGCGTAATTGTAATAGTCGCTCGACGCTTTGAGGTTGGCGTGAACATCTGCCGGATCATCGTCTTTCCAATCGGACAGGAGAATAACAAATTCATTGTCGTAGGCGATGGGGTCAGCCCCTACTGGATCTATAATCATCGGCCCATAAATGCCTTCTTGCTCCTGGTAGCCAGAGTGAGAATGATACCAGTATGTCCCGGTCTGCCGGACTGTAAACCGGTACGTAAATGTTTCACCGGCGGGGATACCATCAAAACTGATACCCGGCACGCCGTCCATTTCCGGCGGGAGAAGAAGTCCATGCCAATGGATTGATGACGTTTCATCCAAATTGTTGGTCACGTGGATGGTAACGTCTTCACCATCTGTAAAGCGCAGTAAAGGTGCTGGAATGGACCCATTTATGCCAAGGGCATCGGCTTCATTGCCTGTGAAGTTAACGGTTGTCTCATCAATCGAGAGCAGGTACTCGCCTGCCAAGACGGTACCACTTGTGGTGAGCAGTACAACGAATGCTGCAGCCTGCATATGTCTATTCAAAGTATATCTCCAAAATCTGATGAGGCGCGCTTTTACGCCGATATGACAGTCCGGCCTTTCGGCGAACTGCAGATCAGTACTGAGGTCTTGGGAACAGGAGCATCACCAGTGATGTTGGAGCTCTGACCGAACGAAATTACCGCCAACGGAGTGGGGTGACGACTACTTTGCACTGTGTCCTGTGTGTTTATTGTCGCGACAGCTAAGCAATCGGAGCAAAACCCACCCATCATGGCATCGTCGCCAGCCAGGCAACATTGCAATCTCCCCACCTAAGGACACAACTTCCTTTTGGTGATGAGGGCGCGCCGCGACAGGCGTGTAGTCATCTGCGATCTTCTCAAAATTAATACTGGCTGGAAGGTGCAGACCTGCAAAAGCCTGTTGTAGCGGGGCGGTGATAAACGCGATGCACATGAGCGCCACCATGTACCGCTTCATTGTTTGCATATTTTTCTTTGCAACCGTTCCCATGTATCCATTATCAAGCTTCCCTATAGGGAAAGGTCAAGGAAAAAAGCTCCGCCAGAAGATTATAGTTTGGTAGTGGGTGTGAGGAGGTGCTTATCCTCGGTCGTTTATGTCAGAATAGCGCACAAAGGACATTGGAGCGGCGTTTGGTCGCCACAAGTACTGCCATTGGCATTGACGAAGGTCGGCTCCTTTGTGTAGTCTCGCCCCATGAGAAGAGTGTTGGCTATAATTTTGACATGGACATTGTTCGTCGCGCCCGTAAGTGCGTTGGCGTACGAGAATGCCGTGCAATCGCCCGAACTCTCAGCATCGTCCCACCTCGAAATCCAAGAAGATTGGGATGTCGGATCGCCGGAGCTTAATTCTGATACTGACCATTGTGCACATTGTGCCCCACCGTCTTTCCTCGGTAAGGCATTAAGTGTGGCGCCGACAGACAGCCAATTGTCGTTGAGTACGAGAGTTGTCCGTGTCCCTCCGATGTATGTGGCTGCTCGAACAGAAAAACCTCCACGCCTCTAAATCCTCCTGAATAGCGCCTGTTAATGGCTAATTCCCTCGGTCGTCTTTCACCGGGTGGTTAGGCCTTGTTTTCGCGAGGGTTTTATATGTTTCGTACTGTGTTGAGGGGGTGGCTATGCGCCATTCTCGCCACAGGGTCTGCTGTTGCGGCGACCCCGGTGGAGGTTGAAAGGTCAAGTCAAATAGCTTTTGCGCCTATTGTGACCTCTGTGTTGCAGGAGAACCCAGCGCTCGCTGGGGCGCAGGCACGGCTGGAGGCGGCAAAAGCGCGCGCACGCGGCTCCCGTCTTTGGCAGAATAATCCCGAGATTGAATATGCACGCGAAAATGCACAAGAGCGAACTGAAACAGTTGGTGTTAGCCAGACCATTGAATGGTTTTCAAAGCCTGGCGCGCGGGGACGGGCGGCTGATGGGCGAGTTGCGGGTCTTGCCGCTGAGGTAGAGGTAGTCAGGCAGCGTATCGTGGCAGGGATGCTCTCCGGATTTGCCTTGGTCGATCAAAGGCGTGCGCTCTCCACGCTCGCTTTGCGGCGCGTACAGGATATGTCCCGCTTCGCTGAACTGTCCGAGCGCCTCTTCCGCGAAGGTGATATTTCGCCATCGGCAGTTCAGGCAGCGCGGTTGGCCGCGACCCAAGCGGTGATGGCACAGCAATCGGCACGCATAGATCAATCACAGGCGGAGCAGGAGCTGGCGGAACTGACTGGAATTCTGCCCGTTTCGTGGCCGCCATTCAACTCTGTACTGCCGGAACCGATGGGCGTGGAGCATATCGATATTGACCGGTTGCCACCCGTCATCGTAGCCCGCTTTCGCCGCCTCGCCGCGGACGGTGATATCAGTGTTGCAAGGTGGAACCAGGTGCCCGACCCTTCCGTTGGCGTTACATGGGGTGATGAGGGTGGCAGAGATCTCTTTGGCGTCCGCATTTCCATACCGATACCAGTCCTCAATTCCGGGCGCACAGATGTTGCAGCCGCCCGTGCGGATGCGGTCTCTGCCGCCGCGGAGCTTTCCGCCGCCCGCCGTTCAGCTTTGCTGCGCCTGAGAGAAAGTGCCCGGCGGTATGACGCGCTGAGGGCAAGCCAAACTCTTTGGCAAAAAGACGGGACAGAAGCGCTATCCAGACAGGCGTATCTGCTTGAGCGCCGATTAAACGGTGGAGATATCGACGCTGTTTCCTATCTCGTCCAGGTGCAACAGCTCTATGACACGGAAGCAGCATCTATAGAGCTGCAAGGTCAGGCGTGGATGTCTTGGTTTCAGCTATTGGAAGCAGCTGGTGTAATTGAAAAATGGATTGGAGTTGAACAATGAGCCGCGTAACCGCATTCGCTACCGGACTTTCCCTTATCGCACTGATCTCGCTGGGATACTACTTCCTGGATGAGAGCAACCCGACACAAACCGCCAAGGCCGAAGTTGACCAGCATGACGATCATGATGATGGTCCTGATCCCGATGATGAACACGGTGACCATGGGGGTCACGGCGACGAAAGCGAAGCACACGACGAGGGGGAAGGCGAGGGCCCCGAGTTAGTACTCAGCAAGGAAAGTCTCGACATAGCCGACATTCGCATTGAGCGGCTGGAAGCGAGGGTCTTGATTAGAACGGTGCTTGTTCCCGCTGAGATAAGGTCCAATAGCTACCAGTCCAGCGTTATCACCCCCCGCATTCCAGCAATCGTTGTCGAACGTCACGCGCGGCTCAGTGATGTGGTGGAAACAGGGGCCCCCCTCGTTACCTTGTTCAGCCGGGATGTTGCACGCGCTGAAGGAGAGTTTCTGGTTGCGGACCGGGAATGGCGCCGGGTGCGGAGCCTTGGCCGGGAGGTCGTTTCAGAGAGACGTTACCTGGAAGCGCAGGTCGCGCGGACACAGGCAGAAGCGTTGCTTCTTTCATATGGATTGGCGCGTGCCGCTATCGACGCCGTGGTTTCTCGTGGCAATGGTGCTGGGCATTCACCGGGAGAGTTTACCTTACTGGCAGATCAGTCCGGAACGCTTACTTCTGACAACTTTCGAGACGGTGAGCTTATCGAACCGGGGCAAATGCTTTTTGAAATAGTCAACTTGGATACGGTGTGGGTAGAAGCCCGCGTGGATGCGAGCGATGCAGCCGGGATCCTATCAGGAGGCGTGGCGTGGGTTCATCTCAAGGAAGGGACGCGCAAGGCGGTAATCGAGCAGGTCAATACGACAATTGACGAAGAAACAAGAACGATAGGCGTCCGGCTAATCGCGGAAAATGCAGATAGAGAGTTGCGACCAGGTCTCTTCGTCCAGGCAGAAATTGAGGCCGGTGAGGGGCGGGCGGTTTTGGCAGTACCAAATGATGCGCTTGTTCGTAGCGCAGATGGTGACTGGGTTCTGTTTGTTCAGGGCGACGATGGTGGTCTGAAACCTGTTGAAGTCGACAGGGTCAAAGTCACAGGGGAGCACACTGTTATTGACGGCATTCCTGCAGGCACGCGTGTTGCCGTTTCAGGTGCATTTTTTCTTCAGTCGGAACTCGCCAAGGGCGGCTTCGACATTCATAACCACTAGGGGCGGACCATGCTGAACACAATCATTGATATTGGCATCCGCAGCCGACTTCTTGTGGTTTTGAGCCTTGCTGCTTCCATTGTCGGGGCAGCTCTGATCCTACCGCTTCTCAATCTGGACGCGTTTCCCGATGTAACCAACGTTCAAGTGTCCATCAACACCGAAGCGAGAGGGCTGGCAGCGGAAGAAGTAGAGCAACTGATTACCTATCCGATCGAGGCGGTAATGTATGCCTTGCCAGATGTGGAGGAAGTTCGTTCAATTTCCAAAACAGGCCTGTCTGTCATCACTGTCGTATTCAAAGAGGGAACAGATATTTACTTTGCGCGCCAGCTCGTATTTGAGCGCTTGCAGGCGGCGGTAGATCAGATCCCTGACGGCGTTGGGACACCGGAAATGGGGCCGAACACTTCTGGTCTGGGGCAGATATTTCAATACGTCCTGAGGTCTGAGGAACCAGGCCGGTATGATGTAAAAACACTGAGGAGCCTCAATGACTGGGTTGTGAAGCTGCTGCTGTTGCCGGTGGATGGCGTTACCGATGTTTTGTCTTTTGGAGGCGACGTTCTCCAGTATCAGGTCAATATCGACCCAACCAAGCTACTCGCCTATGGTCTCTCCGTTGACGATGTGCGGGTGGCGATTGAAGCAAGCAACCGGAATTCCGGTGGTTGGTATCTTGACAGAGGTGCTGAGCAGCTTGTCATTCGAGGTGTTGGGTGGGTCCGAAGCGGTTCCGAAGGGCTGCGTGATATCTCCAACATTCCGCTCAAGGAAGAAGATGGGTTTGTTGTTCGCGTCGCAGAAGTTGCGGAAGTTGAGCTCGGCGGAGAAATTCGCCAGGGAGCTACTACACTGTCATTGCGAAACGAAGATGGCGAAGTTCAACAACTAGGTGAGGTCGTTCTCGGCATTGTCCTCAAAAGGTTGGGGGCTAATACCAAAGTAACGATAGACAGTGTAAAGGATCGGCTGGAGACCGTCGCAGACGCATTACCGGAAGGCGTGGTTCTCGAAGCAATCTACGATCAGGCTGATCTCATAGACCAGGCAGTCGACACAGTAAGCCGCACACTTATTATTGCTTTTGTTCTGATTGCCGTAGTGCTTGCGCTTTTTCTAATGAATGTACGTGCGACGATCCTTGTGCTCATCTCGGTTCCGATTTCCATTGGTCTGGCATTGATGGTGATGGCGCTTTGGGGTGTCTCCGCCAATCTCATGTCGCTTGGCGGGCTGGCCATTGCAATTGGCATGATGGTCGATGGCTCCGTGGTTATGGTGGAGAATATCTTCCGCCATTTGACCGAGCCTGGTGATGATGTTCATGGTGATGAAATTGTTGACGTTATCGGGGATGAGCCGCATGGACTCCAATTGCGTATACAGGAAGCCTCTCGTGAAATGGGTCGGCCAGTATTCTATGCTGTCCTGATCATCATTGTTGTTTTTGCACCACTTTTCTCGCTTGAAGGCGTGGAGGGAAAGCTTTTTCAACCAATGGCGGTAAGCATAGTACTTGCTATGCTCGCCTCGTTGCTGGTGGCTCTTCTCGTGGTGCCCGCGTTGGCGACTTATATGTTTCGTAATGGGGCGAAGCACCGTGAAAGTCCTGTTCTTCGTCCCATCGACCGTTTGTATAAGCGCTCCCTTGCACTCGCTCTGGAAAGCAGGCGAGGGGTTGTCGCAGGTGCCGTTGCTCTTTTTGCACTTTCGCTTCTGACCGTACCCTTCTTGGGGACAGAATTTGTGCCGGAACTTGAGGAAGGAACAATCAACTTACGCGTCACACTTGCGCCCTCATCCAGCCTTGCGACGTCACTTGAGGTGGCTCAAAAACTCGAGCGTAAACTAATGGAATTTCCGGAAGTAATTTACACATCAAGTCGAATAGGAAGACCAGAACTCGGCGGTGACCCGGAGCCTGTTTCCAACGTGGAAATATATATTGGTTTGAAGCCTGTTTCCGAATGGGTGTCGGCAAAAAACCGTTTTGAACTACAAAGGATAATGGAAGAGAGCCTTTCAGTTCACCCAGGGCTCCTGTTCTCGTTCTCTCAGCCAATTGCGACGCGTGTTGATGAGTTACTATCCGGCGTAAGAGCGCAGCTTGCAGTCAAGCTATTCGGAGCAGACCTCTCTGTTCTCGCAGACAAGGGGAGAGAAATTGAAACCTTGGTACGTAATACGCAAGGAACGCGCGATGTAGCGATGGAGCAAATCGCAGGAGAAGCTCAGCTCGTGGTGCGACCGGATCGCGACAAATTGGCACGCTACGGCCTGTCGATTGAGGCGGTGATGGCGCTTGTCGCAGATGCGATCGGAGGGAAGGAGGCTGGACAAGTCATACAAGGAAATGAGCGCTATGGAATTTATGTCCGCCTTGCAGAGAGGTTTCGCGCAAGTCCTGAAGCAATACGCGGTCTGATATTGCAGTCCCCCGGTGGGGCCTGGGTCAGACTTGGCGACATTGCGAGTGTAGAAATTGAAGCTGGGCCACCCCAGGTACGCCGTGATGATGTCCAGCGGCGCATCGTCATTCAGAGCAATGTCGAAGGGCGTGACATGGGAGGCCTGGTTGCTGAACTAAGAGAGCGCATTGCTTCAGAAGTAGATCTGCCACCCGGATACACCGTTGTTTTTGGGGGGCAATTTGAAAACCAGGCACGCGCGCAGGCCAGGTTGATGGTCGTTGTTCCTCTTTCTCTGGGGCTTATTTTTCTCCTTCTCTACTCTGCTTTCAGCTCTGTTGGACAGGCTGCGCTCATCATGGTGAACGTCCCTTTGGCTCTCATCGGAGGGATACTGTCGTTGTTTTTGACTGGGCAGTACCTGTCCGTACCGGGCTCAATTGGGTTCATTACCCTGTTTGGAGTTGCTGTTTTGAACGGCGTTGTGATGGTGAGTGCAATCAACCAGAACGTGCTCGGCGGACAATCTGTAGATGATGCCGTTTTCTCAGGCGCGGTTTCCAGACTGCGTCCCGTTCTAATGACGGCAATTACGGCGGCCCTTGGGCTGATACCTATGTTGCTCTCAGATGGGGTCGGCTCAGAGGTGCAAAAGCCCCTGGCGACGGTTGTCGTCGGAGGCCTTGTTTCATCAACGGCATTGACGCTTTTTGTCCTACCGACGCTATACAGATTTTTCTCCAAGGAGAAACTTTCTGAATGGCAAAGAACACATGAGGCAGGTGGCTTCGTTACCGCAGATTGAGAGCATCAGAAAAATTCATGAAATGAGGTGCGGTGTATCTGGTCAGGCCGGAGTTGTTTGAGTGAGGCTAGCGGTCTCCATGCTCGTGTGCTGGAGGCCGCTGCTTGTTGTTTTGAGACCTGAGATAGAGCCACTCGCCAATAAACACAATGAGAAGGCTCACAACGGCGACGATGGCTATGAACGGATCGGATTGAAGCCGCATAAAAATGAATGCGCCGAGAATGGCGACATCGAGAAAAATCGCTGTCAGTAGAATGTAACCCTTGGCACCAATTTCATGGCGTAAGTGTTTGTACACGCCCCAATGCACGGCAATGTCCATGACGAGATAGAATATGGCTCCAAGGGCAGCAATCCTGCTCAGATCGAAGAAGACCGTCAAAAAAATCGCAATGAGAACAGTGTAGACAAGCATGTGATTACGGATCGGCCCGGGCATCCCGAAATGTGAATGCGGAATGAGCTTCATGTCCGTCAACATGGTCAACATGCGCGAGACGGCAAAGATACTGGCGATGAGGCCGGACGCCGTCGCGATTATGGCCAGGACAACGGTGAACACGAGCCCGTACTGGCCGAATACAGGTCTGGCGGCTTCTGCCAGAGCAAAGTCCCTCGCAGCGATGGTTTCTTCCAGCGTCAGGCTTGAGCTGACGGCGAGAGTGACAAGCATGTAGACGACAAAACAGATAAGAATTGAGTAGATAATTACTCTGCCCAAATTCCGATGCGGGTCTATAAGTTCAGACCCGCTGTTCGTTATGGTTGTAAATCCTTTATAGGCAAGGATTGCCAAAGCAACAGCAGCGAGAAATCCAACAGCCGTTGTCCCCTCACCCGCCGCTGGAGAGAGTGTTTGGGTAAGATCGCCAGCAACCCACAGGCTGACAGACGCAAAAGCGACAATTCCCAAAATTTTTGCAATCGCCATCACAAGCGAGAACAGTCCGACAGACCGGTTTCCGGAGAGGTTGATGATGAATGCAAAGATGATAAGCCCCACACCAAGTGTTGGAACCAGAAGGGATGTTGCCGGAATGTCGAAAAGCTGGAGAGAATAAGTGCCGAAGGTGCGTGCGACGAGGCTCTCGTTAATCACCATGGAAAGCGACATTAAAATTGCGCTGGCCCCTGTGATCGTTCCTCGTCCGTATGCCTTCTCCAGATACATTGCGATGCCACCAGCAGAAGGGTAGGCGTTTGACATCTTGATGTATGAGTAGGCACTGAAGGAAGTAACAATCGCAGCCACCAGAAAAGCCAGTGGGAAATAAGATCCGGCGAGTTCCGCGACCTGGCCAGTGAGGGCAAATATACCTGCACCGATCATTACACCGGTACCCATGGACACTACGCTGATTACTGAAAGGCTATTTTTCTGGTACTGCTCTTTCATCTGCATTTCTTTCTTCGCTAACGCTCGCAGAGCGGGCGAGCGAGTTCAGTTATAATGGGGCAATTAGGTAGATCGTCCCCATGGCAAGCCTCAATGAGTGTGGATAGCGTATCCCGCATCCCGTTCAGCTCAACGATTTTATGTTCTATCTCCTCGACATGGCGCTCTGCAAACTTCTTTACGTTAGAACTCGCCCGGTTGGGATCTTTATAAAGAGCCAGAAGCGACCGGCATTGGTCGATTGTAAAGCCCAGGCTTCGCGCACGGGCCAGAAAAGTCAGCATATGCAAGTCGCGGTCATCGTAGACGCGATAGCCATTGCTTGCCCGGTGAGAAATCACAAGTCCGATTTCTTCGTAATAGCGAATGGTTTTGGCGGGCAGTCCAACAAGTTTTGCCGCTTGCGATATATTCATAACTTAATCCTCCTAAGCCTTAGGGCATTGCCGATCACTGAAACAGACGACAGGCCCATGGCGGCTGCCGCCAGAATGGGAGACAGAAGCACGCCGAAAATGGGGAAGAGAACGCCCGCTGCGATGGGCACGCCGGCAGTATTGTAAATAAATGCAAAAAACAGATTCTGTCGGATATTTCGCATCGTGCCAACGGAAAGGGTCTTGGCTCGCACGATACCCATGAGGTCACCTTTCACGAGCGTTATTCCGGCACTTTCCATGGCCACGTCCGCACCGGTACCCATCGCAATTCCGACATCAGCGGCGGCGAGCGCTGGCGCGTCATTTACCCCGTCACCGGCCATGGCAACGTGGCGGCCTTGTGCCTTTAGTTCCGCAACAAGAGCCGCCTTATCTGCCGGCATGACGTCCGCCCGGACGTCATCAATGTCGAGCTGCGCTGCGACCGCACGGGCAGTCCGCATCGTATCGCCGGTCGCCATGACAATCTTCATACCCTGTTTATGAAGCGCGGCGATTGCAGCGGCAGTTGTTTCCTTAATCGGGTCTGCGACAGCTACGATCCCCGCCGCCTGCCCTGAAACGCTCAGAAACATGACTGTTTGGCCGAGCGACTGCCGGTCCTCAGCCGCTTGCTCCAGGCCGCCAGGGTCAGCCCCCTCCGCTTCCATCATTTTCAGGTTACCGAGTGCGACGCGGGCCTGGTCTATATCGCCCGTAATGCCCATGCCCGTGACGGAATTGAAGCCATCAGCCGGTAGAAGGTCTATCTCCCGGGAGGCTGCCCCCTCAAGAATGGCGGCGGCGAGAGGATGTTCACTTCCACGCTCCAGGCTGGCAGCAAACCGCAAAACCTGTTCGGAAGTAAACGGAGCCAGAGCTTTAACGTCAACGAGCTTTGGTTTTCCTTCGGTTAGCGTGCCCGTCTTGTCGACGATCAATGTATCGACCGTGCTGAACCTTTCCAGGGCCTCTGCATCCCGGATCAAAACGCCGTTCATCGCCCCCTTGCCGGTTGCGACCATGATCGACATCGGTGTTGCAAGGCCGAGTGCGCACGGGCAGGCGATAATGAGCACGGAAACTGCTGCTACCAGCCCGTAGATCGCAGAGGGTTCTGGCCCGAAAGCCCACCAGACACCAAATGAGACGATCGCAATAAGCACAACGACTGGGACGAAGTACCCCGCGACCATATCTGCAAGCCCCTGAATGGGAGCCCGGCTGCGTTGAGCGGAGGCCACCATCATAACGATTTTTGAGAGAAGTGTTTCCGAGCCAATCCGTTCCGCGACCATAATCATGGACCCGGTACCGTTATTGGTTCCCCCTGTGAGAGGGTCGCCGCTTGTTTTCTCAACAGGGAGAGGTTCTCCGGTAATCATGCTCTCATCGACCGAAGAGTGTCCCTCTGTCATAGTGCCATCCACCGGCACGGCTTCGCCAGGGCGAATACGCAACGTGTCCCCAAGTTGAACCTCTTCAAGGGAGACTTCCGCCTCGCTACCATCTGCGGAAATTCGGCGCGCCGTCTTGGGCGCAAGACCGAGCAGGGCCTTTATGGCATCTCCCGTCCGCTCCCGGGCGCGCAACTCCATAACCTGACCCAACAGAACAAGAATAATGATGACCGCGGCCGCCTCGAAATACACAGGCACCGTTCCGTCTGCAAGACGAAACGCTGCGGGGAACAGACCGGGAAAAATGGTTGCAACAATACTGTAGAGATAAGCGGCACCCGTCCCCAGGGCAATGAGTGTCCACATATTTGGCGCGCGGTTTACAATTGAACTCCAGCCGCGCCTGAAGAACGGAGCCGCGATCCAGAGCATGACCGGTGAGGCGAGCAAAAACTGTGACCAGACAAATGCGGTCGGGCCCATCATCTCAGAGAACGGTAAACCCAAATGATTGCCCATTTCCAGAACCAGGACCGCGATCGCCAGAGGAGACCCGATCCACATACGTCGTGTGAAGTCGATAAGTTCCGGATTGGGCCCGTCAGATATGCTCGGGGTCATTGGTTCCAGGGCCATGCCGCAGATAGGACAATCATCAGGGCCTATCGTGACAATCTCAGGGTGCATGGGACAGGTGAACTCTGTGCCCTCGGGCATAGGCTCTGGTGCGGGGCGATCTCCCAGATAACTTTCCGGGTCCGTGACGAACTTTTCTTCACACGAAGATGAGCAAAAATAGAAGCGCTCGCTTTGGTGTTTGGCGGCATAGGGAGCCGTTGCCGGATCCACTTTCATCCCGCAAACAGGGTCCTTCCAATCAATGTAATCGGTGGGCGTGGCGACAAACCGCTTTTCACATCCGGCACAACAAAAGTGAAAATCCCGCCCTTCATGCTGGACACAATGAGCCGAAGTCGCCTGATCAACATCCATTCCGCAGACAGGGTCGCGCAGAACATGGGTTTTTGAGGCTGTTTGAGTATTCATCCGGGGGCCTTCCACAGGAAAACGAGGGGTAAGAAGAATAACATAGAGATTCCGGTTACTGGAAGGTAAAGGACCTATTTGTAAAAAATCAACACGGGGCCAGAAAAATCGAATTTTCGGCGGAAACTTGCCAATACGGCAAGGGCACTCCATGTTCCTGTAAACCACAAATTGATTGGAAGACCTGAATGACTGAGCCAGAAGAGTACGTCCCGCCGAAAATTTGGAAATGGAACAAGGAAAACGGAGGGAGGTTTGCGTCCATCAACCGCCCCATTGCAGGCGCTACCCAGGACAAGGAATTATCTGTCGGTAGACACCCCATGCAGCTCTATTCTCTGGCGACGCCAAACGGCGTAAAAGTTACCGTGATGCTTGAAGAACTGTTGGCCCTGGGGCACGACGGTGCGGAGTATGATGCATGGTTGATAAACATCGGCGATGGCGATCAGTTTGGAAGTGGCTTTGTTGGCATCAACCCGAACTCCAAAATTCCGGCATTGATGGATCACAGCACCACCACACCGACACGGATATTTGAATCCGGCGCGATGCTCTTGTATCTGGCCAGGAAGTTTGACGCCTTCCTACCGAAAGACCATGCCAAACAAACAGAATGTCTATCCTGGTTGTTCTGGCAGATGGGAAGTGCACCCTATCTAGGTGGAGGGTTTGGTCATTTCTATGCATACGCTCCCGAAAAAATCGAATATTGCATTGACCGCTTTGCGATGGAGGTGAAGCGGCAACTGGATGTGCTTGACCGCCACCTGAAAGACAATCGCTTTCTTGCGGGAGATGAGTATTCCATCGCAGACATGGCGGTATGGCCGTGGTACGGCGCGTTGGTAAAAGGGATCCTGTATGAAGCGGGTGAGTTTCTGGACGTTAACGCCTATACGCATGTTGCGCGCTGGACGGATGAAATAGCAACGCGCCCCGCTGTTAAACGCGGACGAATGGTCAACCGTGTGTGGGGCGACCCTGAAAGCCAGTTGCCAGAACGCCACGATGCGACCGATTTTGATGCGAAGGTCCTGGAGTGATAAAGTCGTGAAGCGGGAGAGGGGCCCACATCATGAATAAAACCGAGCGTAAAAAATTTATCTGTCATATCTGTGAGGCTGGATGTGGGGTTACTGCCGAAGTTGTGGACGGAAAGGTGCTCTCGGTACGTAGCAACAAGGAGGATCTGTTTTCACACGGGTACATTTGTCCAAAAGGTGTTTCGCTGAAAGAGCTGCACGATGATCCGGACCGCCTGCGGACGCCAATGGTGCGTGAGAACGGTGAACTGCGTGAGGCGAGCTGGGCCGAGGCGTGGGACCGGATAAACGAAAAACTTCCACAACTACGCGAGACCCATGGATCAGACTCTGTCGCTCTGTATGTAGGCAACCCGGTCGCGCACGCACTGGGTCTCGGGCTGGGGTCGGCCGTGCTGCGACGGGCTTCCGGGACAAAAAATTTCTATTCTGCCGGCAGCGTTGACCAGCTTCCAAGACAGCTCGCCTGTGGGCAGCTCTATGGGGACTGGTTTAGCATGCCGGTCCCAGATATTGATCGAACCGACTACCTGCTGATACTGGGCGCAAACCCCATTGTCTCCAATGGCAGTCTGTGGATGGTCCCGGACTTTCGGGGGAGAGCCCGAAAGATGCGGAGCCGTGGCGGCAAACTGGTTGTCGTTGATCCCAGAAGGTCTGAGACTGCTCAGGTGGCGGATCGCCATCATTTCATTCGGCCTGGCACGGATGCCTTCTTTCTCATTGGTATTCTAAAAATATTGCTTGAGGCAGATCCGACCGGGCCTCACCACCTTGAAAAACACGTAAACGGGTGGGACGAGGTTAAAGCAATGGTTGCGCGCTTCTCCCTTGCGGAAGTGTCAACGGCATGTGGGATAGATCAAAGCCACATTCAAGTGATTGCGAGAGAACTGGAAACAACCGAACGGGCCGCAGTGTACGGGCGTTGTGGCACGACCATGCAGCAGTTTGGCACTTTGACAAGCTGGTTGATAGAAGTGGTCAACATTGTCGCAGGAAATTTGGATATGGTCGGCGGGGCGATGTTTGCAACGCCCGCAGCTTTTGCGAACAACACCAAGGGCGAGGCGGGGCGTGGGGCCGGCATCCGAACGGCCAGGTTTCGCAGCAGAGTGCGCGGCCTCCCGGAAGTGGCGGGCGAATTGCCGCTGGCAACCCTGGCGGACGAAATTCTCACCCCCGGAGAAGGGCAGGTGCGGGCGCTCATTGTGCTCGCCGGAAATCCGGCAGTGAGCGGTCCCGATAGCGCGCGCCTGTCTACGGCACTTGGCAAGTTGGATTTTATGATCGCCATTGACATATACCGCAACGAAACCACGCAGCACGCAGATGTCATTTTGCCTAGCGTTAGCCATTTTGAGCGACCGCATTATGATTTTCTTCTGGGCGCCGTGGTCTCCCGGAACGTTGCGCGTTTCGCCGCTCCCGTATTTGAAAAATCGCCTTCGGACCCAAGTGATTGGCAAATCATGTTGCAGTTAAGTGCGATCTTTGCAGGCTTGGGTGTATTAACGGATGAAGGTTTGCAGTCATTTGAAGATCAGGTGGTAGCCGGAGCAATGGCGTTGCTGTTGGCACCCGGTGCCCCGTTGGAAGGCAGTAGCGAAACGCAGATCATATCAACCCTGGACGGGCTCTGCGGCGAGGAAAAGTTGCTGGACCTGGAGTTGAGAACGGGGCCTTTCGGTGAGGGGTTTGGACGCAGGCCGGATGGTATTTCACTTGAAAAAATCAAGGCAGCTCCAGACGGGATTGATTTTGGGCCGCTTGTGCCACGTCTACCGCAAGCGTTGCGAACACCATCGGGAAAAATTGAACTCTGGTCTGATGATATTGCGCAGGAAGTAGAGAAGTTGTTGGGCGTAACCGGGCAGGACCATTCCGGCTTTTATCTCATTGGTCGACGGCAGGTAAGGTCAAACAATTCCTGGCTTCACAATCTGCCGGTACTGGCAAAAGGACCCTTTCGCTGCACTGCGCAGATCAACCCGGAAGATGCCGGGCGTTTGGGCCTTGCAGATGGTGGAAAGGTTACCATTCGCTCCCGCACCGGGGAGGTCGTTGCATGTGTCGAGATTTCTGACGCTGTAATGCCGGGTGTGGTGAGCCTGCCTCACGGATGGGGGCACGACGATCCAAATATTCGTCAATCCGTCGCAAGTCTGCGGCCCGGTGTGAACGCCAATCTGCTTGCAGATAGTGATCTGCTCGATGGCCCCACGGGAACAGCCGTGCTCAACGGGATCCGCGTCGAGTTATTTTCCGCTCACTAGTTCGTCGCGTACCCTGGATTGCAGAAGAACAAGGGGTGTCGGCTGCCGCAAACCCCGATATACTCCGGCATCCAAAATATCGACCAGGTGGGAGAAAATACCGTGACAACAGGGCTACAAATGATCTCAAAGATCAGTGATGACGGACAGTTGGAGGTCGCGCTGACCGAGGTTGAGGTGCCTGTGCCCGCGAAAGGTCAGGTGCTCATCCGCATGGAGGCAGCGCCCATCAATCCCTCCGATATGGGGCCTCTTTTCGGGCCGGCTGATCTGCGAAAAGCGCAGCTAAGCACGAGAGGGGGACGCCCGGTTCTGAGCGCCCCGGTGTCCGCGGCGCGGCTTGCCTTGGTCACATCGCGTCTGGGACAAGCTTTGCCAGTAGGAAACGAGGGAGCCGGGACGGTCATTGCTGCCGGGGAAGATGCAGAATCCCAGGCTCTTATGGGCAAAACCGTCGCAGGTATCTCCGGCGCTGCCTATGCTCAATATGTCTGTGTTCCGGCAGCAGGATGCCTGGTGCTGAATGAGGGGACCACTGCAAAGGACGCAGCCTCCAGCTTTGTTAATCCACTCACAGCCCTTGGTATGGTTGAGACGATGAAGCTTGAAAACCATACCGGCCTGGTTCATACAGCCGCCGCATCGAACCTTGGCCAGATGCTGAATAAAATCTGCCTGTCCGAAGGCGTACCGCTGGTCAATATTGTTCGCAAAGAAGAACAGGTGGCTCTTTTGCAGGCGCTTGGCGCAAAACACATTTGTGACAGTTCAAAAGAGAGCTTCCTCGACGATCTTACGAAAGTGCTTGTGGAAACGGGCGCAACGCTGGCTTTCGATGCGACCGGTGGCGGGCGTCTGGCGAACGATATTCTGTTCTCAATGGAGCGTGCGGCGAGCAGAGGCGCAAGTGGTCTTAACACCTATGGGTCATCAACGCCGAAGCACGTCTACATCTATGGTGGCCTGGACCTGTCTCAGACTACCTTGAACAGAAACTATGGAATGTCCTGGAGTGTTGGAGGATGGCTTCTTCCCTTATTCCTGGGGCGGATCGGGGCAGAGCGTTCCGCAGAGTTGCGACAACGGGTCGCCGATGAGATTAAGACAACATTTGCCAGTTCCTACACACGCGAACTGTCGTTGGAGGAAGCATTGGATCCGGAGATTGTTCGTGCCTATGTTGCCAAGAAGACCGGTGAGAAATATCTCATAAACCCAACCAAGGGCCATTGAAGTTTTTCCGGAAGACCTCAGCCTCTCGTTAAAAAACGTATTTTCGACGACCGATATTTCCATGTTTGGCAACATTGGCCCCGCTGTGAGTCAAAGCGGGGAACTTTTTTGCGCGCGTATTGGTGTGAGTCGCCTTTTTCTGAGACGGAATTGATCTGGATCAGGAGCGTTTCCCGTCAATGTAGGATAATCCACAGTAGAAGCATTGCACGGTACCGTCTGGCTGTACCCGAATAGATGTTGCTGTACGTGTATCCAAAATGTCTCGGAAAAATACGCCAAATCCCGCGTTGAATTAGAGGTGATGAAAAATGGCTGGGACCGATGGATTTTTCAGTGGGCGGCCGTTCGCTCTATTCACCTGGATTACTGTACTGAGCGCCATTGTATTTCTGTCATTTCCGAACAAGGCGGCGGCAGAAGGAGGGACTCTGGGCGAAGCAATCATGAATGGAACGCCTCTGGTCGATATTCGGTTGCGCTACGAAACCGTCGATCAGGCGGGGTTGCCGAATAATGCAAATGCAGCAACTTTACGAGCGAGACTTGGTTACGAGACAGAGAGTTATGAGGCGTTCAGGTTGTTAGTTGAAGGAGACTTCATCATTGGCCTTGGACCGGAAGACTATAATGATACTGTCAATGGCCGGGCTGCATTCCCGGTTGTCGCAGACCCGGAAGACATTCAGCTCAACCGCGCGCAGATTAGCTACACTGGGATACCCGAAACCACTCTTATTGTTGGGCGCCAACGTGTGATTTTCGACAATGCACGCTTTGTTGGTAATGTTGGATGGCGTCAGAATGAACAGACATTTGATGCGGCGGTGGTGGTTGCAACATTTATCCCCGATACAACAATAGCGTATGGATATGTCGATCAGATAAACCGAATTTTTGGCCGGGATCATCCAGCGGGCCAACTGGATACGAGTACGCATCTAATCAATGTGAAATACACAGGTATTCTGGGTGTCACCGTGACCGGATACTCCTATCTTCTTGATGTCCGCGCGGCCCCTGCCGCATCGACCGGAACACACGGTGTTCGCGCAACGGGCGAGACGGAGGTGTCAGAGGGTGTGGTATTTAACGCCGTCGCCGAATATGCCCGTCAGGTCGACCGGGCAAATAATCCCAGGAATGTCAGCCTTGCCTACTACCGCGCCGACGTTGGTATTGCATACCAGGGGTTAACCGGGGCAATCGGGTACGAGGTTCTGGAGGGTGACGGTGCTGTCGGGTTTTCAACTCCCCTTGCCACCCTGCATGCCTTTAATGGTTGGGCGGATGTATTTCTGACGACACCTGCTGCTGGCCTGGAGGATCGCTTCATGAGAATTGGTTATGCCGTTCCAGATGTTCTCGGCCTGCAAAGGGTATCGGGAGCCGTGATTTACCACGACTTTGAAGCAGACACGACGGGGGCAGATCTAGGGTCAGAGTGGAATGCAGTACTAACTGCCAGGTTAGATAGGCATGTCGCGGTAACAGCAAAGTTCGCTTCCTACCGCGGCGCTGCGGGCAGTCCGGCGAGCCGGGACAAAATATGGTTCCAGATCGGTTATAGATACTAACCTGAAGTACCAGGCCGGGCAGCAGGTAAGACCTTCTTTGGATAGCCCCGTATTTGACCGGGTCCTATGATCCAGATCAACACGTTGAGCTCCCCCGTGTAACAAACTCACTCCGAACTAACCGCCCTTGAGACGCTGCCTGACGTGGCAAAGAGGTCCCCTATGATTGACGCACACGGAGTGACAAGCACCGAACAAACCCGGGCCTTGTCGACCAGCACCCTGGCTTTTACGGTTTGCTTTGCCGTCTGGACAATTTTTTCGATCATTGGCGTGAAGATAAAAGCCGATCTGGGCCTCTCGGATACCGAGTTTGGACTTTTGGTGGCAACCCCGGTGCTCACCGGCTCTCTGTCTCGCCTGTTCCTTGGTATATGGGCAGATCAGTATGGCGGGCGCATTATCTTCACCATCCAGATGCTCACAACGGCAGTCGCAGTCTTCCTGCTGACTTATGTATCCAGCTATCCCATGTTCCTCGTTGCTGCCTTGGGGCTGGGGCTCGCAGGAGGTAGCTTTGCGGTCGGTGTCACCTATGTTTCCAAGTGGTATCCTAAAGAACGCCAGGGCACAGCGCTGGGTATCTTTGGCATGGGAAATGTGGGGGCAGCCATCACCAACTTCGCCGCACCCTTTCTGTTGATCTGGATGGGCGGGGAGTGGCAGGGCGTTGCCCAGGTCTATGCAATCGTACTGGTGATAACCGCAGGGCTGTTCTACATCTTCAGCCAGAACGACCCGGCATTGGAACGTCGCAAGCGAGAAGGCATCGCTCACGAGAGTTTCATCGATCAGCTCAAACCGCTCCGGCATTTGCAGGTTTGGAGGTTCTCTCTCTACTACTTCTTTGTATTCGGTGCATTTGTTGCTCTGGCTCTTTGGCTCCCGCGTTACTATGTCGGTGCATACGGACTTGAGCTGACGACAGCGGGCATGTTGGCGGCGGCGTACGCGCTCCCTGGAGCGATTTTCCGGGCGTTAGGCGGTTGGCTGTCCGACGTCTACGGCGCGCGCGCCGTAATGTATTGGACCCTCATCGCCACTTTCATCACCTGCTTCATCTTGTCATATCCGGCAACAGACTATGTTGTTGCGGGAATTAACGGCCCAATCGAATTCAACATTACCATCCCTCTTGAGCTCTTTGTCTTGCTGACCATTGTGCTCGGCTTCTTTATGTCGTTGGGCAAAGCAGCCGTCTACAAGCATATCCCCGTCTACTACCCGGATCATGTTGGTTCAGTTGGTGGAGTTGTAGGGCTTATCGGCGGCCTTGGTGGTTTCATTCTCCCGATCGTCTTTGGTTTTATGAACGATGTGATCGGGGTGTGGACCGCATGTTTTATGCTGCTCACCGTTCTGATCGGGGTCGCGCTGGCGTGGATGCATTTGGCAATCCGGCGGCTGGAACGGGAAAAAAATCCCTCCCTCGCCGAACCGGGGTTTCTACCGGAGTTGGAAGAAATCCAACGCGCTCAAGCGAAATAGAAAAACACATCGGATATTGTTATGGCTAAAGACTTACAGACCTGGAACCCGGAAGATAATACCGAATGGATTGCATCCGGTGAAAAAATCGCTCGTCGAAACCTCTGGATATCCATCCCCAGCCTCTTGTGTGGGTTTGCGGTGTGGCTTTACTGGGGAATAATCACAGTACAGATG
This sequence comes from uncultured Parvibaculum sp., assembly GCA_964573935.1. GTDB lineage: Bacteria > Pseudomonadota > Alphaproteobacteria > Parvibaculales > Parvibaculaceae > Mf105b01. The sequence continues at coordinate 23,418 of CAZNLO010000002.1, read as the reverse complement.
ATAAATCTTGGCTTTGAGTTTTCAAAGTCGGATCTGTTTACGCTTGCAGCGATTGCTGGGTTAACCGGGGCGACACTTCGTATCCCCTCTTCGTTCTTCATTCGTATTGCCGGCGGCAGGAACACGATCTTCCTCACCACGGTTCTTCTCATTATTCCGGCATTTGGAACAGGGTATCTACTTCAGGACCCAAACACGCCGCTCTGGAAGTTTCAGTTGATGGCCCTTTTGTCGGGTCTCGGAGGCGGAAATTTCGCCTCATCAATGTCCAACATCAGCTTCTTCTTTCCCAAAAAAGTTCAAGGCTATTCTCTGGGTATGAACGCAGGTCTGGGGAACTTCGGTGTAACGACCATGCAGATACTCGTGCCTCTGGTAATGACAGCCGCAATCTTTGGAGGGGAAGCGCTTATCCTCGAAAACACCTCCGGCACACTTATTGGCAAGATACCGGCAGGTGCACAAACCTACATTCACAACGCAGGATACATCTGGGTTGTTATTCTGGTGCCACTGGCTGCGGTAATCTGGTGGGGTATGAACAACATCACTGCAGAACACGTCTCTCCCAATATCGGGTCAACGGCCGGTGCGTTTGGAAAAATTCTTGGTATGTTGTCTATCGGCCTGGCGACTTCCGTAATGGGTCTGTGGTTAATGCTACCCCAGGACGCGGGTGGATCAGGTCTCAATATCAGCAAGTGGGTCGTTCTGCCGGGCGTGATTGCGGCAACAGTTTTGTTATTGCGCCTTATCCCCGGCACCATCCGCACAAATCTTGAGCATCAGTACAAGATATTCAGCAACAAACATACCTGGGCGATGACAGTAATCTACACGATGACCTTTGGGTCGTTCATCGGCTATGCCGCTGCATTCGGGCTCTCCATCAAGGTGATTTTCGGATACAGCCACGTGATGATCGATGGTGTAATGACCCACGACATAATCAACCCGAACGGTCCGAGCGCCTTGATGTTTGCATGGACCGGACCTCTTATCGGCGCGTTGATACGACCTCTTGGCGGTATGATTGCTGATAGGATCGGCGGTGCAAAGGTCACGCAAATTATTTCCGTGGTCATGATCGTCTGTGCTCTCGGGGTCGCCTACTTCATGAAGCAGGCCTATGTGTCGGCGACACCGGAAGAGTTCTTCGTCCCCTTTATGGTTTTGTTTCTCATTCTCTTTGCGGCGACAGGAATTGGAAACGGTTCGACCTTCCGAACCATTGCCTTTGTTTTTGATAAGGAACAGGCGGGGCCTGTTCTGGGCTGGACATCTGCGGTGGCAGCCTACGGCGCGTTTATCATTCCCCAGGTGTTTGGCGAGCAGATCAATGCAACGACACCGGAATATGCCCTCTACGGATTTGCCGCATTCTATGGCATCTGCATTTTCATCAATTGGTGGTTCTACCTTCGGGCAGGCGCATACGTGAAAAACCCATGAAACAGGAGGCTGCAATATGAGCCATCTTTTGGATCGTCTCAATTTTTTCAAAAAAGACGCGGGTACTTTTTCCGGGGGGCACGGGGTGACGACGTTGGAAGACCGTCGGTGGGAGGACGGGTACCGCAAACGCTGGCAGCACGACAAAGTTGTCCGTTCCACCCATGGTGTGAATTGCACAGGCTCCTGCTCGTGGAAAATCTACGTGAAGGGCGGCATTATCACGTGGGAAACCCAACAGACAGATTACCCTCGCACACGACCGGATTTGCCAAACCACGAACCGCGCGGTTGTGCCCGTGGAGCGAGTTACAGTTGGTATCTGTATTCCGGCAACCGCGTAAAGTATCCATTGGTTCGCTCCAAGTTGATGAAATTGTGGAGAGAGGCGCGTAAGACACTTTCCCCTGTCGCCGCCTGGGCCTCTATTGTTGAAGATCCCGGAAAGCGCGCTTCGTACACCAAACAAAGAGGTCTTGGCGGGTTTGTTCGCGGCGGGTGGGATGAAGTGAATGAGATCACCGCTTCTGCCAATGCGTACACGGCAAAAACCTACGGACCGGACCGGGTGATCGGGTTTTCTCCGATCCCGGCCATGTCCATGGTTTCCTACGCTGCAGGATCGCGCTACCTGTCATTGCTTGGTGGCGTTTGTATGTCATTTTATGACTGGTACTGCGATCTGCCGCCTGCAAGCCCTCAGACGTGGGGAGAGCAAACCGATGTTCCGGAATCCGCCGATTGGTATAATTCCGGATTTCTTATCCTGTGGGGTTCTAACGTTCCTCAAACACGCACGCCGGACGCGCACTTCTATACCGAAGCGCGTTATCGCGGAACCAAAAGCGTCGTGGTATCTCCTGACTATAGTGAGGCGTCCAAGTTTTCAGACCTGTGGTTGCACCCCAAGCAGGGTACCGATGCGGCCCTTGCCATGGCTCTGGGTCATGTTGTTCTGCGGGAGTTTCACCTCGACCGCCAGGCAGAATATTTCGAGAGCTATTGCCGACAGTATACGGATATGCCAATGCTCGTGCGCCTGGTGAAAAAGGACGGCAGATACATTCCAGACCGGTTTATCCGTGCGAGCGATCTTGATTTGGGAGAGAGCAATAACCCTGAATGGAAAACGCTGGCTTTAGACGCGAACAGCGACAAGATCGTTGTGCCTAAGGGGTCTGTCGGGTTTCGGTGGGGCGAAGAAGGGAAGTGGAACCTCACCAAGGAAGATGCGAATGGAGAGAGCGTCGAACTCAAGATGACGCTCATCATGGACGAGGACCATGATGAAGTTGCAGACGTTGGCTTCCCCTATTTTGGAAACCGGGAGCACGACCATTTTGAAGGAACGGATCACGCCAGCGTGTTGGTGCGCAAGGTGCCGGTTAAACGCCTGAAACTGAATGAAGGCGACACGTTAGTTGCAACGGTATTTGATCTGCTCGCGGCCAACTACGGTCTTGACCGGGGGCTCGGCGGAGAAAATGTCGCGACCTCTTATGATGAAAATACGCCCTATACCCCAGCCTGGGCTGAAAAGATCACCGGTGTCCCGCGTGCGCATATCATCAGCGTTGCCCGAGAATTTGCGGATAATGCGGAAAAGACCCGGGGAAAATCCATGGTCATCCTGGGGGCCGGTCTGAACCACTGGTACCACATGGACATGAGCTATCGCGGCATCATCAATCTCCTGGTGATGTGCGGTTGCATTGGTCAGTCTGGCGGCGGCTGGTCCCATTATGTGGGGCAGGAGAAGTTACGTCCCCAGACGGGGTGGTTGCCCCTTGCCTTTGCTCTGGACTGGAAACGTCCACCACGCCAGATGAATTCCACGTCTTTCTTCTATGCACATACAGATCAGTGGCGTTACGAGAGTTTAACGAGTGAGGACATTGTTTCACCGACTGCTCCTGAGGGCGACTGGTCGGGAACAATGATTGACTACAATGTTCAGGCTGAACGCATGGGGTGGTTGCCATCCGCTCCGCAGCTGCAACGCAACCCCTTGCAGATTTGCAAAGAGGCCGAGGCTGTAGGGAAAACGCCCAAAGACTATGTGGCGCAGGCTCTGAAGGATGGGTCGCTAGAGATGTCTTGTGAGGACCCGGACGATCCGGCGAACTGGCCCCGCAATATGTTCATCTGGCGTTCAAATTTGCTGGGGGCTTCTGGAAAGGGGCATGAGTATTTTCTCAAGCACCTGCTTGGGACGCAGCACGGTGTTCAGGGAAAAGATCTTGGGGAAAATGGGGGGCAGAAGCCAAGCGAGGTGAAATGGCATGAAAAGGCACCGGAAGGAAAGCTCGACTTGCTCGTGACGATTGATTTTCGCATGTCAACAACTTGCGTCTACTCAGACATCGTTCTCCCGACCGCAACCTGGTATGAGAAGAATGACCTCAACACCTCAGACATGCACCCCTTCATTCATCCGCTGACCGCCGCGGCGGACCCTGCCTGGGAGTGCCGCAGTGACTGGGACATCTACAAAGGGCTCGCGAAGAAGTTCTCCGAAATTGCTCCTGAGGTTCTAGGTGTTGAAAAAGACGTCGTCTTGGTGCCAGCCTTGCATGACACGCCAGGAGAGATCGCTCAACCGTTTGATGTTGTCGACTGGAAAAAGGGAGACGTAGAACCCATTCCGGGAAAAACCATGCCGCAGGTCGTTGTGGTGGAGAGGGACTATCCAAATCTCTACAAACAGTTCACTGCCCTTGGCCCTCTCTTGGAAAAACTGGGCAATGGCGGCAAGGGTATTGGGTGGAACACGGATCATGAGGTGGAGGCACTAAGGAACCTGAACGGCGCGGTGGTTGATGCGGGCGTGAGTAAAGGCATGGCCAAAATAGAGAGTGACATAGATGCGGCTGAAGTCGTTCTGATGCTCGCCCCTGAAACCAATGGAGAAGTCGCGGTTAAGGCATGGGAAGCGCTGAGTGAAAAAACGGGCCGGGAGCACGCGCACCTGGCAAGATCAAAGGAAGACGAAAAAATCCGCTTCCGGGACATCGTGGCACAACCGCGAAAAATTATATCCTCGCCGACGTGGTCAGGCATTGAATCGGAGACGGTTTGCTACAATGCCGGTTATACAAATGTGCATGAGCTTATTCCGTGGCGCACGCTTACCGGTCGCCAGCAACTCTATCAGGACCACCTTTGGATGCGTGCATTCGGTGAAGGTTTCTGCGTTTATCGCCCCCCCATTGATACAAAGACCGTGGGGCCGATTATTAATCTCAAGGACAATGGCAACCCGCAACTAGTGTTGAATTTTATTACACCGCATCAGAAGTGGGGCATCCACTCCACCTATACCGATAACCTCATGATGCTCACATTGTCACGGGGCGGACCGATCGTCTGGTTGAGCGAGGTCGACGCAGCCAAAGCTGGGATAGCGGATAATGACTGGATCGAGGCCTACAACGTTAATGGAGCCCTTGTTGCACGCGCGGTTGTCTCCCAGCGGATCAAGGAGGGCACAATCTTCATGTATCACGCACAGGAGAAAGTTGTGAACGTACCAGGCAGCGAAGTGACAGGGCATCGCGGAGGCATCCACAATTCGGTGACCCGCACCACACTCAAGCCAACACATATGATAGGCGGGTACGCGCAACAATCTTATGGATTCAACTATTATGGAACCGTCGGGTCCAATCGCGATGAATTTGTCATCGTTCGCAGGATGGACAAAATTGATTGGCTTGACAGACCCGCTTCTCAGACCAAGGAGACAGCGAAATGAAGATACGCGCACAAGTTGGCATGGTCTTGAACCTGGATAAATGTATCGGCTGTCATACCTGTTCAGTGACATGCAAGAACGTATGGACCAACCGTGAAGGTATGGAATATGCCTGGTTTAACAACGTTGAAACGAAACCGGGAATAGGTTTTCCGAAAGACTGGGAAAATCAAAAAAAATGGAATGGCGGATGGGTTCGGCGGCGCGATGGCAAGCTGCATCCTAAAATGGGTGCCAAGTGGCGCATTCTTGCGAAGATTTTTGCCAATCCTGACTTGCCGGAAATCGACGACTACTACGAGCCTTTCACATTTGATTATGAGCACTTGCAGAGTGCTCCAGAGATGGAGGCAACGCCCGTTGCGCGGCCGCGTTCGCTGATAACGGGTGAGCGGATGGAGAAAATTGAGTGGGGGCCAAACTGGGAAGAAATACTCGGTGGAGAATTTTCAAAACGCTCAAAAGATGCCAACTTTGAAGGCATTCAAAAAGAGATATACGGTGAGTTTGAGAATACCTTCATGATGTACCTGCCGCGCCTGTGTGAACATTGTCTCAATCCCACATGTGCTGCTGCCTGTCCGTCCGGTGCGATTTACAAGCGAGAGGAGGACGGCATTGTTCTGATCGATCAGGAAAAATGCCGTGGCTGGCGCATGTGTGTTTCGGGTTGCCCTTACAAAAAAATTTACTACAACTGGTCTTCGGGTAAATCCGAGAAATGTATTTTTTGTTACCCACGCATTGAAGCCGGACAGCCAACAGTATGTTCGGAGACATGCGTCGGGCGTATCCGGTATCTTGGGGTGTTGCTCTATGATGCGGACCGGATCGAGGAGGCAGCCTCGACGGAGAATGAGCAGGACCTCTACCAGGCGCAGCTCGATATTTTCCTCGATCCAAATGACCCGGAGGTCATTGAGCAGGCTCGCAAAGACGGTGTGCCAGATGCCTGGCTCAAGTCCGCTGCCAATTCGCCGGTTTACAAGATGGCGATGGACTGGAAAGTAGCCCTTCCTCTGCATCCGGAATACCGAACCCTGCCGATGGTCTGGTATGTTCCGCCTCTGTCGCCTATCCAGAACGCGGCGGCTGCCGGGAAAATAGGTTTTGATCGCGACATACCGGATGTGCGGTCCTTACGCATTCCTGTGCGCTATCTCGCCAATCTGCTGACGGCGGGAAAAGAAGAGCCTGTGGTTCAGGCACTTGAGCGAATGATGTCTATGCGCGCCTATATGCGCTCCAAAACCGTCGATGGCATTCTCGATGAGAGCCTCGCAACACGGGTCGGCTTGAGTGTCCCGCAGATGGAGGACATGTATCACATCATGGCGATTGCGAACTACGAAGACCGGTTTGTTATACCGACGTCGCACCGTGAAGAAACAGAAGACGCCTACGATATTCGGGGTGGGTGTGGTTTCAGTTTCGGAAATGGATGTTCGGGCGGAAGTTCAAGCGCAAACCTCTTTGGAAGTCCCCGAAAGAAAGTTACGTCTCCACCGGAGGTCATTTCATGATTAGGAGTCTCAAAATACTATCCGCGTTCCTGTCCTACCCAACAGAAGAGTTACAGGCAGAGGCCCCGGAATTTCTGAAAATATTGGAGACAGAGGCAATCTTGACCAGGCCAAGGCTTAAAGCCGTTCGCCGTTTCGTGAATGACCTTCTGGCACATGATATTTATGATGCGCAGGAACGTTATGTCTTGATGTTTGACCGGACACGGTCCCTCTCTTTGCACCTGTTTGAACATGTGCATGGGGATGGGCGTGACCGGGGGCAGGCGATGGTTGATCTGATGTCTCTTTACGAGGAGCGCGGCCTACAGATTAACGCGAAGGAACTACCAGACCATCTGCCGATGTTTTTGGAGTTTCTGGCTTTGCAGGAAATAGATGAAGCACGTGAGCTTCTGAAGGAACCATTGCATATCATCAGCGGTCTTAAAGAACGTTTGAAGAAGCGCAAAAGCCCCTACGAGGCTCTGTTCGCGGCACTTGAGTGTATCGCGAAATCGACGCCGCGTGCGGAAGACGTGAAGGCATTTTTGGAAAGAGAGGAAGATGACCCCGAAGACCTTGCTGCGCTGGACGCTGTTTGGGAAGAAGAGGTTATCACCTTTGGTCCTCTCGCCGGTGCCGGGGAGACATGCCCCCAGGCAACACAGATGGCTGAACGCATGATGGCTGAGCCGCCGGTGAAACTTGGTTCCGCTCCGGCCGATAAAGTGAGGGCATGAACATGGATGATTTTCTAAACACACTTGCTTTTGGCATCTATCCATACATCTGCCTGTCTGTTCTGGTACTTGGCTCCATCATGCGGTACGATCGCGAGCCCTACTCCTGGCGTTCCGGGTCAAGCCAGCTCCTGCGCCGGCGCCAGCTCGTGGTGGGGTCGGTATTCTTCCACATCGGTGTTCTGACAATTTTCGCAGGACATTTTGTAGGGCTTCTCACGCCGATCGCTGTGTTTGATGCGTTGGGCATCAGCCATGCGAATAAACAACTCGTAGCAATCGTCGCAGGCGGTATTGCCGGGGTCATGGCTCTTTTCGGGGCGACATTACTTTTGCACCGTCGCCTCACTGACCGCCGTATTCGGGCAACGTCAAGTTTCAGTGACATTGCCATCCTGATGCTTCTTTATGTACAATTGTTACTTGGCCTAGGCAGCATCGTCATATCGCTGCAACATCTTGATGGCCATGAAATGGTGAAATTCATGAACTGGGCGCAAGGCATCTTTCTGTTTGAAGGAAATGTTGCCCGTCACCTGAGCGATGTACATCTGATTTTCAAGGCGCATATTTTTCTTGGGCTCACGATTTTCCTGATTTTCCCTTTTACCCGTTTGGTCCATATGCTGAGCGCACCGATCCGCTATTTGTGGCGTCCGGGCTATCAGGTCGTTCGAGCCCGCCAGGGCACAAAGCTGGAGCAGACACATGCACCCGATCATCATTAATGGCGTTGAAATTGCCCCATCCGAAATTGCAGCCGAGGTGCAACACCACCCTGCCGGGTCACCTGACGATGCAGCCGCACAGGCGGCGCGTGCTTTGGCTATTCGGGAGCTTTTCCTCCAGGAGGCAGGGCGACTCAGCCTTTCGGCAGAACCTGAAAGCGATGAGGAGGGCCGCGCGGAGACAAGGGAGGATGCGCTCATACGCACCTTGCTGGAGAGAAAGCTGAACGTTCCGGTTGCTGATGAGGCGAGCTGCCGACGATATTTCAAAAACAACAAAAAACGTTTTCAGACACCAGACATTTTTGAAGCACACCACATTCTTCTGTCTTCCTCACCTGATGACAAGTCAGCCTGTTCTCTGGCGGAAATGAGGGCGAAGGAGATCATCGCGAGCGTTGCGAGCAATCAGGCACGTTTTGAAAGCCTTGCACGAAAGCACTCCGATTGTTCTTCCGCAAAATCCGGGGGAAACCTCGGACAAGTCAGTCGCGGCCAGACGGTTCCGGAATTTGAAACCTTCCTGTTTTCGTTGGAAGAAGGACAGTTATGTCCAGTTCCCGTAAAGACCCGGTATGGCGTTCATGTGTTGCGGTTGGATAGGCGGATCAAGGGTCGCGCATTGCCATTTGAAGCGGTGCAGGGAAAAATTTCTGCGTATCTGGAAGAAGCGAGCTGGCGGACGGCTGTCGCGCAATATATTCGTGTACTCGCAGGCCGCGCGGATGTGAGGGGAGTTGACCTTGGAGCTGTTGCTTCTCCCCTTGTCCAATAAATAATGAGCAGTGAATTCGAAATGTCGGAGGTGGAGCGCATGCAGCGCGCCTATTCCTCTGTGTTACTCGCGTGTGGTGAGCGTGCGCCGCAAACAGTGCGTTCCAGGGCGGCGAGTTCCTCGGGCGTATCTGCATCCATGAACGGATCGAACGGGACCGTGTCGTAGGAGAGCGTAACGGCTGACAGCCCTTCTTGTAGTCGCCACAGGGCGCGCACGCCATTTTCCGCAGCTTTAAGAATATGGGGCAGACTGGCTGTGTGCCACAGGCTGAAAACAGGATGTGGGCTACCCCCGCTTGCAGCCCGGGCACATTTGCCTGCCTGAAGGGCATTGTGCAGGTCGTGCGTGAGACTTGTGGGAAACACAGGCGCGTCGCATGGGACACTCAGAACCAGATCATACTGTTGGTCGCGCGCATAAGTGAGACCGCAGATGAGCCCGGCAATGGGCCCCGTGCCGCGATGGGCCTCCATATCGCCGAGTACCGGCATACCGAAACGCTCAAATCGCGCAGGATCCCCGTTTGCGCTCAATGCCTGGGCAGAAGTTTGTGCCTCAAGTCTTTCCTGGATGTGGGCGAGGAGGGGGCGGCCCTGAAAAGGTTGGAGACATTTATCGCTGCCGCCAAACCGTACAGCTTCGCCACCCGCCAGAATAAGTCCGAGGACTGGGCGCATATGCATCAACCTTCCGTGCAAGGGAACGCTTGTCGTTACGTGCTACACAAGACTGGCGGCGAGCACCAAACACTATGATCGGACCCGCCGCCAAAGAGAGAGACTTTAGTGTGAGTGCTCGGCGGGTGCTTCTGGCCACTGATGCTGTTCTGGGCCATATACCATCAGACCACCCAGATAGCCGTTTGCTCCAACCATAAGCGCCGTTGCCAACAGGGCGGCGCGGTAGCCTCCCCGGCCCTTGGGGCTGTCCGGGCGTATGCATCTTTCACCCAACCACAAGGTCAGTAGGGCGATGCCTGCAATAGCCGTCCCGTTCCAGCGATGAGCCGTGAGGATAGTTTCCGCGTCGACCAGACGGAAGCCGCCATAAAACCAGCCCAGCAACGCAGCGCCAACGGCACCCAGCGTCCCCAGCCAAAGGCTAAAGCGCCCGGCATCCTGAAAAAATTTGGTGTTGCGTCGCATGGAAACCAGTTCAGCAAAGGCAGCACCTAGCAACATGGCGATTGGAAAATGAACCGCGGCGGGGTGAAATTTCCCCAACCAGACAATAAACCGACCAATCCCCGTTTCCAAAAGCGCATCGTTGGGCGCATGAGCTGCGTGGTCGTGGGGCTCCGCCCCTGCCTGATCGCCGTGCCCGCTATCGTCCCCGTGGGCATGTGCTACTTCTTCGTCCCCGTGGGAATGTGCGGTATCATCATGCGAGGCCTCCCCCATAGGATCCATTCCTGGCTCCCCTCCCCCGTCACTCAGCGGCGCTGCAGGGCTGCTATCTGCGTGCGCTTCCGAGCTGTGCGCCATTGCTGATGCCGGGAGAAATGCCACGGCCCCCAGCGTAAGGACGCACAGGAGAAAGCCGTTGAGCTTCCACGACGTCTGTCTCTTCTTCAGCAATCCCAGGTTTTCCATAGGGTTTGTCCATTCCAGCTTGAGTTTAATCAATTCAAAGTGACTTTGTTTTACATTGCCATTACAAATATAATTGTAAGGTTGCACTTGAAACAAGTGTACTATTCCACAAGATAGTAGCTTCATCCTGTTTTATCTGAAATGACAGACACGACATAAATCTATGAAACGCTCGTTCATTACCTTCATCCTGGCGACTTTGTTTGCTGCAGCACCCGTGCTGGCGGCCGCGCAAATAGAGTCCGAGCCGTTGGATAATGCGGCAATTGTGATGATGGCGGATGAAGATTGCAGTGATTGCGTGGATTGTGATGAGCAGACAGGCATGATGGATTGTGCGAAAGCATGTCAGGCCAGTGGCTCGTCAGGAAACAGTCTGGCTATTTCAGGTCAGCGGAGCACGGATGTGTTCCGCCCCGTGACCGCCGGCTTTGCTGCGGATGCAGATGACCGGATGTCCGGTGTCTTGGCAGCTAGCGACATCCCACCACCTCGAGTTTGAGCTTAACCGCGGGTTTTTGCCCGTGAATTGACACCTGCCTTTGTGCCATCGCGCGATAGGTTATTGGTCTTGCTCATATTTTCGAGATGAATATGCAGAAATTTATGTATCTGGGAGCTTTTGCTCTAGCAGTGTTGTGGACAAACGGTTCGCACGCTGACGTAACACCCCTCAGTCTTTCAGAAGCGGTGCGAATAGCCGTTACGGCGCCTGATCCAGCATTGCTTCGCTATGACGCTAAAGTTGATGCGCTTGAGGACCGTGCCGTCGCCGACGCCCAGCTTCCCGACCCGACGGTCCGGGGCACATTCGCTAACTTTCCGACGGACACTTTTCAGTTTGAACAGGAAAACATGACCCAGGTTCAGGCGGGTTTGCGCCAGGCATTTCCGGCAGGCCGAACACTGGCGTTGCGGGGCGAACATCGCCGGGGTGAAGCAAATATCGAACGAGCCAGAAAAGATTTAGCACTTCGGGAGATCGAGCTGGCGGTTCGCCTGGCGTGGCTTGACCGGTTCTACTGGACACAGGCACAGGCCAATATTCACGAGGCCCGACATGCGGTAGGTGAGGCGATCAGTTCTCTCCACGCTTCTTTTTCAACCGGAGCCCTGACAACCCAGCACGTTCTCCGGGCGGAATTGGAGCTGTCACTTCTTGATGACAGGTTAACGGAAATGAAGCGGCGCGAAGAGACAGCGCGTGCTGATCTTGCGCGATATGTACAAACCGATGCGACACGTCCATTACCCGAAAGACTGCCGGACATGTCGGTACAGCTCACTCTGGCAGAAATGGAGACTGCACTGGTACGTCATCCTGCGGTACTCGTAGATGACGCCGAGATTAGCGTTGCAAGCACAGGCATAGCGTTAGCGGAACAGGCTTACAAACCCTCATGGACGCTGGAGGGTGGCTACGGAGCCCGGGGCGGTGGACGCGCGGATTTTGCAAACATCGGCATCACGCTCTCCGTCCCGCTCTTTACCGATAACCGGCAGGACCGGAGGCTGTCGGCGGTCACGAACGAACGCGGCGCGGCCCGATTAGGGCGAGCTGCCAAGTTGCTGGACCTTCGGCGGGATTTGGAGCACGCCTATGCCAACTGGAACCTTTTGGGGGACCGGGTAGACCTTTACACGAATGTGGTTTTGGAGCGTGCGAAAGAAACCGCAGAAGCCTCCATTTCCACCTACGCGAACGGCCGCACTGATTTTGCGGAATTAATCCGCAGTCAACTGGCTTTGCTTGAAGCTGAACTTAAACGCATGGAACTCCGTGCCGAGCGGGGCAAAGCCTGGGCTACGCTTGAATTTCTTGCTGGAGACACCCAACTTGCTGGAGACACCCAATGAGCCGAACATTATTTGTAACTGTTACGTTTCTTCTGATTGTAGCAGCAGCCATTGGATTTGCTGTTGCGCGCTTCACACAAAGTGAAGGATCAATGGCGAGTGCAGAAATGGAACCTACAATTTCTTATTGGGTCGCACCGATGGATCGAAATTACCGGCGCGATGGCCCTGGCAAGTCCCCCATGGGAATGGATCTCATCCCTGTCTATGAGGATGAAAATAAGCAAGATAGCGCGGAGCCCACGATTGCCTATTGGGTTGCACCGATGGATCGGAATTACCGGCGCGATGGCCCGGGGCAGTCCCCCATGGGAATGGACCTCATTCCCGTCTATGAGGACGACAATGGGCAGGGCGACGGCGATGTGCCCTCACTCCGTATCAACCCGGCAGTTGTCAACAATATAGGCGTGCGTGTAGCAGAAGTTGTTCGCGGAACACTTTATCGCCAGATCAAGGCTGTTGGATTTGTAACACCCAATGAAGAAAATATGGGGCATGTCCACATTCGCGCATCTGGCTGGATTGAAGAGCTCAATGTTAGGTCGGTAGGTGAGGTTGTAAGTGCAGGGGATATTCTTTTCCGTTTCTATTCACCCGATATTGTGAGCGCACAGGCTGAATATCTCCAGACACGCAGGCGCGGCACGCGAAATTTGATTGTAGCCGCGAGAGAAAGGCTGATTGCGCTCGGCGTAACTACAGAGCAGATAAAAAGCATCAGGGAGACCGGGAGAGTTCAACGCCTCGTTGAGGTTCGCGCTCATAAAGCCGGAACGGTACTCGAACTGGGTGTCAGAGAAGGAAAATATGTGGTCCCTGACGACATGATTATGAACATGGCGGACCTCTCATCTGTCTGGGTCCTGGTTGATGTTTTTGAGGACGAAGCGGCATGGGTGGAGCCGGGGCAGACTGCAAACATGCGCCTTGCTTTTGCACCGGGAATAGCGTGGAAGGGTGTCGTCGATTATGTCTACCCCACCGTTGATGCAGTCAGTCGGACAGTCCGTGCCAGGATTGTCTTTGACAACCCTGACCGTGTGTTAAAACCAGATATGTATGCAGACCTTATAATTGATACAGATCCCAAAGTCGGGGCTCTGACAATACCGCAATCGGCTCTCATTCGTGCGTCCTCTAGCGACCGGGTCATCCTGGCGTTGGGGGAGGGACGTTTCCGGCCAGCGCGGGTGGTCGCCGGCATTGAGAGTGGCGACCGGGTTCAGATACTGAGCGGGCTTGTAGCCGGCGAGAGGGTTGTTGTTTCTGGACAGTTTCTGATCGATTCAGAGGCCAGTCTTGATGCGGCACTCCTGCGCTTGACGGCACCCGACGCCCCTGAGGAGCAACAAGCGCACGATGAACACCGGGCTCACGGCGAACACCAGTCCCCTGGTGATCACGAAGACCATGAAGCGGACCAAGACCATGGTGCGCACCAGGACCATGGCGAACATCAACCGGATGAGAATCAATCTCATGGTGACCACCAAATGCATGGTGACCTCCAATGATAGAGGGACTCATTCGCTGGTCGATCGCCAACCGCTTTTTGGTCATCATCGGGGCCTTGTTTTTGGCAGGAGCGGGGCTCGCGTCGGTGCGCTCTACGCCGCTCGATGCCATTCCCGACCTGTCTGATGTCCAGGTCATCATCAAAACGACCTACCCGGGACAGGCCCCACAGGTTGTGGAAGACCAGGTTACCTATCCGCTCACAACTGCAATGCTTGCAGTGCCCGGTGCGGTGACAGTGCGCGGCTATTCTTTTTTCAATGATTCTTACGTCTACATAATTTTTGAAGACGGTACGGACCTCTACTGGGCCCGGTCACGTGTGCTGGAATATCTGAGCCAGATTGCCCCCCGGCTTCCGGCAGCAGCCAAACCCGCGCTGGGCCCCGACGCCACCGGCGTTGGCTGGATATATCAGTACGCCCTTATTGATCGCACCGGCAATCATGATCTTTCACAGTTACGCGGGCTTCAGGACTGGTTTCTCAAATTTGAGCTCCAGACAGTTGAAGGCGTTTCAGAGGTCGCCACCATCGGAGGCATGGTCAAGCAGTACCAGGTCATTGTCGACCCGGACCGTCTGCGGGCTTATGGGCTGCCGATTTCAGCAGTAAAGTGGGCGATTGAACGAGGCAATCAGGAGACCGGAGGCCGGATCATTGAGATGGCGGAAGCCGAGTACATGGTGCGTGCAAGCGGCTATGTGGACTCAATTGAGGACCTCGAAAATATCCCTCTGAAAGTCACAGATAATGGGACCCCGCTTCTTCTGGGAGATGTCGCTGACATTCGGCTTGGCCCGGAATTGCGTCGCGGAATAGGGGAGCTGAACGGGGAGGGCGAAGCAGTTGGCGGCGTCATCATCATGCGCTCTGGTGAGAATGCGCTGGCGACAATCGAGCGGGTAAAGGCAAAGCTGGAAACGCTAAAGGGGGGGCTGCCTGAAGGCGTAGAAATTGTCACGACCTATGACCGCTCAGACCTGATCGGGCGCGCCATTGAGACATTACGGGGAAAGCTGATTGAGGAATTCTTCATCGTTGCCCTGGTGTGCGCTCTGTTTCTCTTTCATTTGCGCTCCGCCCTGGTGGTTGTGATTAGCCTGCCACTTGGCGTGCTCGGTGCTTTCATTGTCATGGATATGCAGGGCATCAATGCCAATATCATGTCGCTCGGCGGTATCGCCATTGCGGTGGGGGCAATGGTCGATGCGACAATTGTCATGATCGAGAATGTACACAAACGACTGGAGGGTAATGACGTTGATGAAAACGAACGATGGCGTATCGTTGCCGATGCCTGCGTGGAAGTCGGCCCAGCCTTGTTCTTCTCCCTGTCGATTATAACGCTGAGTTTTACACCTATCTTTGCACTTGAAGGACAAGAGGGGCGGATGTTCCACCCGCTCGCGTTTACCAAAACCTATGCCATGGCGGCTGCGACAGCCCTGTCCATTACCCTGGTACCGGTTTTGATCGGACTGTTGGTAAAAGGCCGCATTGCACCGGAACATAGCAACCCCCTCAACCGGGTGCTTGCAGCCGGTTATCGTCCATTGCTAGCAGGGGCCTTACGCCGTCCCGGAATAACGCTTCTGGTTACTTTTGTTGTTATGGCAAGTGCAATTGTACCTGCGACCCAACTGGGTGGCGAGTTCATGCCTGACCTTGATGAGGGCGACCTGCTTTATATGCCCAGTGCATTCCCAGCAGTTTCGGCCGGCAAGATGGCGCAGCTTCTTCAGCAGACGAACAAACTCATTGCCTCGGTGCCGGAAGTGGCGACGGTGTACGGCAAGGCGGGACGGGCGGAAACTGCAACAGACCCGGCGCCGCTGTCCATGATCGAGACAACAATCCGACTTAAGCCCCGCGAGGAATGGCGCCCGGGAGTAACGATGGAGACTCTGAAAGAAGAGCTTAATGCACTCATTCAGTTTCCCAGCCTGACCAATGTCTGGATTATGCCGATCAAGAACCGTTTGGACATGCTGGCCACCGGTATCAAGACGCCGGTAGGTGTAAAAATCGCAGGCCCGGACCTTGAGGTGATCGCCGGAGTGGGGCGCCGTATTGAGCAGGTTCTGCAGGCGGTGCCAGGCACCACCTCGGTCTATGCTGAACGGGTTACAGGAGGTCGCTTTGTGGATATTGATGTTAACCGGGAGGCGGCTGCGCGGTTCGGGTTGAACATTGCGGATGTTCATGACGTGGTGCGCATTGCCATTGGCGGTATGACGATTGGCGAAAGCGTTGAGGGACTGGAGCGGTATCCCATCAATCTACGCTATCCACAAGAAACACGAAATTCGCCCCAGCGCCTGCGCTCACTGGTGATTGTCACACCCGGGGGAGCTGAAATTCCTCTTGGGCGGGTGGCGGATGTCCGGGTTAGCGAAGGACCAGGTGTCATTCGCAGTGAAAACGCACGCCGTAATGGGTGGGTCTATGTTGATATTGCAGGCCGGGACCTTGGGTCATATGTCGAAGAGGCGCGCAGAACTGTCGCAGAACAGGTTGTCTTGCCTGCTGGCTATTCAATTTCGTGGTCAGGGCAATACGAATACATGCAGCGCGCAAAAGAGCGTTTCGCAGTGGTCGGGCCGGTAATGATTGCAATCATCATGTTGCTTCTATTTTTGAACTTCAGGAATGCCAGCGATGTTCTCATCATAATGGGAACGCTTCCTTTTGCTCTCGTGGGGGGCATCTGGTTGATGTGGTTTCTGGGGTTCAATATGTCTGTCGCCGTAGCGGTGGGTTTTATCGCCCTGGCGGGGATCGCGGTTGAGATTGGCGTCTTGATGGTGATGTATCTACGCCAGGAATTGGCGGCGGCTGAGGCAGAGGCGCAAAAGGAAGGGCGCATCATGACCTCTCATGATCTGCGCGAAGCCATTGGCAAAGGAGCTTTGCGTCGGCTACGTCCTATCATCATGACGTTCGCCGTTATTGTAGCTGGGTTGGCACCGATCATGTATGGCTCGGGGACAGGTGCGGAAGTCATGCGCCGCATAGCAGCTCCAATGGTTGGCGGAATGGTAAGTGCGACAGCTTTGGCGTTACTGGTCGTCCCGGTTATCTACTATCTCTCCCGCAAAAGGGCATTGGAAGCGAAACGCTAAGTACCTGCGCACCCTCGCCCCTATTGCCAGGCCCGGTACTGATGAAAATTATAGACAGGTTTGTCGGGCTTCACTGGCGCCCGTAGATTGCCGCATTCCAGATGTTGGCAGAAGTTCTGCCAATGGCAGCGGCATCATCAGGGTTGGCGCGCAACATATTGTCATTCGCGAGCCCGTTGTTCATCAGTATCAGCGCGCGAGCGGTTAATTCAGGGTCGGTAAGATTAGAGCGGCCAAGGATGATCTGCTGACGGATAAATTGAGCTGTAAGAAAAATAAAATAATCGATCACTCTGGCGCGCCACTCCTGATAAACCTGCACATTGTTGTTGGAGGCTCGGGCCAATGCCAGCATGCCGGTGCGATGTTCTTCCATCGAAACAAACATGGCGGTGAGGTGGGTGTGGGTATCACCGAGATAGTCGTCTGTTCCCTCTCCTGATAGCCACGTGTCGACGGGTTGGCGAACGGCCTGTTCAAGCCGGTCAAGAAAGCCGAGCGCCAGCTCATCCAGACTGGAAAAATAGTGATAGAACGAAGAGCGCGTCATGCCTGTGCGTTGCATGACGATATCCACGGTCAGCGCACTAAAATCCATCTCGCCCAAAGCTGCCTCTGTAGCATCGATAATTTCCTCCCGGGCCATTTTCCGGGTGCGGCGGATGCGGCGGGCTTTATGCTGCATTCTCTTACCTTTTCTGGGGTTTCTGACAGATAGAAGCCCCCAACGTGGCGTCAATCTGTCTCATAGCGCTTTTATTGACATAGCGTCAATAGGGGGGCATCTTACAGGTAGTAGGTGGAAAAATGCAGGACCGGGACCATGAACGAACACGTAATCGATCTCACAGATGAGCAAAATGCGGGTTGGGCGAAGGCTAACACGCAGCCCTCAATCGCCATTATCGGCGCGGGCATGTCGGGCATCGCCGCCGTCGTGAAGTTACGCAAAGCGGGCTACTCCAACCTCACCGTCTATGAAAAAACGGACAAAGTGGGGGGCACCTGGCGAGAAAACCAGTACCCCGGCCTCTCGTGTGATGTGCCATCGCGCTGGTACTCGTTCTCGTTTGCGCTTAACCCCGACTGGACGCACCGCTTCTCGTATGGCCCGGAAATTCAAGCCTATATGGAGAAGACGGCGGATGACTTTGGCGTCACGGATATTGTCAGGTTTAACACGCGCGTGACTGACCTTGCCTATGAGAGGCCCCGGTGGCGCCTGACGACAGGTGATGGGGATATTGTGCACTATGACCTTGTGATTTCGGCAACAGGTATTCTGCACAATCCGGCCTTCCCGAATATCGAAGGCATGGAAACGTTCGCGGGTGACAAGTTCCATTCTGCGCAGTGGGATCACTCGGTGCGGCTCGAAGGTCAGAACGTGGGCATCATTGGCACTGGCTCGACCGCCGCGCAAATTATTGGTGCGCTCACTCATAAGGTGGGCACGATGAATGTATTCCAGCGCACCCCGCAATGGATGATCCCGCTGCCGCAGAAAGAATATTCCAGCTGCACCAAAAAGGTGCTTCGGAAATTTCCGGTACTGCAGAAGCTGACCTACAACTTTTACTTCAAGGCCATGGCAAAGAATTTCGGTGCAGCCACGACCGGAGATCAACGCAAGCTGAAAAATATCCAGAAGGCCTGCACGAAGCACCTTGAAGACGCTGTGAGCGACCCGGACCTGCGAGCCAGGCTGACGCCCGATTATCAGGCCGCTTGTAAGCGCTTGATCTTTTGCTCGGATTTCTACCCTGCCATTACCAGCAGCAACGCCAACCTCATCACGGACGGCATTAGGCGCATCGTGCCGGAAGGCATCGAGACCAAGGATGGCATGGTGCACAAGCTCGACGTTCTCATTCTCGCCACGGGCTTTGATGCAGCAGCATTCATGCTGCCTACTAAGGTGACGGGTGAAAAAAAAGCCGACCTGGAGGCTGCATGGGACGGTTCACCACGCGCCCACCGGGCCGTGAGCATGCCGGGGTTTCCAAACTTCTGGATGCTAGAGGGGCCAACGGGACCTGTCGGAAACCTCTCCCTGATTACGGTTAGCGAACATCAGATTGACTATATCATCAGTATGCTGGATAAAATGAGAGAGGAAGGGCTGGTGGCTGTCGCGCCAAAAAAGGCCTCCTTTGACGCCTACAATGAAGCCATGCGCCAACGGATGCCCGCTACAGTATGGGCGAGCGGTGGTTGCAGCAGTTGGTATTTTGATAAATCAGGTGTCCCAAACCTGTACCCCTTCCCGCCGGAAGAATATCTTTCTGACATGCACAACCCGAATTTCTCAGAGTACCGGCTTATGAAAGAAGTTCATGATACGGACGAAATTCGAGGTACGGCTTAAGCATTCATGCCATACGCGGATCAGGAGGAGGGTCAGCGGAACAGCCGATAAAGGATATTGGCAATCAATGGCGTCAATATCATAGCCGAAAACGTTCCAGCAAGCAGTGGTGTCCAGACAGGGTTGGCAGCTTCTTCAAGAATGAGCAGTTGACCGGTATGCATGGCTATTCCAAATCCAATTGCTGCGACAATTGCTCTCAGGCCGGTTCCTGCATGTCGAAGCGACAGGCTGAAATAGATCAAAGAGGCAGGCAGTAAGAGCACCAGCGCGCTCGCTAGGCCAGGGTTGTATTCCCCAAGCGAGAATGTGTGAGCGACATGCAATGCACCATGGGTTGCCATCAGCCCGGCGGCGGCCAGCCCTACCCAGGGAAAGCGCCGTCCGGCCCAGATTGCGAGCAGAAAAGGCACCCAACCCAGCAATGTGTTGATGCGGTAGAGAGAAAGCTCGTTCAGATGAGACCTATTGGCCTGATGAGTGTCTGACAGCAACGCGTTTGCGTGAAGCGGGGATTGGTTTACCTGTCCCGTCAGGTCAATGCCATATTCTTCAAATTGATGCACCAGATAGACGATCATCAGTATCCACGCCGCTCTGCCGAGAGCATCTGTTTGACCGCCAGATGTAACGCGGACGCCGGACACCATCATCATGGTAGCGAAGAAGGCACCACCAGCACCGACCATCACCCATCCCTGTGTCATCAATGACACCCCTACAGGGGTCATGTGGGCAAGAGGGATGAGAAGCATGAGCAGTATCGGGATCAATAGGCGAAGGGGGTCACGCGCAGTCTGTTCGGAAAATGACATAATCTCCTCCCACCAAAAAACAATACGCACATGTCCCTGAAGTCTATCGGACGCCTGGGAACCCACGCGGTCTATTTTACCGACTGCGCCCCGGCAAAGTCTTTGACATTCGCGCTACTCGGCTTGACCCTGATAAGCATGGTATCTGGTTATCGGTTTGGAGGGCGGTCTTTATGGACTGTACCCTTTGAAGAGAGGCAGGTTTACGCCAGAATGATGAAAGCGAGCTCGCTATATTCTCGGGGGTAAGGAAAAATTGGAGTGGCAAATGAAATATTCTGTGAGATATGCCGTAGTTGCAGTGGCCTTGATGAGCATCACCGTACCGCTAGTCGATGCTTCTGCATCGCCGCTGCGCAGTCCGCGTCATGGTCAGGAAATCCAGAGTACGGGTGCAGATGCTTTTGATCTGAGACGTGGGTCAATGCACATCGCATATCGAGAGGGCGAAACACCGCTGTTCATACAAGGCGGTGATATGGAAGTGACGCGGGGTTGCCTTGAAAAACAAAGGACCTCAGGAAATCGAATTGCACCTGGAAAAAGGGGGGCGGGACACCGCTCGAACAGCCACCTTCAGATGCGCACCCAGTTGCGGGCCTGTATCACGCAGATGCTTTCGGGCGGCTAGGGTTCGGGCGTGACAGGGAGCGCTATCAGCGCGCGTTTCACAAAGACCTGTATTGAGAAAAGAGGCTTGATTAGGCAAAGAAAAGGGGCAGCAGATACGCAGCGGCCCCATATCATCTTTGAACTGAATACCAGGCGCCAGGTTATCTCCAGCGCTTGTACGAGCATAAATTACTCAACACTAATGATCGTTGCAGTACCGGCAGTATCCAAATTTGTCGTGTATGGTCCGGTATCGCCAGCTTTGGGTTCTCCATTCTGGGCTTCAAAGGTGACGCAAATTTCTACGCCGTCTGTCCCAGTACCGCAAAGCACATTGGTTGCTTCATCGAACGTGTAGGCTCCGGTCTCGCCAGTTGCTACATTGGTAGAGGTATTTGTTTCAGAATCGAAGGCAAAGGTAACGGCTTCACCATCCGTTTGGGCAAACTCAATCGTAGTCACTTGTGCAAAAGCTGCGGATGACAACATGGTCGTTGCAGCCAGTATCGTTAGAAATTTAGACATTAAGGCGCTTCCCTTTTTTTGAATTCAGCCGACATGTATCTGGTCATCCAGAACCTGTCCGCCTACCCCAAAAACACATCATTCAGGGTCATGTCAAGACGGTCAGTGAATTTTCCTGCCGGCAGGTGGTTTTGGTCGCCAAATGATGCATATCCGCCTGCACAGATCTATCAGTGTCCTGACATTTCGTCAGATAGAGAATGAATTATACAGGTCATCAGTAACGGGAAGGTTCAGTGCGCAGTTGCATTAAGCCAGAGCACCAGGTCGCGGCTGGTTGCGAGCCGCCGCAAGTTGACAAGCCAATCATCAATCGTGACGATTGGTGAAATGAAGGCACACCCTAGACTCAAAAAGAGGAGGTGGTGGGAATGCCGGTCGATGACAAAGCGCCAGTTTCAGATGATGCTACGATTGTAGCGGGCCGTTCACGACTGATGTGGGTTGGCGCCCTTATCGCTATCGGTTTGCTCTTTGCCCTTCTCTGGTGGCTCCTGAGCAGTGGGGGGCAGGTCGAATGGGCGAAAACAACTGTCCCCTATGATCCCGCATGCGCGACAGATTGCGAAGTGGTGGGCATGATAACTCCCGGCCATCGCGGGCCGACGATGCCGGTGGCAATAAACCCCCATGTTGACGACCCCATCGCGCAGTGGGCTGTCTGTATAGACGCATTTACGCAATGCATGGAGGTTGAGCATGCCCCTCTCGCCTGCATGGCAAAGGGCACCTGCCCGAATGCCTGCAAATCCGCTTATGACACAGAGGCCTCCCAGCCGTCTGATCTGGAAGGACAATTGAGGGTCTTTCAGGAGATGTTCCTCAACGAGGGTGCCTATTGCCGGCCAACAGCGGAGGCGGGACAATGAGATTTATGAAAGTGCTGGCAGTTCTGGGCTTCGGCCTGTCCCTGTCTGTTCAGTCCGCCGGGGCCTGGGACACCCGTGTGATCGCCTGTGCAGAAGGGACTGAATGCGACCCGGCCTGGACCTCCATCTATCTTGGCGGTGCCAGTCCCTCAGTGGCAGAACACACCACCATCTCCGATCTGGCACTGAAACAATTGGGCGTGCGCGACATTTTTGGCAAACGTGGCAGTTCGGCCATGACCGTGACGGACCTGAATGCGAGCTGGTTGCGGCGCGACCATTTTGCGGGGAGCCCGGCATATGGGGACAATCCGAATGGCGAAACAGTTCTGGAAGAACGCCGTATCCCGCCCCCTGCGCACTTTACGGGCGTGCCGGATTTCAGTTACTCAGTCCTTGACTGGATCAACAAGAATACATTCTGTCCCCCCTTTGCGACCGGCGACTATCCTGCGAAGTGTCACAATTTCGTAGGCTGGCTGGGTGGCTTCAATTCACCGCATTTTGGCAGTCAGGCAACCACCATGTATGCCCGCTATCACGACCTTGCCCTCAACCTTGCCGGGCGGGCTGCCGGACTGCGCGCACGCTTAGGCCAGGGCCCTGAAAAGGACGCGCATGAGGACACCATCAAGGAGATGGAGCTGGAAGCGCTTGCCTTCGAGGGGTTTGCCCAGCATTTTCTGCAAGACCGTTGGGCCATGGGACACATGTGGGAGCGATGGGGCGCGGGTGATGCAGCGCAGATGGGCGTGGCACCGGGCACGCTCGATCAGATAATGCTCCTTGGCGTAGGGGCAGTTGCAGGGCTACTGCATGGGACGGAAGCCGTATCAAACGACCCTTATGGGATTGTGGAAAAGGTCGACAGTTGGACCGGCATCAGGCGTTTCCTTGATGCCGCCGACCCAATGTCCTCTCCTGTTGTGCGCAACGGGCGCGTTGTCCCCATGGAATGGCGGCACGCTGGCGAGGGTGAAAACGCCATCAACAATCCCGGCGTTGGGGATGAGCGCTTCAATGACCTCTATCTGGAATTTCTCACCGGCACCGGACAGTTTGGTGCCGGCTATGGAGGGCTAAATCAACGCAGGGGTGATCTTCCCTTTTCCGCAGCGCGTCAGTTTAACGAGATGATGACCTGTTCCAAGGCCGGGTGGGCAGAAGTTATTCGGGCCTTC
>CAZNLO010000001.1:11440-97255 GCA_964573935.1 uncultured Parvibaculum sp. | reverse complement strand
GCGGACGACCTTTGAGATACTCAAACGTCTTTTCGTCCGGCGCGATCAGGCCCGCACGCGCGCCACCCTCAATCGACATATTACAAATCGTCATCCGGCCCTCCATGGAGAGCGCCCGGATCGCCTCACCGGTATATTCCATCACATAACCGGTGCCGCCTGCCGTGCCGATCTTGCCAATGATGGCCAAAATAATGTCCTTCGCCGTCACGTGCTCAGGCAGCTTGCCCGTCACATCAATTTTCATGTTTTTGGCTTTGGACTGGATCAACGTCTGGGTGGACAGCACATGCTCCACTTCCGAGGTGCCGATGCCATGCGCCAGGGCGCCAAACGCGCCGTGGGTCGAAGTATGGCTGTCTCCACACACAATCGTCGTGCCCGGCAGCGTAAAGCCCTGCTCTGGTCCGACAATGTGCACAACACCCTGACGGATATCGAGCATCTCCAGATACTCAATGCCAAAGTCCTTGGCATTCTTCTCCAGCGTTTCAACCTGAATGCGGCTCTCTTCGTCGGCAATGCCGTTAATACGGCCTTCGGTCGGTACATTGTGGTCGGCGACGGCCAGCGCTTTTTCCGGGGCGCGCACTTTACGCCCGGCAACGCGCAGCCCTTCAAAAGCCTGCGGACTTGTCACCTCATGCACCAGATGCCGGTCAATATACAAAAGGCAGGTACCGTCTGCCTGCGCATCCACCAGATGAGCATCCCAGATTTTATCGTACATGGTCCGCGCCATCTTACTCTCTCCTTCTTTCAGGCCATTTCATTCGGACCAGAGGTCCAGCCTTAAAATAAATCCATTGGGAGGCCCCGCCCCATACAAAAAGCGGGCATCAGACCTTCCGGCCCTGCCCGCTCTTGTTCACGTTGCGACGTCAGACCAAAGACCTGACCGCACCCGGATTACCGGCTGCGCTATTTCGCAGCGGCGGACTTTTTGTTCCGGTAATCTTTACGTTCCGCAATACGGGCAGACTTACCACGAAGGCCACGAAGATAGTACAGCTTGGCGCGGCGAACCCGGCCCCGGCGGATCACCACAATGGACGCAATCATCGGCCCGTAAAGTGGAAAGACCCGTTCAACGCCTTCACCGTAGGAAATTTTGCGAACGGTGAAGCTCTGGTTGATGCCCCCGCCATTGCGCGCAATACAGACCCCTTCAAAGGCCTGAACCCGCTCGCGCGTTCCTTCAACCACTTTAACGTTTACCTGCACCGTGTCGCCGGGATCAAATACCGGAATTTCTTTGTTCAGGGCCGCTATTTGCTCGTTCTCGAGCTCTTCGATGATGTTCATCACTTTAGACCTTCTTAGCCGGGTACGGTGCTCTTTTAGGGACGGATTCCCGAAAGCGCGCTTCGGTACCATATATCAATCGTTTATGCGACCTTCTTTGTGAATTTTCTTCCACAAATCGGGTCGCCGTTCCTTCGTTAACGCCTTCGCCTGCGCCTGTCGCCAGGCAGCAACCTTGCCGTGATCGCCAGAAGTCAGGACGGCGGGTATGTCCCGCCCCTCCCAGACCTGTGGCCTCGTATAGTGCGGATACTCAAGCAGACCCGCCTCAAAACTCTCATCGTCCCCCGAAGCCGCCGCCCCCATCACACCGGGCAGCACCCGGACAACCGCATCCAGCAGCGCCAATGCCGCAGGCTCTCCCCCCGACAAAACGAAATCGCCCAGACTGACTTCCTCAAAGCCCCGGCCTTCGATGACCCGCTCGTCAACCCCTTCAAAACGGCCACAGAGCAGCAGCACGCCAGGTCCCTCAGCAAGGGTGCGAACCCGTGCCTGGGTCAGCGGTGCGCCCCTGGGGCTCAGATAGAGCCTTGGGCGGGTATCGTGCCCATCGCTCGCCCCATCAACCGCGTCAGCCAGCACATCCGCTTTCAAAACCATGCCAGCCCCCCCGCCGGCAGGCGTATCGTCCACCTGGGCATGACGGCCACGCCCAAAGTCTCTTATGTTCGTCACCTCCAGCGACCAGACACCCTCCGCCAGGGCCTTTCCCGCCAGAGAGAAACCGAGTGAACCCGGAAACATCTCCGGAAACAGGGTTAACACGCTGGCCTGCCAACCCCGGTTTTCACCCATCGCGGTTGCCTCCTGGCGCGTCTGCCTCTTTCTGGGCCGCCGTACGGGCTAACGCACGGGCTCTGGCTTTAGGACTGCGCCGTCGTTTGCGGGGCGCGGGCTTGTCGTCCTCTTTCTCAAACGTCCCCAGCGGCGGATCAATCACGATCCGTCCCCCTTCAACATCAACCATCGGCACATTGGCGAGGGTGAAGGCCATGAACACTGTCTCTCCCCCCGCAACAGGGGTGATCTCAAGCAGGTCACCTGCCCCGAAATCAAAAATCCCCGCCACACTGCCCAGCCGCTCGCCTTCCGCCGTTTCCACCGCAAGCCCGACGAGATCCGCCTGAAACCAGCTCTGCGCATCGCCTCCGGCCTCAACCCCGGCTGCTGTAGCTCCGGCTTCAAAATTGTCGGACTCTCCCTCATCCAGCGCCGCTCGCGGAACCGACAGCTCCGCCCCCAGAAGGGCATCTGCCGCATCCCGGTCGCCCACCCCCTCAAGCTGAACGATCACCTGCCCCTTGGAGGCGCCGGTGACTTTGATCTTGTGGGGACCAAGCCCTTTAGAGGGGTCAGCCCCCCCAAGCCCAATGCACACCGGACCATAGTCCCCGACAGCCTGCGGCTCGTGGGTGAACGGTTTCACGCGAACCCGCCCACTCACCCCGTGGGACCCTGTGATAACGCCCAGAACAACCGGGCTTTCAAGTTCATCCGTCATAAAACCACCGTCCCGAAGGCATCAGCCTTCCGCAACCGCTTCTTCTGCCGGAGCCGCAGCAGCAGCCTTGGCTGCTTCTGCCGCCAGCCGTGACGCTTCAAGGCGTTCCTGTGCCTTTTGACCGGGCTTGCCCTTGTTTGGATTGTTGCGTGCAGGACGCTTGGCAATACCGGCAGCATCAAGGAACCGCAGAACCCGGTCCGTCGGCTTGGCCCCTTTTGAAATCCAGTACAGAATACGCTCTTCATTCAGCTTCACGCGGTCCGCATGGTCCTTCGGCAACAAAGGATTGTGCGTGCCAACTTTTTCAAGAAAGCGCCCATCGCGAGGGGAGCGAACATCCGCCACAACGATCCGGTAATAGGGACGCTTCTTGGTGCCGCCCCGGGCCAGTCTAATTTTCAAACCCATGTGAGTATCTCCTTTTCAAACATCTGTGGCGCTTGGCCACGAATTGCCTTTGTGGCGTTTAGCCACGAATGGCCTTGTGATTACGAATGACTTCCTCAATGAGGAAATTCAGAAATTTCTCTGCAAATATCGGATCCAGGTTCGCGTCCGTTGCCAGTTGACGCAGCCGCGCAATCTGCCTTTCTTCGCGGGCAGGATCGGCAGGGGGCATATCGTGGGCGGCTTTCAGCTCCCCCACAGCCTGCGTGCACTTGAACCGTTCCGCCAGCATATGAACAAGTGCCGCATCAATATTATCAATGCTGCCGCGCAAACGGCTCAAGACCTCTGCCGCGCGGGCACTATCAATTTGGTCGCTCATCTTTTTTTCCTGCCCTTCTTCCCGCCCCGTCCCGCAGGAAGCCCCGGCAAGCCGCCAGAAACGCCGCCCAGACCTGGGAGACCGCCAAAGCCCCCTCCTGCAATGGCACCACCAGGCAGGCCGCCCAGACCACCGGCCCCATCGCCCAGCAGGCGCTCGATTTCAGCCGGATCGCTCGGCATATCGGCAGGCAAGCCATCAGGCATATCTGGCATTCCACCGCCGCCACCACCGAAAAGACTGCCCAGACCCTTCATGCCCCCGCGAGCCATCTTCTTCATCATATCGGCCATCTGGCGATGCATTTTGAGCAACCGGTTAATCTCAGGAACCGATGTGCCCGACCCCGCCGCCACGCGCCTCTTGCGGCTGGCATTGAGAAGTTTGGGATTGCGACGTTCTGCTTTGGTCATCGACGAAATAATTGCGCTCTGGCGCTTAATCACACCATCATCAAGGGCAGACGCATCCATCTGCTTCTTCATCTTGCCAATACCCGGCAACATGCCAAGCACGCCTTTCATACCGCCCATGCGGCCCATTTGCTGCAACTGCTCCGCAAGATCATCCAGGTCAAACTGACCCTTCTTCATCTTCGCAGCCATCGCGTTGGCTTTTTCAGCGTCAATGGTCTCAGCGGCTTTTTCAACCAGGCTGACCACATCTCCCATGCCCAGAATACGACCGGCCACACGCTCTGGTGCAAAGTCCTCCAGCTCATCGAGCTTCTCGCCGGTGCCCAGCAGTTTGATCGGCACACCGGTGACCGCGCGCATGGAGAGCGCGGCGCCACCCCGCCCGTCGCCGTCCGTCCGGGTCAACATAATGCCCGTCAGGCCAATACGTTCATGGAACTGGGTTGCCACATTCACCGCGTCCTGGCCGGTCAGGCTGTCCGCTACCAAAAGCGTTTCATGAGGATCTGCGATGGCGCGCACATCGGCCATCTCCATCATCAGCGCTTCGTCCACATGCAGACGGCCCGCCGTATCAAGCATCACCACATCAAAACCGCCCAGCCGCGCGGCCTGCATGGCACGCCTGGCAATATCGACCGGCTGCTGGCCCTCAATAACGGGAAGCGTCGCGACCTCAATCTGCTCTCCCAGAACTTTCAACTGTTCCTGAGCAGCGGGGCGGCGCACATCAAGCGACGCCATCAAAATCTTTTTCTTCTCACGCGCGGTCAGGCGTTTGGCGATTTTGGCGGTTGAAGTGGTTTTACCCGAGCCCTGTAACCCCACCATCATGATGACAACAGGAGCAGCAGCGGCAAGCGAGATCGGCACAGCCTCCGCGCCCAATGTCTCCACCATCGTATCATGAACGATTTTGACGACCTGCTGGCCCGGCGTCACCGAGCGCAGCACGTCCTGACCGACAGCGCGCTCACGAACCTTCTCGATAAAAGCTTTGGCGACCGGCAATGCCACATCAGCCTCAAGCAAAGCGCGCCGCACCTCACGCATGGCTTCATCCACGT
Organism: uncultured Parvibaculum sp.; assembly: GCA_964573935.1. Classification (GTDB taxonomy): domain Bacteria; phylum Pseudomonadota; class Alphaproteobacteria; order Parvibaculales; family Parvibaculaceae; genus Mf105b01. The sequence goes on along the minus strand of CAZNLO010000001.1, from coordinate 92,191 downwards.
CTTTTGGCCCCAGCGCACCCTTGCTGCGCAGGTTGTCAAAGACGGACCCAAGCCGTGTTGTGAGGGTTTCAAACATAGACGCAGAAACTATCCTTTAGCCAAAGCACAAATGCACCCGTGAGCGAACCTTCGCCGACGGATGTTGATCCCGGCCCCCTCAAGGGCCTCATCAGGACCGAAACAGGCCTTATGTACAGGCGAACTGTTCCAGAATTGGCCGCAAAATAGGAAGAAAGCCCGACGCTGTCAATCAATCCTGTAGTCAACAGATCGACCCATATTCTCCCCGTTGGTACCTGACACCGCATATCTTGCATTCGAGACACTTCGCGGCACCCGCATTAACCCATTTTCCTAACAGCTTCTTAACAAGGCGGCGGCTAGTATGTGCCCATGATTAGCGCATTGAACAACGCCACCGGCGGTATAATAGCCGCCTCGCAAAGCTTCGATCAGGCTGCGGCAAAAATCGCCAAGGCTGGAACGAACGCTGTCGAACAGGTAACAAGCAACTCCATCACCTCACCAGTGCAAAAAGTCGATATGGTAAAAGAAGTGGTGCAACTGACCCGCGCCGAAACCAACTATGCCGCTAATGCAAAGGTCGCAGAAACCGTGAGCGACCTGGCCGGTGAAGTCCTGGATATTCTCGCCTGACGATTTCCCCTCACGCCCTGGCCGCTTCCAGACACACAATCAACTGTTCAAGCTGCGCCTGCCCAAAGGCGTACATGTTCTCAACCCGGTCCCCCGACCCCGTTTCACACAATCTGGCCTGTGACACCGGCCCGGAGACCGCAATACAGCCCGTACCCGCATCAAACCCGTAAGGCGACCCGGCCGGACCCGTAGCGCCCATCTCGGCGGTGGCCCAGTCCGCCCCCATCTGTTGGCGAAAACCATCCGCCAGGACCTGCACAAACGGCGGCGTCATGGGTGCAAGACCTTTGAGGTCCATCGCCCTGCCATCGCGCAGGATACGGCCCGCCTCACGGGTATAAATCACCGTTGATCCCAAAAAAAACGCCGAGGCACCCTGCTGAGCAATCAACGCAGCCGAAACAAGCCCCCCTACCGAGCTTTCAGAAACCGCAATGGTTTCACCACGCTCCTTAAGGAGGCCTGCCACTTTCTGGGCAGAACGCAATAGCTTCTCCATCATGTCTCCTTTTCAAATTCCCCCCACCGCTATATCAGAGATGCAAAGCCCCCCGGCACAGCACCCCTAACCCTATAAAAACGGGGAGAAATTTGTCTCCCCTTGGCTTTTGACACGGGATTCGCCATATAACGCCCACTATGAACGATCCAAACGCACACGCCTTTCGCAAAATGAACGGCCTCGGCAATGATTTTGTCGTGGTGGATGTACGCACGTCCCGCGCGGCTTTCTCCGATAATCTGATCCGGGCCATCGCCGACCGCAAAAGCGGCATTGGCTGCGATCAGTTCATTGTGATCGAACGGGCAAGGGCCGGCGGTGACTGTTTCATGAGGATCCACAATGCCGACGGGGCCGAAGTGGAGGCCTGTGGCAACGCAGCCAGATGCGTCGTCTCCCTGATGCTCGAAGAAACCGGCAAGCCAAAGGTCACGGTCGAAACATCAGGTGCAATCACCACCGGATGGCACACCTCCAATGGGAACATTTGCGTGGACATGGGTGCGCCCAAGCTCGACTGGCGCGACATTCCCCTGGCCGAAGAAATCCGCGACACACGCGGTATCGAGCTTCAAATCGGCCCCATCGACAATCCCATTCTGCACACCCCTGCGGTGGTCAACATGGGCAACCCCCACGCCATTTTCTTTGTTGAGGATACGGCTGCCTACGACCTGGAAAAAATCGGACCGCTGCTGGAAAATCATCCGATGTTTCCAGAGCGCGCCAATATCTCCCTGGCACAGGTGCTCGCCCCAAACCATATTCGCCTGATCGTGTGGGAGCGCGGCGTCGGCCTCACCCGGGCGTGCGGAACAGCCGCCTGCGCCACCGCCGTCGCGGGCGCGCGCAAGCAACTGACCGACAGACAGGTCACGGTGACCCTTCCCGGCGGAGACCTTGCATTGGACTGGCGCACAAGCGATGACCACGTCTGGATGACCGGACCCGCCGCGTATGAGTATGACGGCACACTCGACACCCGCCTGGGCAAGACCAAATAATGTCGAACCAAACAAACACCCGGCAACAACAACAAAACAGCCGCGCCCGGGACAGCGCAAAGGTCGTCACCTTCGGCTGCCGTCTCAACAGTTATGAAACGGAAGTGATGAGGGTCAACGCCGAAAAGGCCGGCCTGGAAAACACCATTATTTTCAACACCTGTGCAGTCACCAATGAAGCCGTGCGTCAGGCGCGCCAGGCCATTCGCAAGGCCCGGCGCGAGAATAGCGACACACGGATCATCGTCACCGGCTGCGCCGCCCAGATCGACCCCGCCCAGTTTGCCCAGATGGATGAAGTAGATCTCGTGCTCGGCAATGATGAGAAGATAAAACCGGAGAGCTTTGCACGCCTGTCCATTGAGGGCTTTGGCACCGAACGTGTCCGTGTCAACGACATCATGTCAGTGACCCGGACCGCCGGACACCTAGTTGAAGGCTTTGAAGGCCGCGCGCGCGCTTTTGTCCAGGTACAAAACGGCTGCGACCATCGCTGCACGTTTTGCATCATCCCCTTTGGCCGGGGAAACTCACGCTCCGTGCCCGCAGGCGAAGTCGTGGCGCAGGTAGCCACGCTTGTGGACAACGGCTACCGGGAAATTGTCATCACCGGGGTGGACATCACGTCCTACGGGGCCGACTTGCCCGGTCATCCGACCCTTGGCAACCTTTGTGCCCGCATTCTGAAACTTGTACCGAACCTGCCCCGGCTTCGACTGTCCTCAATTGACAGTATCGAGGTGGACCCGGATCTGATGCGTCTCCTCGCAGAGGAAGAACGCTTGATGCCCCATCTGCATCTTTCCCTACAGGCAGGCGACAACATGATTTTGAAGCGCATGAAGCGCCGCCATTCGCGCGAGGATGCCATTGCCTTTTGCAAGCAGGCACGGCAGCTTCGACCTGACATCGTGTTCGGCGCGGATATGATTGCAGGCTTCCCGACCGAAACACCCGCCATGTTCGACAACTCCATACGGCTGATTGAAGAATGCGACCTCACCTGGCTGCACGTCTTTCCCTACTCCGCCAGACCCGGAACACCCGCCGCCCGCATGCCCCAGGTCGCAGGCCCCCAGATCAAAAGCCGCGCCAAAAGGCTCCGAAGCATCGCGAAGGAAGCAACGTCTCATTTCCTGGACAGCCGCATCGACGCCTGCGAAACCGTGTTGATGGAAAGCCCAACCCGGGGACGAACCGAACAGTTCACCGAAATTGATTTCGCAGCAAGCGCCCGAAGTGAAACTCCCGCGAAGGCAGGCGACATCATCATGGCGCGCGTAACAGGTCGCAACGCAGAACAACTGACCGGCGAAATAGTACCGAAGAAAGCACGGCCATGAGCGAGGCAAACACACCAGAGACAGAAACGGCGCAGAAAAAGTCTCTTTTCGCACGTATGAAAACAGGACTGTCCCGCTCCTCCCGCGCCTTGTCCGACGGTGTTACGGGCATTTTCAAAAAGAGAAAACTCGACGACGAAACTCTTCAGGAGCTTGAAGACCTGCTCGTCACCTCCGACCTAGGACTGGATGTGGCCGTCCAGATTACCCAAGCCGTGGCCACAGATCGCTACGACAAGGAAATTTCCCCAGATGAAGTGCGCGAAATTCTGGCTGCCGAAATCACCCGAACACTCCGCGCCGTTGAAATCCCCTTCGACCTCACATCGGAGAAAAAACCCAAAATCGTGCTGGTGGTAGGCGTCAACGGCGCTGGCAAAACCACCACCATCGGCAAGCTGGCCGCAAAAGCCCGCGCGGAGGGAAAATCGGTAATGCTCGCAGCCGGCGATACGTTTCGCGCGGCCGCCATTGAACAGTTGGGTGTATGGGGAGAACGGGTTGGGGCACCCGTTGTCAAAACAAAAGTAGGCGGTGATGCCGCGGGCCTCGCTTTTGAGGCGGTAGAGCGCGCCCGTGCCGAGGGCACAGACCTCTTGTTGATCGATACAGCCGGACGCCTGCAAAATAAATCAGACCTGATGGCCGAACTTGAAAAAATAATCCGTGCCATCGCCAAACTGGACGACACGGCCCCCCATGCGACCCTTCTTGTCCTGGACGCAACCACCGGCCAGAACGCCCTCAATCAGGTAGAAGTTTTTTCCAAAATCGCCAATATCACCGGGCTAATCATGACCAAACTTGATGGCACCGCGCGTGGTGGCATTCTGGTGGCCATTGCCGCCAGGTTTGCTTTGCCCGTACACATGATCGGTGTGGGCGAGGGAATAGAGGATCTACAGGACTTTTCCGCCGAGACTTTCGCCAAAACCATTACCGGCGCATGACCAATGACCAGCGCTTGACTAACGAAACGAGCAACATGACCCAACCGACCGATACACACGGGCCAGACCCGAAATCCCCGCAAGGCATGAGCAACAGACAATGGCTCCGCATGGGGCTGGAACTCTCGCCCCTCATCGTGTTTTTCCTGATGAACTCCAGAGCCCATGCCTTTTTGGGCACACCACAGGAAGAAAACATTTTCTACGCAACCGGCATTTTCATGGTTGCAATCACGTTTTCTCTCATCGCGACCTACATCTTGTTTAGAACAATCCCGCTCATGCCGCTCATCAGCGGGGGTTTTATCATGGTTTTCGGAGGACTGACGATCCTTTTGCAGGACGAACAGTTCATCAAGCTAAAACCAACCATAGTAAATCTTCTGTTTGCCACAGGGTTGCTGGGAGGCCTGGCCTTTGGCAAGCCGACATTGAAATATCTGTTCGATGCCGCGTTTCAACTCGACGATCTGGGTTGGCGCAAGCTCACTTTACGCTGGGGCCTGTTTTTCATTTTTCTGGCCATCGTTAACGAGATTGTCTGGCGAAATTTCTCAACCGATTTCTGGGTGAGCTTCAAGCTTTTCGGCATCATGCCGATCACCGCCATCTTCGCCATGGCGCAGATCCGGGTTATTACGGCTCACCAGGTGGACAAAAGGGAGGAGAATGCTGACGCTTGACACCGGTCCGGGCAGCCCGGTGGGCTACTGTCAGTTTGACCGGATTTGTCAACATTGTGTTTTTTTGGAGCAGCGGTCAGAATTTATTCTGCCTACAGAATATTGAATCTAGTGTGCGAACGACCTCCTTCATGGGTTGGCCAAACACCTTCAACACATCACAATGCGTTCAAATAACGCCGTGAGACATACAAACACTTGGCGTCGCCGCTCAAATATGCAATCTGTTGGCTTGAATAAATGGTTTCAGGTTGCTTCCCCCACACGACGCACCACTGGAGGTTTTCTCTGATTGCCCAGCGTAGTGAAAGCAGCACGGATCAGACCCAAACACGAAAGTATCAACCCACACAGGAACGAAGGTGCGCCCGGAAAACGGCAATCACACCTACATCAAAAGTTCTAGGTACTTCAGTAGTTCCAAAGGAGTCACTTACAAATGGCCGCCCGTAAATCCAAAGGCTTCGACCTTGAAGGGTCACTCAGCCACATGCTTCGTCGAACACAACAATTTGCCTATGACCAGTTCACTCAGAACTTGAGCGACGCGAGCCTAACCCCGCGTCAATTTATTGTTCTGGTTGCCGTTAACGACGCTGAGGGACTGAGCCAGACCGACCTGGTCAACCGCACCGGCATCGACCGCTCAACCCTGGCGGATATGGTCGCCCGTATGATCGAAGCTGGCCTTCTCGCCCGCAAGCGTACAAAAACCGATGCCAGAGCGAACGCAGTGCGTCTAACAGCGGTTGGCCGCAGAGCACTCAAGGCAACAGAATCCGGCGCGGCGAAAGCCGAAGCAACATTGTTGGCGCTGATCCCCAAAACAGTCCAGCGTGAGCTAAAGCGAAATTTGGCGCTATTGTCCGAAGCTGTCCTTGGGGCCAAGGAAAACGCTGTAAATCCTCCAAAAAAGGGCATTCGCAGAAAATCTGTTGCAAAACGCCCCGCCGCAAAAAAGAAAGCTTCTGCGCGCAAAACTACCACACGGCGCTAATGTCGAGACAGGTTGTTAAACGCTAATGTCGAGAAGAGAGCCCGGCCGCTTTGGAGGGGCACTCTCCCCGCCAGCCGTTGGGGCATGCGCAAACGGTGCTTCGCGACGCCCTGAACCGGCAGAAACCCCCTCCAGCGGTTGAAAGGTAATCTCAGCCACATCTTCAACAGCGCGCGCAGGCTTTTGCCGCCCGGCGTCCGGCCCGTGCCGACCTTCACGGTTTGCCGCTTCCAGAGCTTCTGCGCTTATTTCGATCTTGAAGGCGTCTGTTTCCTGCGAAACACGGCGTAAAGGCCCGACACCCTTCGCAGGGATGGCCTTGCCATCAACCGCAAAGGGGGATTGAACGCCCGCATGTGGCCGCACGCCCGTGCTCTGGGCATAGGCCTGAACGGCGATCTGGGAGGCACTGACCACAGGTTTCATAAAACCGGGAACCCTGACAAACGAACGGGCAGGAAGAGCCCGCGACCGCCCATTATCACTTTGTTAGGGCTAACAAATTCTTAAAGCGCGCCCGGATGGCATATCAGCGGTCGGTTCAATGCTCCGGGGCATCACTCCTGGTACGCGCCTGGGCAATCGCCGGCAGTATCTTGGTCTCGATACTTTGCTCATCCAGCGGCCCCACATGCTTCAGGACAATACGCCCCGCGCCGTCCACCACAAAGGTTTCAGGAACCCCATAAACACCCCAGTCGATGGCAACGCGGCCATTTCTGTCCGCGCCGACGCGGGCAAACGGATTGCCCAGCGTGGCGAGAAACCGCTGGGCGGCATCAGGGCTGTCTTTATAGTTGAGACCGAAAATTTCCGCACCACTGTCGCGCGCCAGCGCTTCCAGAAGAGGGTGCTCACGGCGGCATGGCACACACCACGACGCCCAGACATTGACCAATGTCACCCGGCCCCGCGCCAGATCCTGGTGCGTAAAACCCGGCACGCCAACATTTTCGACCGCTGGCAGATCAAATTCAGGGACGGGCTTGCCAACCAGGGCTGAGGGTATTTCCGAAGGGTCGCCGCCAAAAATGGCGACATAAAAAAGGCCTGCCAGGCCAAAAAAAGCCGCTACTGGCAGAAAAGTGGCCAGTTTCATGAGGCTCTATCCCCGGTCTGCGCCTCAAGAGCGGCAATCCGTTTGCGCTGGGTTTTCAAATCATACCAGCTCTGCACGGCAAGCCCCGTCATCACAACCGCCACAATCGCAAATGACGACCAGACATAGACGCCATATCCTCCCATATCGAAAAATTCTGCCATGGCCTACCTTGCCGCCTGCTGCATTTGAAGCGTGCGCACCCGGCGCCGCAAAATCTCCGCCCGCATACGCACCAGAAGCACCGCGATGAAAAACAAGGTAAAGCCTGCCGCCGCGATCAGAAGCGGCCACAGCAGGGAGGGGTGAATACTGGGCCCGTCAAGGCGGAAGACACTTGCTGGCTGGTGCAGCGTGTTCCACCAGTCAACAGAGAAACGAATGATGGGCAGGTTGATCGCCCCGACAAGCGCAAACACCGCCGCCACGCGCGCCGCCCGGTTGGGGTCCTCAATTGTTGACCACAACGCCATATAGCCCAGATACAAAAACAGCAGGATCAGAACCGACGTCAACCGTGCATCCCAGACCCAGTAGGTGCCCCACATGGGCTTACCCCACAGCGCACCCGTAACAAGCGCCAGGAACGTGAACGCAGCACCAATGGGTGCCGCCGACTTTGCTGCGACATCAGCGAGCGGATGCCGGAATATCAGCGCCATGGCACTCGCAAAGGCCATCAGTCCAAACCCGAATTGCGAAAGCCAGGCGGTGGGCACATGCACATACATCATCCGCACGCTTTCGCCCTGCTGATAGTCTGGCGGGGCCACAAACACCCCCAGATACAGCCCCGTTCCCATCGCTCCAAGCGCAAGCACCCAAAGGTAAGGCAAGGCGAGCCCCGAGTACGCCATAAAACGCGTCGGACTGGCATATGTGTGAAGGGACCAGGTCATGAGGCTTTGATGTAGCGCGTGCGCCCCGGCCCGGCAAGTTGCGGCGGACGGGCAATCTGACGCATAAGAGAAAAATTGCTCATCGCAGGTTCGCCCTGAGCGCCGCAGCGCCCCCAAACGGCCCCAGCACAAGCGATACCAGCGTCACCGCCCCCAAAAGCAGAAGTGAACGCCCCCCCAGATCACCGGGAACAGCAACAAGGGCAGCGCGCGTGGCACTGACGCCAAAAATCAACACCGGCACATAAAGCGGCAGCACCAGCAGTGAAATCAGCAATCCGCCCCGGCGCACCCCCACAGCCAGCGCCGCCCCTACAACCCCCAGAAGCGACAACGCCGGAGACCCGATGGCCATAGCCAGCATCAACGGCCCCATGCCCGCCAGCGGCAGGTTGAGCAAAAGCCCCAGCAGCGGAGCCGCTACAATCAGCGGCAACCCGGTGGTAAGCCAGTGCCCCAGTGCCTTGGCAAGAACCACCAGCTCCAGCGGCAATGTCCCCATAACAAAAAGATCAAGAGTGCCGTCTTCATGATCTGCCTGGAACAACCGGTCAAGGGTCAGAAGAGCCGACAACAGCAATGCAACCCACAACATGCCCGGCGCAATGCGGGCGAGCAGATTGAGGTCAGGCCCCACCCCCAGGGGTACAATCGATATGGTTATGAGGAAGAAGAAAACGGCCATGCCGCCACCACCACCGACCCGAACGGCAAGCCGCACCTCGCGGCCGACCAGTGCCAGAAACGCGCTCACAAGGCACCTTCCGGCACCGGCACTCTTTTGGATGGCGAAGCCTGCCCAAGATCAAGCCGGTGCCCCGCATCCATTCCAAGAACAGCATGGGAGGCCACAACAATGAGCCCCTTGCGTGCCAGATGCGCGCGCATCAACCGGGTCAGCACATCCAGCGTTGCCGCATCAAGCGACACGGTCGGCTCGTCCAGCAGCCAGAGGGGCCGCTCAACCAACAAGAGCCGCGCGAGCCCCAGGCGCTTTTTCTGCCCGGCAGAAAGAATACCCGCCGGCACTGTCGCAAGAGACCCGAGCCCCAGCCCCTCCAGCGCAGAAGCGACAAAACCACGATCAACACCATAAAAATCAGCCCAGAAACACAGGTTTTCTTCCACCGTGAGAGGGACCTTCACAGCATCAAGATGACCGGCATAGTGCGCCACCTCCCACGGCGCCGTCCCCCCCTCTCCTCCTTCGAGCGCAAGTGCCCCGCGCGAAACATCCAAAAGCCCGGCAATCTGGCGCAACAGGCTCGACTTGCCCGATCCATTGGCCCCGCCAAGGATCAACATGTCGCCAGCCCCAACAGTAAAAGACAGCCCCTTGAACACAAGGCGTCCCCCCCGCTCGCAGCCAAGATCGTCCGCCACCAGCCGGTATGACGGAAAATCAGCACCCCCCTCAAATGTCATCAAACCGTCCACCCCGGCCCTTACCGCTTGCAAACCGGGCAGCCCCTTCCAGAACCTCCCCCGATGACAGGACTTCACGGCCATGTTGAATTTCATTCGCCATCGCCTGATCGTAAGGAAGGTCCCATTGCTCATAGGTGGACAAACGGTCGTGACGCAGACAGTTTTGCGGGAAACGCGCGATCTCAGCCGCCAACGCCTCAGCGGCGGCCCGGGCCTGCCCCTCGGGCACCACCTTGTTGGCAAGACCAAAGCTCAGTGCTTCTGCAGCCTCCACAGGCCGCCCGGTTAAAATCATATCCATCGCGCGGGCATGGCCAATAAGACGAGGCAGCCGCACCGTACCGCCATCCACCAGAGGAACACCCCAGCGACGGCAATAAACGCCCATCACGGCACCCTCCTCCATCACCCGCATGTCACACCACAAAGCCAGTTCAAGCCCCCCCGCCACAGCATGGCCGCAAACAGCGGCAATAACAGGCTTGGACAGGAGCATGCGCGTGGGGCCCATCGGGCCGTCCACCGCAAGGCGATCAAAATCCTTACCCGTTACAACCGGATCGACCCGGTTGCCCGCCCCCTCCGACACGGCCTTCAGATCCGCCCCGGCACAAAATGTCCCATGCGCACCGACGAAAACCGCAACCGATGCCTCATCATCATTTTCAAACGCCAGAAAGGCTTCCGCCAGAGCGCGCGCCGTTGCTCCATCCACAGCATTGCGAACCTCCCGACGATCAAGAACCACCGTGGTCACTGCCCCGTTCTTTTCTGTCGTCACACTCATGTCGCCATCCATTCTCAATTGGTCATCGACCTTGAAAGTTTTGCGCATTATCAGACACATTGGCCCCGCCCGGCCATAGCCTTGTCAAATGATTCTGACTATAGTTCGTCGCGTTGATTGGCGCGGGCGCGTCTGTTGACGCAAGACCCACACAATTCGAGGATAGCGGACGATGGCCAAAGCTCCAGCAGGAAAAAAGAAGACCCCGGCTAAGAAAAAGCCAGTAGCTAAAAAAGCTACCAAAAAGAAGGTCGCAAAGAAAAAAGCGCCTGCAAAAAAGAAAGTAGCGGCAAAAAAGTCTCCGGTAAAAAAGAAAACCACAAAGAAGACAGCAAAAAAGAAAGTGACCAGAAAAAAGTCGCCCGCCCGCAAGGCCACCAAAAAGGTCACAAAGAAAAAAATCGCACGCAAAACCGCTAAGAAGAAAACCACCAGGAAAAAACCCGCCTCCAAAGCCCAGCCAAAAAAGAAAATCGCTAAAAAAGCGGCCCCAAAAAAGGCTGCAAAGAAAAAAGCACCTGTGAGGAAAAAGGCACCTGTGAGGAAAAAGGCACCTGTCAAAAAAGCAGTCACAAAAAAGACCGCTCGCACAAAGGCGCCCGTTAAGGCCGCCCGCAACGCTTTGGGCACAAACAGCTTTAACGCCTATTCAAACATCAAGGTCGGCTCAAAATCCTATGTCTACTACGACCTGAAGAAGGCCGAGGCCAACGGTCTGGACGGCATATCGCGACTTCCCTTCAGCTTGAAAGTCCTGCTGGAGAACCTGCTGCGCTTTGAAGACGGACGCTCCGTAACAAAGGCCGACATCTTGGGCGTTAAAAACTGGCTGAAATCACGTAAATCAACCCGCGAGATCGCCTACCGCCCTGCGCGCGTATTGATGCAGGATTTCACCGGCGTCCCAGCAGTTGTGGACCTTGCCGCCATGCGCAACGCCGTCGCCACACTTGGCGGTGCTCCGGAGCGGATCAACCCCCAGGTTCCCGTCGATCTTGTGATCGACCACTCGGTCATGGTGGACAAGTTCGGAACCGCCACTGCCTTTAAGGAAAACGTGGACCTGGAATATCAACGCAACAAGGAGCGCTATGAGTTTCTGCGTTGGGGCGCACAGGCCTTTGACAATTTCCGGGTGGTCCCTCCTGGAACAGGCATTTGCCATCAGGTGAACCTGGAATATCTGGCCCAGACAGTCTGGACGCGTACGGAAAAAGACAGTGCCGGAAAAACAGTCGAAATGGCCTACCCCGACACCTGCGTTGGCACAGACAGCCACACCACCATGATTAATGGTCTCGCGGTTCTTGGTTGGGGTGTCGGTGGCATTGAGGCAGAAGCCGCCATGCTCGGCCAGCCTGTCACTATGATGATCCCCGAAGTGATCGGCTTCAAACTCCAGGGCAAAATGAGCGAAGGCGTCACCGCAACAGACCTGGTGCTTCGCGTCGTCGAAATGTTGCGCAAGCAGGGTGTGGTCGGCAAGTTTGTTGAGTTCTTCGGCAATGGCCTCGACCACCTCACCCTTGAGGATCAGGCCACCATCGCCAATATGGCGCCGGAATATGGTGCCACCTGCGGCTTCTTCCCCGTCGATGCCGAAACCATCAAATATCTGCGCGCAACAGGCCGCGACAAAGCCCGCGTTGATCTGGTTGAGGCCTACGCAAAAAAACAGGGGATGTTCCGAGACAAGAAGACCCCGGACCCCATTTTCACAAAAACCCTGGAGCTGGACCTCAGCAAAGTGGTGCCTGCTCTTGCCGGTCCAAAACGTCCTCAGGACAGAATCGACCTCACGGACCTTGCCGCAAGCTACGCGGACACGCTGGCAACCGAATATGGCAAAGCCGCCGAGGCAGAAACACGCTTCGAGGTTGAAGACGAAGAGTTCACCCTGGGCCATGGGGACGTCGCCATTGCCGCCATCACGTCGTGCACCAACACCTCCAATCCAAGTGTTCTGGTGGCTGCCGGGCTGGTGGCCCGCAAGGCGCGCAAACTGGGCCTCAGTGTTAAACCATGGGTGAAAACATCCCTGGCACCCGGCTCACAGGTTGTGACGGAATATCTCAAGAAAGCAGGACTGCAAAAAGACCTAGACGCGCTGGGCTTCGATCTTGTCGGCTATGGCTGCACCACCTGCATCGGCAATTCTGGACCCCTGGCACCGGCCATCACCAAATCAATCGACGACAATGATCTCGTGGTGTCTTCCGTCCTGTCAGGAAACCGTAACTTCGAGGGTCGGATAAGCCCGGACGTTCGCACCAACTACCTGGCATCACCCCCACTGGTGGTGGCCTATGCCCTTGCGGGAACCGTCACCAAAAACCTGACAGTCGAACCTATCGGGATCGGCAAGAACGGCAAGCCGGTCTTCCTGAAGGACATTTGGCCAACCAACAAAGAGATTGCCAAAACGGTGCGTGCCTGTGTTACCCCGGCCATGTTCCGCAAACGCTATGGGAATGTCTTCAAAGGAGACAAGCACTGGCAGGCCATCAAAACCACGCCCGGCAAAACCTATGACTGGAACGATGACAGTACCTATGTGCAGAACCCGCCCTACTTTGAAGGGCTGAGCCACACACCGGCCCCCCTGGAAGATGTCGCCAATGCGCGCATCATGGGCCTGTTCGCCGACAGCATCACAACCGACCACATTTCTCCGGCCGGTTCGATCAAGGTCGACAGCCCCGCAGGGTCCTATCTCATCCGCCATCAGGTGGGCGCGCAGGATTTCAACTCCTACGGCTCGCGCCGCGGCAACCACCAGGTCATGATGCGTGGCACATTTGCCAATATCCGCATCAAAAACCAGATGGTACCGGGAACTGAAGGTGGAGTGACAAAGCTCCAGCCGGAAGGGGCGGAAATGCCGATCTATGACGCCTGCATGGAGTACAAGAAACGCGGCACCCCGCTTGTGGTGTTTGCAGGCAAGGAATACGGCACCGGATCAAGCCGTGACTGGGCGGCAAAAGGCACTTTCCTGCTGGGGATACGTGCCGTGATCGCGGAGTCCTTTGAACGCATTCACCGTTCAAACCTGATCGGCATGGGTGTCGCTCCTCTCCAGTTCCAAAAAGGAGAAAGCTGGAAAAGCCTTGGCCTGGACGGATCGGAAATGGTCTCTATCGACGGCCTCTCCGACATCTCCCCGCGCAATGAGGTAACGGCAACCATCACATTTACAGACGGAGTCGTTAAGAAAATACAGCTTCTCTGCCGCATCGATACCCAGGACGAGGTGGATTACTACGCCAATGGCGGCATTCTTCACTATGTCCTGCGCGGCCTCGCCGCCGACTAAGTCCCGCGACAAGCCACAAAATGGGGCACCTTCCAGGTCCGGATGGTGCCCCATTTTGTCCATGCCCGGCTTTCACAACCTCCTCACTGCAAATTTACTCGCGCCCAAACCGCGCACTTCCTATGTTGGAGACATGAGACACTCTCTTGCCATAGCGACCCTGATCGCAAGCACCGCCTTTGGCCTAGCACCGGCCGCTGCCGAGCGCCCTATCGTTGTGGAACTTTTCACAAGCCAAGGCTGTTCGTCCTGCCCACCCGCTGACGCTCTCCTGCACACGCTTGCAGAACGTGAGGATGTCCTGGCCCTCACCCTCCCGGTTAATATCTGGGACTACCTTGGGTGGCGCGACACGCTTGCCACCTCCGCCTTCACACACCGCCAGCGCGCATATGTTGAACGGCTTGGTGGTCGTAGCGTCTATACCCCGCAAATGGTTATCGACGGGGTAACCGACGCGGTCGGCTCCCGTGTTGCACACGTCACCAGAGCCATTGAGCTGCGAAGCGAGATGAAGGAAAATGACGTACCCGTCCATTTTGGTCTCAATGGCGATACCGTGACAATTACCGTTGGTGCCGGTGCATCCGGAAAAGAAGCAACCCTCTGGCTTGTCCGCTACGTCAAACAAACCCCGGTTGTCATTGAACGTGGCGAAAATGCCGGAGAGACAATTACTTACGCCAATGTCGTACGCGAAATGACCCCCGTCGGCATGTGGAAGGGAGAGGTCATCACCCTCACTATCCCCAAGGCATCGCTCATTGCTCAGGGCTATGACGGCTGCGCCGCTATCCTTCAGGAAGACGGCAACGGCCCCATTCTGGGTGCTGCGGTTCTGGAACTGGCCGCGCTTTAGGCCGTCACTAAATTCATCTGCTCAGGGAATGTCCGCACTCACCGGGCGGGTGAGTTCAGAGAGGGTTTGCGTAAGCCGCTGCCCCAGGCCTGTCTCCAACTTATAGGCCCATGAACCAACACGCGTGTTGATGTCAGCGACTTCTGCGTCCAGCACTGCCCGGTCTCCGTCTTCCCCCAACGCATCATAGTCAGCTTCCGCCAGAAACTTCGCCCACATGCCCGATCCAGCACTCACCATCGTGACCGTGAGTTTCAGGCCATCAAATGTCTCAATGATCGCCACCGGCGGGTCGATAAAATTAATCGACACAACAGGAACACCGTCTTCAAATTCAAACCCCGAAAAAGCCGTAGCACTTGCATTGACAATCGGAGCCCCCCGCGACACTGCCCCGTCGGGCACATTCTCAACAATAAAGTTAGGATGGTCCGGCGAGGAACGCGAAAGAACAGCAAGCTGGTTCGTCCCCACCCAGAGGCTCACACGCGCGGTACGGTCCAGCGGGATAGAAACCACGTCGGTTTCAAGCCAGGCAGAGACATCCTTGTCAAGCGTGACCACACCGCGCGCCAGCCAGGTCTGCGCCTCGCCATCGCGCCGCACATACAAAAACCCTCGTCCCTGAATATCAGTGGTCGTTTCCACAACATCCCCCGCAAGCAGCCCCGCCAGTTCATTCCCATCCTTGTCCAGCAGACGCACCCGCACGGCACTCCCAATTTTCTCCGGTTCCAGAAGGCCGAGATTGCGGTGCCATTCCGCGTTGGCCGTGCGCGGCTCAAACGCCTCCAGCTCAATAAGTCCCAGAATTGTCTTACGTACCTTGTCAGCCCGGGCTGGAAACCCTTCCCGCTCCCCAACACGCCACACGCCATCTGCATCACGTTCAATCGTAATGCTTGCAGTGCCCTCCATGCCCAGCCCCACCGTATAGACGAGCTGTGTTGCTTGGTTCACCGTTTCAGAGAGACCGGGAAAGAAAGGGACAGGCTCAAACTGCGCGGTCGTTGCCTCGCGCTGGTTGGTAAGAACAATGGCGGCGGCAACACTGAAAAACAGCGTCACCCCGCCAAGCACAAGCAGATTACGCAGAGGGCCTCGCGTGCCAAGAACATCCATCATCTGTTTCATCCTCATTGTTTCCCCTGTCCGATGCGCGCTTTGCGCCGCCGGGAACGAAGAAGTGCCAGACCGACCGCAAGCCCACCTATCATCAAGGGGACCAGCGCAACATTGACAAAACGAACGCGCGCGCCCAGCTCTTCAATTCCCCGCCTGAGGTTACGCTGCACATCGCGAAGAGCCGTTCGGCTTTGACGAAGCTCCGCACGGAACAGACGTATCTCTTCAGCTTCCTGATCGGAAAGGAATTCCGATGCCTCGGCACCGGCAGGAGCGCGGGTTTGCAGTTCAGCAAGACGGCGTTCCGTTTCGGCAATAGTTGCCTGAAGCGCCTCTTCCTGGATGAGATAGTCAGCTTCCGCTGCGCGCCGCAACGCGTCCACCACCAGGAAGGGCCGGTCCGACTTCTCGCGCGCGCGAAGCGAAATCAGATCATCCGATCCCATCAAATTATCAATCGCATTGAGAACGAATGTGGCGTTATCGGCAATTGGTTGCGCGATCCTCTCACCCAGATAGCTTTGGGTCTGCACCCAGAACCGATCATCGAATATCTCGCTATCCGCAACAATAATAATATTCACATTTTCCACCGACGCCGCAAGATGGTCGCCCGGCCCCACAATCGCCTGTGGTGAACCATCGGCGCTCTCCTCATCAAGAGCAGGGGCCTGATCTCCAAATGCCGATACAATCGGCCCGGAGATACGCGCCGCAATAACATAGCGCTCCCCCGTCGGAACAAATTGGCGCAGCAGCGCGTCCGGCGTCGGCCCCGTTTTGATGAACTCCAGGTCCAGCAGCATCGCATCATCGGACGACCGCATCACCGGCGTGAAGCGGGTCGTAGCCCCCTCACGAGGCACCAGGTGGCCGGTGGTTCCAAGGTTCAGACGATCAATGTCGGCGCTAATCACGTCATCCAGGTTCATATCGTCAGCCCCTAGGGCCAGCCAGGCAATATAGTCCGAGTGTTGTCGGCGTGCATCAAACCCCGCCTGCACGCGCTGGGCGTTGTCCCGGTCGCCGATCACCACAGTTGGGTCAAGCTCAACCCCCCAGCTTTCCATCAGCACATCAAGAGCGGAGGCCTCCGTATAGCCTTGCACCGGCTGCCCGTTGGGCCCGGACGTCAGGCTTACTTCTGAGTGCGGATCAAGGAAAACAAGCGCCCGCCCGCCGCGCATCATGAACTGGTCAATGGCATACAGTGTTTTATCATTGAGCGGCTTGGGGTGTGCAATCATCAACACATCCACGACATTGGGAATACGCGCAAAGTCCTGCTCAAGAAACTCCAGTGAAAAGCGGTCCAGCAATTCATTGTAAATCATGAAGGACTGGCTTTCGCCGCGCATCGCAGCCATAAGCCCGCCCGCACCCGTATCAAGCGGCAGGTTGGTAACAATCCCCAGCACGGGTTTTTCAGGCCGTGTCAGATTTTGAATGAGCCGGGCAATATCATATTCCAGATATTCTTCACGTTCATCGGTAAAAAAGGGAATGGCCTCAAGCCCGTCCACAAGGTTGGTCCCGGCAAGCCCGAAATAGATAATCTCACCTTCCGTCGTCGGCGCCCCCTTCAGCCCCAGCGACATCGCCCGGTCTTCCTCTTCTGAGAACGGTTCCGGGTCGATCACCTCAAGAACAAGATGACCATCCGAATAGGTGCGCATCTCTTCCAGCAGATCGCGCACCCGCCCTCCATAGGTGCGGATACGCGGAAAATCTGTCACCAGCTCTTCAGAAAAGAAGAAGCGCAGCGTCACGGGCTCATCCAGTTTCGTAAGCATGTTGCGCGTGCCGTCCGAAAGTGTGAACAGCGCATTCTGCGTTAAATCGACCCGGCTTGACCGGAACGAAATGTTGGAAAAGAGATTGACCACGATGAAGAAAACCGCCAGCAGCACAAGCGTGGCAATAGAAACAGCGCGTCGGGAAAGGAGCGTATCCATGAGCGTTACCCGGCCTTTTTCATATCAACAACAATGCCGCAGGCAACGAGCCAGACACCGATCAGGGAGATAAAATAGATAATGTCGCGCAGATCAATCACACCCTCGGTAATGGCTTCAAAATGCGTGAGAAAACTAAACGACGCAATGGTTGTAAGAACGGCTTGTGGCGCCCAGACAGCAACAAAGTCGGTCACAATAGGCAGCCCGGATACGGTAAACAGAAAACAGACTGCGACGCTGACCACAAAAGCAATAACCTGGTTGCGTGTTGTCGCAGAGATGCACGATCCGATAGCCAGATACCCGCCCGCCATCAAAAATGACCCGACATAACCTGCCAGAATTACCCCATGGTCCGGGTCGCCGAGATAGGAAACCGTCAGCCACATCGGAAAAGTGAGTGACAGGGACAGACCCGCAAAAGCCCAGGCAGCCAGGAACTTGCCAAGCACCGCCGACCACAGCGGTATGGGTAGCGACAACAGCAGCTCAATCGTTCCCACCCGGCGCTCTTCTGCCCACAGGCGCATCCCGATGGCCGGAATGAGGAACAGATAGAGCCACGGATGAAACTGGAAAAATCCTTTGAGGTTCGCCTGTCCCGCCTCAAAGTGACCGCCCAGATAAAAGGTGAACCCTCCCACGCAGAACAAAAAGATAATCATGAATACAAAGGCGAGGGGGGTTGCAAAATAGCCGGCAAACTCCCGCTTAAAAATCGCAAAAGTTTCTCTCATGCCACACGTTCCCCATCACTTCCATCCACCTCAGTGTCCGAACGGGTCAGTGACCGAAACACTTCGTCCAACCGTCCGGGCTCCCCGTAAAGCGTGCGCACGCCCCAGCGCTTTTCCCGGGCAAGCTTTGCCACCTGGTCTACAAGGCTGGTATCCGTCTCCTCAGACAAAGTCGCAAAAAGCGTGAAGGAAATATCCCCACCCCGTCCATCTTCTTCCACAGACCCGACACCTTCAATCGCGCCAAGCAGGCTTCGCGCTTCATCTCCATGGACAGCATTCAACGTCAGCGTTACCGCATTGTGGTAGCGTGAGCGTGCCATCAACGCCGCCGGCGTCCCGTCCGCAACAATTCGCCCACGGTCAATAATCAGCGCCCGGCTACAAATTGCATCAACCTCTTCAAGAATATGAGTTGAAATGATAATGGCTTTGGTGGGAGCCATCTCGGCAATGAGTTTGCGCACGGCAAATTTCTGGTTGGGATCAAGCCCATCGGTCGGCTCATCCATAATGAGCACGGGCGGGTCATGTAAAATCGCCTGCGCCAGCCCAACCCGGCGGCGAAACCCTTTGGAAAGCGTTTCGATCGGCTGCTCCATCACCCCATTGATTTCCGTACGCGCCACACACCGCGCAATCGCCGCCTTTGCCGCAGGCCCCTTTAGGCCGCGTACCTCTGCAATGAACCGCAAAAACTGGAGGGGCGTCATATCCGTGTACGCAGGGGCACCCTCCGGCAGGTAGCCGATCATCCGTTGCGCAGCAAGCGTGTCCCTCCCCACTTCATGCCCGCAAACCCGAATATGTCCGGCGGTTGGAGCAAGGAACCCGGTAATCATTTTCATTGTGGTGGACTTGCCAGCCCCGTTGGGGCCCAGAAACCCAAGCACCTCACCACGGGCTACCTTGAAACTGATCTCGTCTACAGCCCTGAACGGACCGAAGTTTTTGACCAGCCCCTCAATCTCGATCATCGGGCCACCGGAGGCCGGGGCCAGGGAACCGGAAGGAGAAGACGGGTGTGCGTCTTCTGTCTGCGATGCCTGCTTAGATGCGGTAATGACGTATCTCCCAATCGGCGGCCCCTGTCAGAGAACCTCCGGCCCCCTTCCCACTCACGTTATGCCATCTTGATAGAACACCAAACAAGGGGGCTTCAAGTAAACAATCGGTCACCTTGGTAAACCGCCTGACCTGTGCCCCCTGACCGTTGCCAGACACGAAAAAGGGTGAACCAATGAGGGATCACCCTTTGTAGAAGCTGCCTCACATCCCTCCCTGTGACGGGAGGGTGAGGGGAGGAGGAGGGGTGGCCCGGCCCCGACGTTTCCGGGGGGCTGGGGGGCTGAAAGAACCGGAGACTTTCAAGGCCGGGCCAGTGAGGCAACAATTGAAAGATAGAAACCGCTTGTGACCGACCAAGGGCTGAAAAGAGGCAAGATTGTGATTTCTGCCCCTTCGGAAAAATTTGCACCAAAAGGCACAGGCAGCTCTCTCATGTCTGCTTTGCAGCAACACCCATCTGCCCCAAAGAGCCTTGTCAAAAAGCCCCGCACGAGCGATCATTTAGGCGATGAGCAAGCCAACCTTCCTAAACCCCCCGCGCCAAAGCTCCCAGCAGGGAGCCCCCGACCCTTCTTTCAGGGTCATCGCAAACGGGTATCTTCTGAATACGGCCAAAGCCCCCCCGGAGGTTTCCTGGAACAGGCGCGAACTCAACGCCATTCTGAACGTCTATGGACGCAAAGTCGCCGCCGCCGAGTGGCGCGACTATGCCATCGACGCCTTGAAAGACCGGGCGGTCTTTTCCGTCTTTCGTCGCGCCAGCGAAGTCCCTCTTTTCAGGATCGAAAAGCAGCCCAAGCTTTCGCGCAAGCAGGGGACTTATCAGGTGGTCGCCGCATCTGGCGCCGTTTTGAAGCGCGGCCACGATCTCACCCAGGTGCTGAAAGTTCTGGAGAAACGCAAACTCAGGCTGGTCGATTGAGAGCGTTTACGGCTTTAACAAAACCGTCAAAAACGCAAAGAAAAACCCCGGCATCCCTATGCGGGAGCCGGGGTTTGCAACAAAGTCGCTCTTACAGTCCTAATTCCTGTTACCAAGGAAATGCAGCATGAACAAAAACATGTTGATGAAGTCAAGGTAGAGGCGAAGCGCACCCATAATGGCTTTTTTAGCCGCGACTTCCGAGCCATCCGCCTCGGCATACATATTCTTGATTGACTGCGTATCCCAGGCTGTGAGGCCAGCAAAAATCAACACACCGAGCACCGAGATTACAAACTGCAATGCCGGGCTACCCAGGAAAATGTTCACAACCATGGCGATGATGATCCCGAAAAGGCCCATCATCATGAAAGACCCCATCCCGGATAAATCACGCTTGGTCGTATACCCGTAAAGGCTAAGCGAGCCAAAGGCGGCAGCCGTCACAAAAAAGGTCGTTACCACGCTTTCCCCGGTATATGCGAGGAAGACGAAACCAAGCGACAAGCCCATCAGAAGAGCAAATACCCAGAAAGTGGTCTGTGCAGCGCTCGCACTCATTTTATGAATGCGCGCTGAAAGAAAGAACACAAAGCCAAGCGGCGCCAGCATCATCACCCAGACGAGCGGCGTTTGCGCTATTGCTGCGTATATGCCCGATGCGGCTGCGACGTAAGCAACCACGCCTGTGATAGCAAGCCCAATGGACATGTAATTGTAGACGCGAAGCATGTAAGCGCGCAGACCCTCGTCAACCTCCACAGCGCGAGCGCCCGTATGTAAACGTTGTCGGTCCAGTCCAGCCATAATCTTTTGATCCTTCTGATCGGTAAACCCACAAATAATATCGGTGTTTTGGCGTCCGGTTTCAAGCGTAAATTCACCCCTTTTTAGGGGAAAAACCTTAACAATCTTAAGGAATTAGCCACATTTGGGCCTTATTCACTGCGCCCGTAGAACCGGGGCGGCCTTGGCGGACAGCGCATTCCATGTACCCATCAGCCCAAGGGCCACCGTCACGATTGTGGCCCCCCCCACCGTCAGCCCCAGCGTCACCGGCAAAAAAGACCACGGTGCCTGCATCACCAGCACAATCACCAGCCAGGCGGAAAGGGTTCCCGCCAAAGCCGCCACGATGGCCGTTCCCAAACCCAACAACGCATACTCCCAGACATAGGCACGTAGGATCGTGCCCCGCGTCGCCCCCAGAACTTTCAGTACAACCGCGTCATAGACCCGCCGCCTGTGCCCGGCCGCCATGGCCCCAGCAAGAACAATAATGCCGGATGCCAGCGTCACCACCGAAGTGGCCCGCACCGCCCCCGCAAAATCCTCCAGCAGTTTATTCACGGCCTCAAGCGCCTCTTTCACACGCACGATGGTGATATTGGGAAACGCTTTGGAGACTTCCCGTTGCAAATCAAGTTCGCCCTCCGCGTCCATGCTCAAGGTTGCCAGGTTGGTATGCGGCGCGCCTTGAAGAGCCTCCGGCGAAAACACAAAAATGAAATTGATGCCCGCACTGCTCCAGTCAACATCGCGAGTGTTGGCTACCGTCGCCATAATATTGCGCCCAAGCACATTGACGGTTATTTCGTCGCCCAGACTGATTTCAAAACCCTGAGCCATTTCTTCCGTGATGGAGACAAGCGATCCGACAGGCTCCCCACCCCCGCCCCACCATGTGCCCTGCACGAGCACAGACCCGCCAGGCAGCTCGGCGGAATAGGTAAGACCGCGATCCCCCTTCAACATCCAGGCAACATCAGGAGCGGGGTTTATGTCTTTCACCTCAACATCGTTCACCGACACAACGCGTCCCCGCAACATCGGCACCAGATTAAGCGCCCCCACACCGGGCGTTCCATTAACGATGGCCTGAAAACCCTCAACCTGCTCCGGGCCGATATCCACAAAGAAAAACGAAGGAGCCCGGTCGGGCAGCCCCCCATTAATCTGCTCCGAAAGGTTTCCATCAATCAGCGAAATCGTCACCAGTAATGTAAGGCCCAGCCCAAGCGACAGCACCACACTCGTGGTCGCAGCTCCCGGTCGATGCAAATTGGAAAGCGCCAGACGAAGCTCCGGATTGCGGAACCGTGGCGCACGGCGCGCCAATACCATAAGTCCACTGGCCGTCAAACGAAGCCCGGCAAAACTCAAACCCGCGCCAACAACAAACCAGAGAGCAAAATCAGGCCGGTCCGCAAGGCCGATAGCAAGTCCCGCCAACGCAAGGAGGGACAGCCCCGTCGCAACAATATAGCCTGGCCGGGGCAGGACACGCGTCGGAGAAACCAGATCGCGAAACAGACCCGTCGCCGAAATCTCCCGCGCCCGGGCAAGGGGCCAGATCGCAAAGCCCAGTGCAGCAAGAAACCCATACCCCGCCGCCAGGACAAGGGGACCTGGGTAAAGCGCAAACCGGGTTGGAATAGGCAACATATCCTCAATCACCCACTGCACAAAAAAGGGCGTGATCCCCCCCACCACAAGTCCCAGAACAATCCCCACAACGGCGAGTGCCATAACTTGAGCGAGATAGACGTTAAAAATAAACCCTCCCGGTGCCCCAACACACTTTAGGGTAGCAATCACATCGCGCTTTTTATCGAGATAGGAATTGACGGCGTTCCCCACCCCGACACCACCAACGACCAGCGTGGTCAACCCGACAAGCGTCAAAAACAGCGCGATACGCTCAACAAAGCGGCGCACACCTGGCGCACTGTCTGAACGATCCTGAATACGCCACCCCACATCGGGAAAACGTTCCGTAACACCCGCCACCCAGTCGGCCACATCAGCATTAAGCCGCGATCCTTCGGGCAACCGCACCCGGTAGTGATAATTGACCAGCGATCCAAGACGAACCAGCTTCGTTGCTTCCATCGCTCTATCGCTCAGAAACAACCGCGGCCCAAGCGCAAACCCGCCTGCAACCCTGTCAGGCTCATGGTCAATAACGGCCCTGACTTGAACCTCAATATCTCCGACCTGAAGAACATCGCCAATATCCAGTCCCAGCCGGTCCATCAGCGCAGGCTCAACCGCCGTCCCCCACACCCCGTTCCGCTCCTCAAGCACAGTCGCCAGAGGCGAAGGTGAATCAGGAGCAGTCGCCAGAGGCGAAGGTGAATCAGGAGCAGCCGTCAGAGGCAAAGGCGGATCAAGCGTAAGGGCCCCGTAAAGCGGATAAAGACCGTCAACACCTTTTAGTTCCACAAGGGTGCGTTCATCCGTTTTGAGAGCTGCGGCCATGGCGCGCATCTCTACAGACCGCGAAACCGTGGTCCCTTCGGAAATGAAGGCCAGCTCTTCCTCCCCCGCTTCCCGGTGAACCAGGCGAAAATAAACATCGCCCCCTAGAATGGTCTGCCCTTCCTCCGACAACCCCTCCACCAACGCAGAAGACACAGAACCCACCGCAGCAATCGCCGCAACACCCAGAGTGAGACACGCGAGAAAAACCCGAAAGCCCGTCAATCCGCCCCGCAACTCACGCCGCGCAAACCGAAGGGCAAGAGAGAGGGAAGGGTTACCGCCACTCATTGAGCAGCCGCCCGCTGCGTCCGTCTTCCCGGCTCGATCCTGTCGATCAGCCCATCTTTAAGGTGCACCACCCGGTCGCAGGCCTCCGCAAGCTGCGTATCATGAGTGATGAGAATAAGCGTGGTCCCTCGTTTGTCATGAAGATCAAACATCAGTTCAATGATCTGGTCGCCGGTCGTCCCGTCGAGATTACCGGTCGGCTCATCGGCCATCAGGATTTTCGGATCCCCGGCAACCGCGCGCGCAAGAGCCACACGCTGTTGTTCCCCACCCGACAGTTGGCCGGGATAATGCGTCAGACGGTGACCAAGCCCGACCTGAGCGAGCTCTTCTTCGGCACGCACAAAAGCGTCCGCCCGCCCGGCCAGCTCCATAGGGACCGCGACATTTTCCAGCGCCGTCATGGTCGGGATCAGATGAAATGACTGAAAAACGATCCCCACATGGTCACGCCGGAAAAGCGCAAGCGCATCTTCATTCAAAGCGCCCATATCCTGGCCCACCACCTCAACGCGCCCGCTTGTCGGTTTTTCCAAACCCGCCAGCACCATGAGCAGCGTACTTTTTCCCGAGCCCGACGGCCCGACCAGACCGACAGCCTCCCCATGAGCAACATCAAGAGAAAGGCCCCGAAGGATGTTGACCTCACCCGCCGCACTCGGCAGGGTAAGTTTAAGGTCGTCAAGTCGAATGATGGGATCAGACACGTGGGGCAATATCCTTCCGCTGTGAACGAGCTTATGTATTGAGCCGGCTCAAGCCCTAGCATAAACTGCAAAGATCGGCTGATATGGCCTTTTATCAGGGGCTTACAAGCCTATATGGGATGGTATGAGAGACAAACACCACAAAACAGGCGCCAAAATCCAAAAAACATTCTGGGCAGGCCTTCTGGGCCTGATGCTCTGGCTGCCTGTGAGCGCGAACGCAGACCCGCAACATTCAGCCCCCGTTAAAATCGTTGCTCTTGGCGACAGCCTGACGGCGGGCTATTTGCTGCCTCCCGATGCAGGCTTCCCCGAACAGTTAGCCCATGCACTCGACACCGAGGGATATCTGGTAAATGTCATGAACGCAGGTGTTTCAGGCGATACAAGCTCCGGGGGTCTGGCACGCCTTGATTGGGCGGTGGCTCCTGGAACTGACATTCTCATCCTGACACTTGGTTCAAACGACGCCCTGCGCGGCATCGAGCCACACGTGACCCGGGCCAACCTTGAAACCATTTTGATACGCATGGAAGAACGCGGTATCAAAGTGTTGCTCGCGGGTATGCGTGCACCCCCCAATATGGGCGATGCCTATGCCGCCGACTTCGATACAATTTTCCCGGACCTTGCGGAAAAACACGACGTGCTACTTTACCCCTTCTTTCTGGAGGGGGTCGCTGCCAACCCGGAACTCAATCTACCCGACGGCATTCATCCAACGCAGGAAGGGGTGGCCCTTATCGTGGATAATATTCTGCCAACCGTTGAACGGCTGATCGTTTCCATAGCAGCTGATACACAAAGTGCCGCACCGGCCATCAACTGACATCATCAAACAACCTATCAATAAAAGACCAACACCATACTGGGGGGATCACCATGAAGCGTCGTGAACTAGGCCGCACCGGCCAGCAGGTCAGTGAAATTTGCCTGGGCACCATGACCTGGGGCCAGCAGAACACCGAGGCACAGGGCCACGAACAGATGGACTATGCCGTTTCGATGGACATCAATTTTTTCGACACTGCAGAAATGTATGCAGTGCCGCCAAAGCCCGAAACCCAGGGGTCGACAGAACGCATAATCGGGTCCTGGTTCAAACAGAACGGCAATCGCGATAAAATCATCCTTGCGACAAAAGCCGCAGGGCGCGCACCTTTTACCTGGCTGCGTGAAGATGGTGCCAAAACAGAACACACAAAAGAGCAACTCAACGAGGCCGTCAACGCAAGCCTTAAGCGTCTGCAAACAGACTATATTGACCTCTATCAACTTCACTGGCCCGACCGACCGATCAATAGTTTTGGCGGACCGCCCGGGGGGGGGTACATCCACTACGGCGACGAAACCAACAAGATCGCCGAGGTATTGGAAACACTTGGCGACATTGTAAAAAGTGGCAAGGTACGCTGGATCGGCCTGTCCAACGAAAGCGCATGGGGAACGATGAAGTTCCTTCATCACTCTGAGATAGATGCATTGCCCCGCGTCCAGTCCATTCAAAACGCTTACAACCTGTTGAACCGCACATTTGAAGTTGGCCTCGCAGAGGTCGCCATGCGCGACCAGGTTGGCCTGCTCGCCTACTCGCCCCTCGCCCAGGGGTTTCTCACAGGCAAGTACCAGAAAGGGGCCTTGCCCCAAGGCTCCCGCAAACAGCTCTTCGACCGGCTGCAGCGCTATGAGTGGGAAGGCGTTGAGGCCATCATCGACAAATACCTCGCCGTCGCCAAAAAGTGGAACCTGGATCCCTCGCAAATGGCCAATCAGTTTGTGACAACCAGACCTTTCGTAACCTCCAACATTATTGGCGCAACCACGATGGAACAGTTGAAGCTCGCGGTAACATCTGTTGACCTGTCAATAGATGAGGAACTGGAGAAAGAGCTGAACGCGGTGCACTACGCACTGCCCAACCCGTGCCCGTAAGACACGCGTACGTCCACGGAAAGTGGACGGGGGTCACTTTTGGGAGCTGACAATGATCCGCCTGTTTACCGGTCTTGAAATTCCCCGCGCAATCGCCGGGCGCTTGCAGCGCCTGCAATCGGGCCTGCCCGGTGCCCGGTGGATAGAACCTGAGAGTTTTCATATCACCCTCCGCTTTATCGGTGACGTTTCTGAAGACACGGCCAGCGAAATAGACGAGATACTGTCTGGCATACACGCAGACCCCTTTGAGGTTGAACTGCGCGGAACGGGCCAGTTCGGAAACAAAAGGCCTTTGGCCGTATGGGCCGGCATCATAAACAGCGCGCCTCTGGCTGCCTTGCAGATGCTCCAGGAAAACGCCCTGCAAAAAATGGGGCTCCCACCGGAAACCCGAAAATACCTGCCTCACATCACCCTTGCCCGGCTGACAAATCGCCAGACCAGAGCCACCAACGTCATGCGCTACATCGAGCAGAACAACCTGTTCCACGAACCAGCCTTTACTGTCCGGCAAACCGTGCTTTTTTCGGCACGCACAGGCAGGGGCGGCGGCCCTTACATTGCCGAGCGCACGTACCCGCTGGGTGCAGACACGCGCACGCCCCTCCCAGACCTGTCATGATGACCAGAAAGGAAGCAGCAATGACGACAAAACTGACCGATAGGGCTCGGCGCCAGGCACTGGTTGGCCTGACAGGCTGGAAGAAAGTGCGTGGCCGCAACGCGATCGAGAAGAGCTTCCTCTTCAAAAATTTCAACGAGGCGTTCGGCTGGATGACCCGCATCGCACTTGTTGCCGAGCAGATGAACCACCATCCTGAATGGTTCAATGTTTACCGTACGGTAAGCGTAACCCTAATTACCCATGACGCGGGCGGCGTCAGCGAACAAGACATTAAACTCGCAAAAACCATGGACAGGCTGGCCGGAAAGGCCGGACGGGTCGAAAAAGCCGGAAAGACAGGGTGAGCCGCCAGCCTTTTTGTAAAGCTTTTGGAAAGATTTGCGCCGCTACCCTGATGGAAGGGGCCCCCGTAATACGAGGCAGCACAATATGAATGTTAGCGCCAACGCAACACTCAACCAGGCACAGACCCAGCTCTCACTTTCAAGTGTCGCGCTGAAAAAAACCTTCGAGGCCGATCAGGCATTCGCCAGCGCCATTCAGGAAGCAACTGTAAAAGCGCCTCCACCCGGCACTGGCACGAAAGTCAATTTAACCGTCTGAGCGTGAACGCGCACACAAACAAAAGCCCCGCCATTGTGGCGGGGCTTTCCTTTTTCAGATCAACGAGGAGCCATACGAATGGCCCCGTCAAGACGCACGTCTTCGCCGTTAAAATAGCTGTTCGTAATCATCAGCTTGGCAAGGGCTGCATATTCACCCGGCTCCCCAAGACGAGGGGGGAACGGTACCTGCATACCCAGAGCCTGCTTCACCTGCTCAGGTGCAGCCGCCAGAAGCGGCGTATTGAAAATACCCGGCAGGATTGTATTCACACGGATACCCTCACGCGACAGGTCGCGCGCAATCGGCAGGGTCATGCCAACAACACCGCCCTTTGAGGCTGAATAAGCGGCCTGGCCGATCTGTCCGTCTTCCGCTGCCACTGAAGCCGTGTTGACAATGGCTCCCCGTTCACCGCCATCCAGCGGATCAAGCGACATCATGCCCGCCGCTGATTTGGCAATGCAGCGAAACGTGCCGATCAGATTGATCTGAATAATCAGATTGAACGCATCAAGCGGGAAATGTGTGATCTCGCCGGTTTTCTTGTCGCGTCTGGCTGTTTTGATGGCATTGCCCGTGCCTGCGCAATTCACCAGAATACGCTCCTGGCCAACGGCCTCACGCGCCTTGGCAAACCCGGCATCAACAGTCGCTTCGTCGGTCACATTGACATTGCAAAACACACCACCAAGTTCTTTGGCAACGGCCTCGCCTTTTTCTGCGTTCATATCAAAGATGGCCACTTTTACGCCATCAGCGGCAAGCGCGCGTGCCGTCGCTTCCCCAAGCCCCGAAGCACCACCGGTTATGACAGCGCTAATACCAGAATCCAGTTTCATGGGTTTATCTCCCTGTTCTAGCGCCTTTTTCTAGGCGCTCAACCTTGTGAATATCGAACAACAATCTGGCGGCCATGTAGCAGTTTTTTTGGGCCAAAAGCGAGCCCCCAGCCTCGGTTCAGTGCATATTTGCAATACGCCCGTCGCTGACGCGGGGGCTGACGCAGGGGCTGCCTTGCCTTGCATAGAACATATTTTCCGCCCATCCTCGCCACCATGGCAAACAGACGACACCAAAGCACAACCATTCCTGATTTTCAGTCAGGCGAAATCCAGCTTCCTGCTGTGATCGAGCGCAATGAAAAACGTGTCCGGCTGAGTTTCTGGAAAAAGCTCGTCCGGGTTGGTGCACACATTCCCTTTGCCGAAGAAGCCGCCAGTGCCTACTTCTGTGCAACAGACCGCAAAACGCCTATGCGGGTTCGCGCAACCTTGTTCGCGGCCCTGGCCTATTTCGTCATGCCAGCCGACATCGTACCCGACTTTCTCGCTGTCATTGGCTTTACCGACGATGCGACCGTTCTCCTCATGGCTTTGAGTATCGTGCAGACCCACATTAAGCCGCGGCACACGCGCGCAGCACGCAACGCATTGGACCTGCCGGAACCCACCCCGGATACCGCACCAGACACCTCAAATGACTAACCTTCACGACCGGCTCTTTTTCCTTTGCGTGCTGCCTGCGCTTCCCGGCGCACGATGTAGAGAGACGCCGCAACAATAATCACCGCCCCAAAAATAGTGTAGCCATCCGGCAGATCTGCAAAAATCAGGAAACCGGCAACAGCCGCAAAAATAAGGGAGGAATACTCAAACGGTGCAATCGCCACCGTCTCCCCCACCGCATATCCGCGAATGAAACAATTATGCGCCGTCGCCCCCGTCGCCCCCATTACCGCCAGCAACACATATTCGCCAGCCGTCGGCTCTACCCAGTTAAACGCCGCAGGCACAGCCGAAACAACCGTTCCCACAATGCAGGTGTAGAACATCAGCGTCACTGGACTGTCATAACGCGACACGATCTTCACAAGCACCGTTGCAAAAGCCACCAGCGCGGCTCCCGCCAGTGCAATCAGCGCAACAGGGTCTATCTCCCCGGTCGGTCGCAGCATAATGACAACACCGAGGAACCCAACCCCCATTGCCGCCATACGCCGACCGCCCACAGTTTCTTTTAATATGAGAATGGCGAGCGGTACCAGAAAAAGGCCGCGGGCAAAATTCAGGGCCTGCGCATCCGCTAGCGGCAGGTAGATCACCGCATAAAACCCACACAACATCGCAAGCGTCCCCACGATCCCGCGCAACAACTGAAGGGGCAATACTTTTGTCAAAACCCCGCCGGGCCCAAACCCCGCGCGTGCAAGAAACGGCACAATGACAACAAGGCCGATAAAAGAGCGCGCCAACGCCACCTGAAACGGGTCCAGCCGCTGCCCCAGATGTTTAGCCATTGCCTGCATCGCCGTAAACAGTACCGCAGAGCCCAGCAACCACAAGGCACCCTGGACATTGGGTGCCAGTGCCAGGAAACGCGCCTTTTGCGTCTGCGCTCTAAATTTAGGGCTGTCCGTCACCAACTAACTTTCATAAAGGACCTCCAGACGCGGCCATTGCGAATGTAAGCACGGTGTCACATCTCAGGTAAACTGGCTCCAGGGTGAACAGCAAATCGGGCTGTTGCAACGGGAAAAGGAACATGCAGCAAGCCCACCAAGATATGTTGAAAACTAGAATCGTTCTTTCTCTCTACGGTACTCATCTGGGTATGGAACCGGTCTTGATCGAGGTCGACCATGTGGTTGTTGCCATGCCGTTCAAAAACAATCTCACAACTATCGGCTTTTCAAACAACTATCTCGACGCAGGCCACGGACAAACTCTCTACGGGTTGACCCTACAGCTCCCAACACCCGCTTACATTGGAACGGCACCCAAGAGAGAGATAGGCAGCATCAATAAGCGACTGACCCCGGTCGTTCAAAAGGATACCCACCCCCATCCGGTTCATATTATAGCCAAACGACATGTGGAGACCGGGATCAGCAAAGCCTATCGAGCCACCCATGCCAACATGGCCGAATGCCGCATCAGACATAATGGCGGATGCATCGGGAACGCCTGTCGCCCGGTTGTCCATCGACTTCATAAACCCAAGAGCAAACCGTGAGGGCACGAGCAGCGTTGCATCATCATGGGTCGCCATCGCAACACGGCCCATGCGCGCAAGCGTATCAGCGCCAACCAACCTCACGCCGTTCAGTGATCCGCCGTTCGCCAGGGGCGCATACATCGCCGCCAACCCGCGCCCATTGGTAATACCGTTCGCCGACCCGATTTCCGCCGCATGAGCCTCCCGGGAATTGAAATGAAACCCGCCGCTATTCAACAGAAATAAATGCGCGGGCGAAGCCGGGTCGCCCATAACCGCCTCCATAAAACGGGTCAGTGGCGCTTCAGCGTCCGGCAGTGTCGGGATCATGTCCGCAACACGCACCTCCACCTCCTCCGGGGTACCGATCCAAAAATCAATACCAAGAGGACCTGCCACTTCATCTGCAAAAAAAGCACCAAGCCGTTTCCCGGCCGCCCGGTGCACCAGCTCCCCGACCGTCCAGGCAAATGTCACACCGTGATAACCGTTGCGCGTACCGGGCACCCAAAAGGGTTCT
Source organism: uncultured Parvibaculum sp. (assembly GCA_964573935.1). Lineage (GTDB taxonomy): Bacteria > Pseudomonadota > Alphaproteobacteria > Parvibaculales > Parvibaculaceae > Mf105b01. Next base: position 60,915 of record CAZNLO010000001.1, on the reverse strand, counting down.
TCCTTTTCCACGAGCCCGACCATGTATGCATAGTCGTTATAGCCACTCTCTTTTATTTTCTCCCGCACATGCGGCACTCCGGCCGAATGGTCGAGCATCATCGCAACCGTCGTCTCTTCTTTGCCATTACAGGCATATTCCGGCCAATAGTCAGACACTTTGGCATTCAGGTCGAGCTTGCCCTGATCGATTAGCATGTGCGCACAAAGCGCCGTGGCGCCTTTCGTACACGAAAAAACAATCGAGACCGTGTCTTGCGCCCACGCTTCACCATCACGGGTTTTCTTGCCACCCCACAGATCAACAACCGTTTCCCCTTCAAGGGTGATGCTTACATTGGCCCCGACTTCATCACGGCTGGTGAAGTTCTCGACAAACGCATCTGCAACACGAGCAAATTTCTCGTCGCATGTGCCTTCAACCTTGCCGGCAGGCGTGTCAACACTGATTTTGGTTCCACTCATAACGTGCCCCTTACTGATTTTTAGATATGTGCAACCACCTTGATTTCCACCACGGCACCAGGTATCGCAAGCTCCGTCGTCCCCACCGCTGTCCATGCAGGGTAGGGCTCCAGCACAAACCTGTCTTTCACTGAAATAAACTGCTGGATGTGACTTCGTAGTCCGATGTGAAAACTTGTAATCTCAACAATGTCGGAAAACCCGGCCCCCGCCTCTTCCAACACAACACCTAAATGCTCGAAGGCGTAGGTAAACTGCTTCTCCAGATCATCGGGCACTTTGCCGTCCGGTCCGATCCCCAATTGTCCCGAAATATAGACCCTGTTATCATTCACCACGGCAGGGGAAAAATGAAACATATTGTAGTTTGTCGTCATGGACGGCGGAACAATGCTCTTAAACCGGCTCATTGAATTTCCTTTGGTTGAAAACGTCGAAGAAGCAGCGGGCGCAGACGGGACGAGAAAAGACGATAGCCTTCAGGCGACAGTGAAAGCCCATCCCAACGGAAAAGCTCCGAGCGCATTTCTTCGTGTGAAGTGAACATCAAAGAGGCAACGTCAAGATAGATAACATCGTCGCGCCCACTCGCAAATTCTTCAATAAGGCTGTTCGCTCTCTTCGCCCCAAACCATCTTGCCGCCCGCATGGGTGAGGGGCGAATGGACACGAATATAACCGGCGCGTCGATACCATGAGCCCGCAGGGCAGCCATGAACACCGTAAAACTCTCCAGCACTTCTTCCGGTGTTTTCCCCCGCACGTCGGCCAGGTCTTCATCTCCCGCCATAACAACGATGCCTTGAGGAGCGTACGGCTTGATAATGCGCGCGGTAAAATAAGTCAGGTGCTCAAGATAGGCACCTCCAAAACCCCGGTTCAGAACCGCAAGCGGCGCCATATCTTTCCCCAGCGTCTCCCACTGGCGTACATCGCGCGCACCGACAAACACAATGCCCCCTCTGGGCGGCGGGTTTGAAATGTCCCCCCGCTCAAATTCAGCAATCTCTCCTGCCCAATAGTCCGGCCCGGCAGAGGCCAGCAGAACATAGACCAAAAAGGCAAACGAGACCGCAACGACAAACGCAGTCGCAATGCCGAGACTGATAAATGTCCCCCGCATTAGGCCTGCCTTTCATTTAAGTGATGCGTCACCAAACCCGCGTCAGCGCTCAACTGTCAGAACAACCTTGCCCTTCACCCGGCGCGCGCCCATATCATTGAGTGCATCCGCCGCACGTTCCAGCGGATAGGTCGCCGAAATATGGGGTTTGAGTTTGCCTTGCTTGAACATGCCCATAAGTTCCGTTAGATTTTTCTGGTGCCCCTCCGGGTCACGCCCCGTATAAGCCCCCCAGAAGACCCCCACGATCTGACAGTTCTTCAGCAAGGCCAGATTGAGAGGAATTTTGGGGATCGGACCCGCAGCAAATCCGATCACAAGAAACCGGCCTTCCCACGCAGTCGCACGAAGAGCCGGTTCGGAATAAGCGCCCCCCACCGGATCATAAACCACATCAGCCCCCTGGCCGCCGGTCAGCTCTTTAATCTGGTTGGAGAAAGCCTTCTGCTCGTCCCGGCTCATTTCGCCGGACGGATACAAAAGGGTTTCATCCGCCCCATGCGCCCGGCACACATCAAGTTTTTCCTGGGTTGAAGCCGCTGCAATCACACGGGCTCCCATGGCTTTGCCAAGTTCAACCGCTGCCAGACCAACGCCACCCGCTGCCCCCAGAACCAACAGGGTTTCTCCCGGCTTGATCGCCGCCCGATGACGCAGCGCATAGTGGGATGTCCCATAGGCCATTATAAAGGCCGAGGCCGTGTTATAGTCCATTTCATCAGGGATCGGCGTACAGCGCACAGCATCCACAATGATTTCCTCAACAAACCCGCCCCAGCCACACGAGCCGATCACCCGGTCGCCTTCTTTCAGCCCTTTCACCCCCGGGCCGACTTTGGCGACACGCCCGGCAACCTCACCGCCCGGACTGAACGGCAGCGGCGGTTTAAACTGGTACTTGTTCTCAATAATCAGGACATCCGGAAAATTGACCGAGGCGGCGTGCACCTCAATGCGAACCTGACCTTCACCCGGCTCCGGCGTCGGCAGGTCTTCAATGACCAGACTTTCAGGCGGACCATATTCCTTGCACAGTACGGCTTTCATCTGACCGTCACTCCCTTTGTTCTCTTACGTTCTTAAATTTATTTGTCTCCTCCCATAGCACGCCCCAATCTGACCCACCACCGCAAGAGTAGAAGCGTCCCGACGGCCTGCGGAACCCTCAAGTGTCCGATTTTGGGCCAAATCCCACCCATATCTGCGAAATTTACCCACAATCACACCTGGCACGCCCCTCGCAATGCCTCAGAGAAGATCAGGCGCATCAGGGCGATCAGCACCCGCCCGCGCCGACGAGGCAGCGCGAGCGCGGACCGGGTTCCTTGCAGTCCAGCGCTCAAAGAAGGGGATGCGGAGGCTTTCGGGGACGGGAAGCCTCCGCAAACTGTTGGCCCCGGAACACTCCCTTGCGCACACCCCAACCTTTGACTAAGCCTTGCAGTCAGTTTCCATAAGCATTTTCACGACCATAGGAAAAAACCTGTGCGCGGTTATTTCGGTATCGGGGCGGAAGAAATTTCCAAGCCTATGAACATGGGCAACATCATCCGCTCAGCTCACGCCTTTGGCGCAAGTTTTGTCTTCACAGTCAACGCCTTTTACTCTGTCCGCTCCGCAAAGTCGGACACCTCCAAGACACCCAATCATCTGCCCTACTATGAATGGGAGAGCGTGGGAGAGATGGTTTTTCCCAAAACCTGCCAGCTTGTAGGCATTGAACTGACACAAGATGCCATCGACCTTCCCAGTTTCAGGCACCCTTTGAACGCCGCGTATGTACTGGGCCCAGAGCGCGGTAGCCTGTCAGGACAGATGATCGAACGATGCGACCACATTATCAAAATTCCCACCAGCTTCTGCCTCAATGTGCAGATCGCGGGAGCCATCGTCATGTACGACCGTGTCAGGTCTCTTGGGAATTTCGGGGATCGCGCGTTAATGCCGGGTGCACCCCGCGAACAGAAAAAACCTCATCAACACGGAGGACGGTTTCTGCGATCAACCAAACCCCGGCCAGCGACCTCCAAACCCAAATGACACCCCCGTAGCCCGGGCAACACACACCCACGACCTTAAACAATCCAAGACATTTGCCAAAGCGGCTGGCAAAGCGCGCCGCGCCCCGTTATGGTTAGCGCCAGTCACTTAAGGCTAGGGGATCTTTGGCGAAATAGATGGGAAGATGATGCGCGTTTCCAAGTTTACAACACTGGTTATATCCACGCTGGCCGTTGCCTTTCTCGGCCTGTCAGCCGCACAGGCCCAGGAACCTACCTTGCTGGGCAAGTACCGGGACTGGACAGCCTATTCATATGGCTCAGGCAACAGTCAGATTTGCTATGTCATGAGCGAACCCAAAGAAATGCGTCCGTCTGGCGCAAACCGGGGCGACGTCTTTCTGATGGTGACCCATCGTCCTGGTCAGAACGTCCGCAACGAAATCTCGATGCGCGCCGGGTACCCTTTTTCAGAACGCTCACGCCCTTTCGTTCAGATCGGCTCTGACAAATTCCAGATGTTCTCTGGCGTTACAGAGGGTGGCGAGAATCGCTCCTGGGCATGGCTGCAAGACACCAGCGACGAAGACCGTATGGCCAGCGCCATGCGCCGGGGAAGTGCCATGATTATCAAGGGAACCTCAGAACGAGGCACCTTGACGACCGACCGCTATTCCCTCTCCGGCATCACCGCTGCCCTGACCAAAATTAACGAAACCTGCCGATAACGGGCCAGCGCGCCCTCTGCACCTTCATGGTCACATAAACCCGGCGAAGAAATTCGGCGGGTTTTGGCGGTTTTAACCCTGTCGCATGCGCAAGATGGCGCTTCCCGGCCTCCCCGTGCTATGACGCCCCAGATGCCGCACCCGCACTTTTGACCGTCCGGTGTTTTGATTTTCCAGCCTTTGTGATTTTAAAGGAGCCATCATGGCCACCGTCCTGGATAGGACCGCCCTGCCCGCCAGCGCCCCTGAGCTTGGGTCCCGGGCGCCCGCAGACAAGCGCACGTCCCTGATCGGCCTGAACCGCGATGAGCTGACCCGCGCCCTTCGAGAGGCCGGTGTGCCGGACAAACAGCTCCGTATGCGCGTCGGTCAGATATGGAATGCGATATACCATCGCGGACATACATCTTTTAACGATGTCACCACCCTTGCCAAAGACTGCCGTGCGGATTTCGCCAAGCACTTTTCGCTCAGCCGGCCGGAAATTGTTTCCGAGCAAATCTCAACCGATGGCACCCGAAAATGGCTGATCCGCCTGCCTTCCAACAACCCGCGCGCGCCCTCGCTGGAGGTTGAAGCTGTCTATATTCCCGAAGCAAATCGCGGCACTTTGTGCATCTCGTCCCAGGTGGGCTGCACCCTCAATTGCACGTTCTGCCACACTGGCACACAAAAGCTGGTGCACAACCTTACCCCGGGAGAGATCGTCGCCCAGATACTGATCGCACGCGACGCGCTGGGAGAATGGCCGCAAGGACCGTCCGCCTCCAAATCACGCCCCGCACCTCAGGAAAACCGGCTCATCACCAATATCGTGCTAATGGGAATGGGTGAACCGCTTTACAATTTCGACAACGTCAAACAGGCCATGGCCATCGCCTCTGACGGCGACGGTCTGTCCGTTTCAAAACGCCGCATCACCCTGTCCACCTCAGGCGTGGTCCCCGAGATCGCCCGTGTCGGTGACGAAATCGGCGTCATGCTCGCCATCTCGCTACACGCCGTCAACAACCCCACCCGCGACCTGCTGGTACCCATCAACAAAAAATACCCTCTTGAGGAGCTGCTCGACGCCTGCCGGAATTTCCCCGGCGCCTCCAACGCCCGTCGCATCACCTTTGAGTATGTGATGTTGAAAGGCGTCAACGACAGCCTCAAGGATGCCAGGGACCTTGTGCGCCTGCTGAAAGGAATTCCGGCAAAAATAAATCTCATTCCGTTTAACGCCTGGCCTGGAGCTCCTTATGAATGTTCCGACTGGGAGCAGATCGAAAAATTTGCCGAGATCGTTAACCGGGCAGGTTACGCAAGCCCCATCCGCACGCCCCGTGGACGCGACATCATGGCCGCCTGTGGCCAACTCAAATCAGCCAGCGAGAAAATCCGCGCCAGCCAAGTTGCAAGCTGACACTTGCAGGCTTGATGCCGTCCATCTCCAGAGCTCTGTTCAATCGCAGCAAACAAAGGCGAACCAAATCACATGCTCAGCGCATCGTTCTTCATCAAAGAGATCTGGCGTTATCCTGTAAAATCCATGCAGGGAGAACGGCTGGATGAAACCATACTGACGCAAGCAGGTGTTCCCCTCGACCGGGGCTGGGCTCTGCGGGATGAAAAAACACAGACCATCGTGGGGGCCAAAAAAATCGGTGGCCTGCTTAATTTTTCTGCCCGATACATTGAAGGCACCAGCGCAGGCGTCGTTCCCCACGTGGAAATCACCGGATCAGACGACATCACATTTCGCTCGGACGACCAAGATATCCATGAGAAGCTGTCAGAAAATCTCGGGCAAAAAGTAACACTTTGGCCACTGCAACCAGCAGAAAACAAAGACCATTATCGCACCAAGACCTCGCCGGAAGACCTTGAGGCAGAGTTACGAAGTAACTTTGCCCTGAAACCAGATGAACCCCTACCGGATTTTGACGCATTTCCACCCGATGTTCTCATCGAACTTATGGAGTTCGCAACACCGGTTGGCACATATTTTGATGCTTTTCCTCTCGATATTTTGACAGAGGCATCCCTGCGCCACTTGCAAACACTCACACCAGACGCCAACCTCAACGTGCGCCGCTTTCGTCCTAACATTCTGCTTGCAGATAAGGAAAATACCGTGGGCCTGGCAGAAACGGAATGGACAGGAAAAACCCTCTCACTGGGCGACGCCCGTATCGACGCGGTCATGGAATGCCCTCGGTGCATCGTGACAACGCGCGCACAAGGAACACTCCCTCGCGACGCCTCGATCATGCGCGCCCTGGTCGCCCACACAAATCACAGCCTCTCGACTTATTGCAATGTGAGCAAAGCAGGAAAAATCGCAGTTGGCGACACACTCTCGTTAGCCTGAACCAGATCGGTCCGCGCCGTCACCCAGCGCCCATGCAAACGCTGCGCACAAAATCCTGGCCCTAACAGAAAACGCCACCGGATCAAATTCACAAAGCCCCCCGACCCTAAAATGAGGCCTCAAACCCCGTCACAATGCTTGCGAGGGCCTTGAAATTGCCTATAGTGCGCGAAAATAACCACCCTCAAGGCTGGACCCATAATGAGCGATATTAAGAAGGTTGTACTCGCCTATTCCGGCGGCCTCGACACCTCCGTTATCCTGAAATGGCTTCAGGAAACCTACAAATGTGAGGTGGTCACCTTTACAGCCGACCTGGGCCAGGGCGAGGAGCTGAAACCCGTCCGCCAGAAGGCCGAGATGGCGGGCGTCAAGGAAATCTATATCGAAGATCTCCGCGAAGAATTCGTCGCCGACTATGTCTTCCCCATGTTCCGGGCCAACGCCCTCTATGAGGGCGTTTACCTGCTGGGAACCTCGATCGCCAGGCCCCTGATCGCCAAACGCCAGATCGAAATTGCCGCCGAAACCGGCGCAGACGCGGTCAGCCACGGCGCCACCGGCAAAGGCAACGACCAGGTCCGGTTTGAACTGGGCTACTACGCCCTCAACTCTGAGATCAAAGTCATTGCACCGTGGCGGGAATGGGATCTCACCTCACGCACCAGGCTCATTGAGTTTGCCGAGAAACATCAAATCCCCATCGCCAAAGACAAACGCGGCGAAGCGCCGTTCTCCGTTGATGCAAATCTCCTGCATATTTCCGCAGAGGGAAAAGTGCTCGAAGACCCAGCTCTCGAAGCCCCGGAATATGTTTACCAGCGCTCAGTCTCACCCGAAGAAGCACCCGACACACCAACCATCGTGGAAATCGGCTTTGAAAAGGGCGACGCCGTATCCATTGATGCCAGCCCCATGAGCCCCGCAACCCTGCTTGCAAAGCTGAATGAGCTGGGAGGGGCCAACGGCATTGGCCGTCTTGATCTTGTCGAAAACCGTTTCGTCGGCATGAAGTCGCGCGGCGTCTACGAAACACCCGGCGGCACCATCCTGCTTGCAGCTCACCGGGGCATTGAAACACTGACGCTCGACCGGGGTGCCGCGCACCTGAAAGACGAGCTGATGCCGCGCTACGCTGAAATCATCTATAATGGCTTCTGGTGGAGCCCCGAACGCGAAATGCTTCAGGCCCTCATCGACACAAGCCAGGAGTGCGTCACCGGCACTGTTACCCTCAAGCTCTACAAGGGATCAGCCACCGTAATTGCACGCTCTTCCCCCTACTCTCTCTATTCTGAAGCACACGTGACCTTTGAGGACGATGCGGGTGCCTACGACCAGAAAGATGCGGCCGGCTTTATCAAGCTCCATGCCCTTCGCCTGCGCCTCCTCCAGGCGCGCAACAACCGGAACAAGTAATGCGTATTGATAAAATTCCTATCGGGGTCAACCCGCCTTATGACCTGAACATCATCATCGAAGTGCCCCAGGGGGGACAACCGGTAAAATACGAACTCGACAAAGAGTCCGGCACGCTTTTTGTTGATCGCTTCATGCATACCGCCATGATGTACCCGTGCAATTACGGCTTTATTCCCCACACACTTTCTGACGATGGCGACCCGGTTGACGTGCTGGTGGTAAGCCGTATTCCGGTGGTCCCCGGTGCCGTCCTTCGCTCGCGCCCCATTGGGGTCTTGTTGATGGAAGACGAAGCCGGCAAGGACGAAAAAATCCTCGCCGTCCCTGTGGACGCTCTCAATCCTTACTACAAGGATATTTCCTCCTATCGCGACATGCCTAAAATCCTGCTCGACCGCATCGCGCACTTCTTCGATCACTACAAGGATCTTGAAGAAGGAAAATGGGTGAAAATCGATCGCTGGGGTTCAGCGGAAGAAGCCGTAGACCTGATCCGTCAGGGCATTGAAGCCGCAAAGAAGTAGCTTGAGCGGGCAGGCCTTGTTTTCTCTCAAGGAACACGCCAGCCCGGCTCCTCTCCCATGACATGACCGGCAATCTCCTGCACGAGCGGCCCTGCCTTGGAGGAATTGGTGAGGACAACCACGCCCGTTTGTCGGCTGGGGTTCACCACCATAATTGATTGAAACCCCGGATTAGAGCCTCGCTGCCAGCCAGTCTGGCCGCGCGTCCCCTGACGCACGCCAAACCCCAGCCCCCATCCAATGTCCCCGCCGACCCGAACGCTTTCTGTTAGCATAGCGCGCCGCATTTCCGCGCTGATAACATCGCCGCCAAGCATCCCCTCCACAAACAGCCCCAGGTCATGCGCACTGGCACGAAAGGAAAAGGCAGGGTTAACCGTATCGCCCGCCATCGCCGACACCGGCACATTGCGGTCAACAAAGAAAAGCCCGAGAACCACAACAAGCCCAAAGGCAACGCACACCATCAATGGGTCCGTGCGCCGTTGTCCACCAGCCAAGGTACCGTCCGCCGGGCCAAGAAGGCCCAGAAAGGCAAATACCAGCAACACGACAAGAGTTCCGACAAAAAGAAATATCCCGGAAGCAACAACATAGGCCGTGACAAAAAGCAGAGGCCAGACACCCTGAAGCAACCCGATAAGGCCCCCTGTTCCAACCAGAGAGATCACCCCTGCCGGAACAAAATCGAACAATGTAAACTTCAGCCGATTAAAACCGATCCGCACAACCAGTGCCGTAATCCCCGCCGACAGAAAAAGAAAGATGGCGAACGGCACCACGAAAACAAGAAGCGGATGAGAGAGCGGCACAAAGCCCCGCGAAACGGTTACCACCAGTTGATCCGCAAGGCCGTAGCCAGACGATGCCATACCAAGAGGCTCCAACACCCGGGCCTGCATTACTTTATCAAACGGCGCCTCGCCAACATGCGCCATAACGTGTCCCACATACATATAGCCGACACCTGAATAGGAGAACCGCGCACCGGGCTGAAACCAACTTTCATCACTACAGCACCACACAAAATCGGAAAGCCCCGACGTGTGCGTCAAACTCTGACGAAGCGTAATGGCGTTATGGTCACCCTCATCTCCCAGCCAGGGCATATCAAGCTTGGCCCCGAGCGGCACATCAAGGGAAAGTTTTCCCTCTTCGACCAGCACCAGCGCTCCCATTGCCGCAACAGTTTGGCCAAGAGAGGACACTTCAAAAAGCGTATTCGACGTGACCGGGTTAAGGCCCGAAAAATCGCTACTCCCATAGCCTTGCTCAAAAACAGTCTCACCGTCCACCACCACCGCAATGGAAAGCCCGGGCACGCCTTCTTCAGCCATCCGGCGAGGGAGATATTTTGAGAGTGCGCGCGCCATATCCTCGCGCGGCCATTCAACCATCCCGCCTTCCGGGTCTGCCGCCCTCACCGTACCGGAATTAAGCGGAACAAAAAACACAGCAAGGCCAACAAGAAGAAGGCCGTAACACTGCTTCGCGATGAACCTCCTCACCATAATCCTCTCAATCAATTGGCATACGCGGCATTAGAAAACTCAATCTGAGCGCGTCAATTTTTTTGATGGTCTCGCCTTCAAGCGCTCCCTCATTCACGCCGGCAACGAGAGCCCGCAGCTCCTTCCGGTTCTTCACCCCAAGGATCACCGTTTCCACGCCTTCAATAGCCAACGCATACCGATGCGCCAAAACCGCCGGGTCCTGCCCAAGCTCTGCGGCTAGTGCGCGAAACGATGCTGCTTTTTCAAAGTCCGACTGTTCTTCAGGGTCAGCACTGCGATCAAGCCCGTCCGTAAGTGCACCCGCCTGCACTGCCCGAATACCCAGCACCCCGACACCATTGTTGACCGCTGTGCGAATAATATTACGAGGCTCTGGCGGTTCTTCATAGCGGCGCATATTGCCTGCGCTGTCCAGGAGGTTCGTAACAATCTGAGCCGCCGCCGGTCTGGTGTCCGCACGCAGCGCATCCATAATACTCAAGGGAAGTCCCGTACCCGTAATCCCCCAATCAGCGATCAGACCTTTTGCTTTCAGCTTCTCAAAGGCTGGAACAACATGGTCTTCGTATAGAGACCAGCTCGTGACAAACCGGTGCTGCATGGCACCGTCGCGCTGGTAAACATAATCGTCAGGACAAATATTAGAGTGCAGAAAAAACAGATCGACCCGCTCAATTTTCATGGTCTCAAGGGATCGTAGAAGGGAGCGTTCCAGACGCTCATACACTTCCTCAACCGGCGGAGACCCCAGAAGACACTTGGTGGTAAAACGGGCTTGCCCCGGGGGGCTTCCCTCAAAGGCCTCCCCGAACACCCTCTCCGCCTCGCCCCGCCCATAGGAAGGCGCTGCATCAAAGAGCGTAATGCCCGCGTCCACAGCCTCCCGAACTGTCGCCACCGCCTCTTCGCGATCGGTCTCTCCCCAAATCTGACCAAGCCCGCCACCACCGAGCGCAAGCACACTAACCGGCCAGAGGCCTCCAAGCATCCGTGTTTCCATATCTGTGCTTCCTAAAGATCATCGGGCACTGCGAGCCCGTTTTGCATAGAGGCCGCAACAACCGTGTTGCGAATAAGACAGGCTACCGTCATAAGGCCAACCCCGCCGGGCACAGGTGTAATCGCGGAGGCGCGGCAAAGCGCCCCTTCGTAATCCACATCACCGACCAGGCGCATTTTCCCCTCGCCCCGTTCTGGTGCCGGCACACGGTTGATCCCGACATCGATAACAACAGCCCCCGGCTTTATCCATGAGCCCTCGATCATCCTGGGGCGTCCCACCGCCGCAATCAACACATCCGCCTGCGCCACAATCTCCGGCAGATTGCGCGTACGCGAATGCGCAATCGTAACCGTACAATTCTCGTTCAGTAAAAGTTGCGCCACCGGTTTGCCCACCAGATTGGAACGCCCGACCACGACGGCGTGCTTTCCCGAAAGCGTGCCCTCCACCGAGGCCCGCGCCATGATGAGACAGCCAAGCGGCGTGCATGAAACCAGCCCCGGCAGACCCGACGAAAGCCGCCCCGCATTCAGCGGATGCAGCCCGTCCACATCCTTAGCAGGGTCAATAGTATCGATCACACGTTGTTGGGAAATCTGATCCGGGACAGGGAACTGCACAAGCACACCGTGTACCGTTTCATCGGCGTTAAGCTCACGGACTTTCGCAAGCACTTCTTCTTCGGTTGCCTGCGCAGACATCCGAAACTCAAACGAGTTCATCCCCGCCTCACGGGTCGCAATGCCCTTGTTGCGAACATAGACCTCACTAGCCGGATCGCTTCCCACCAGAACCACAGCAAGACCGGGCGTGATCCCATGATCGCGCTTCAAACGCGCCACATGGGTGCCCACCGTCTTCCTTAACCGGGTGGAAAAAGGCTTCCCCTCAATTCGCGTCGCATCCGCCATTTCATCTCCCCGTCACACCCCAAGCCAAATAAACGCGCGCTCGTTTCAGCAGCACAGGCGGGAAAGTTAAAAACCGCCGCGCACGGCCCCGAACATCTCAAATACCAGGTTTTGAAGAAAAATCAGGCCCAGAATCAACACCACAGGTGAAAGGTCAATCCCGCCAAGATTGGGCATAATACGCCGAATGGGGCGCATCGCAGGTTCTGTCACCTTATAGAGCATGTCGGCCACCGCATAGACGAAACGGTTTTGCGTGTTCACCACGTTAAAGGCCACGAGCCAACTCAAAATGGCATTCGCGATAACAATCCATATATACAAATTAATGACTTGGGAAAGCAGGATAAGAAGAGACTGCATGGGCTCCGCCGCTGGTTGGTTTTCGTAGAATTTAAGCAGGTGCGCTTTTTAACACGATTTTCTCTTCGGCGCATCCTCTGGAAAATAGACACAAAACGCGCGTGGGCTTGCTTCCCGGTTGTTTTCTACCCCATATGATGCGGCACGATACAACTGCCTGACGGAGCAAGGAGTAATACCCTATGACCAATCTTGAAATGGTACTTCTGGGACTGCTGGTTATCTCCCTGGGGCTGGCCATCGCCGCCCTCAAATACGGGTTGAAGGAGCGTCGCCGACGCAAAGGCCGGCCTTTATTCGACAGCTCCGCACTCCCTCAGGTCAATCCAGCAGATATTGATCCGATTTTTACCGAACTGGAAACCGGCACCTCCCACGGTGCAGAAGCCATAATCCTCGGTGAACAGGGGTCGCAGGCATCTACAACGACCGAGGAAGTCTGGGTTCTGGCCGCCCTGGCAAAGAACGCACGGCATATTTTTGAATTTGGCACCTGCACCGGTCGCACAACTTATTTGCTCGCCCGCAATGCCCCGGACGACGCACGTATTGGAACTATCACCCTGACACCGGATACGGTTGAGAGTTACATTTCTGACCCCACCGACCCGGACAATGACCGGTGGACGAAAATTGCCAGGGAAGAATCTACCTTCACTCAGTTTCACTATTCTGGCACTGCGGTAGAATCCAAGATTGAGCAATTGTTTGCAGACAGTAAAGAGTTTGATGACACCGCCTGGGCAGGTCAGTGCGACCTTATTTTCATTGATGGCAGCCACGCCTATTCATATGTGAAAAGTGACACCGAAAAGGCGCTCCGAATGGCCGCCAAAGGAGGCCTCATCTTCTGGCACGATTACTCACCAGCCTGCGTCGGGGTCTGGAAGTTTCTCAACGAACTGGGCCAGGGGAAACCGCTAAAGCACATCCGTGGCACCCGCCTCGCCGTTCTCCGCGTAGACTAAAAGTCTACACACAGGCCCTCCAAAGTACGCAATCAATATTTTAGCACAAGCGCCTAGAAGTTTGCTTCCATTCGGGTAATGATACCCATACGAAAGTATGGGGAAACAAGGGTGTCCGGGTACGCAGCCAAATATGTGAAAACCGTCGATGCGTTCAATTACAAAATTGGGCGCATAGCGATGTACCTGATTTTCGTGATGATCGGCATACTGATGTGGTCATCCATATCCAAGACATTCTTTCTGCCGTCCTTATGGACCCTAGAAATGGCCCAATTTGTCATGGTGGCCTACTATATCTTAGGGGGGCCTTATTCAATCCAGCTTGGCGCAAACGTCCGGATGGATCTTTTCTACGGGTCGTGGTCTCCACGCACCAAAGCCTGGATAGATGCCTTCACTATTTTCTTCCTGCTGTTTTACCTCGGCGTGCTTCTCTATGGCGGTATTGAGAGCACCACCTACGCCATCCAGTATGGGGAGCGAAGTTATTCCTCCTGGCGCCCCTACATGTGGCCAATAAAAACAATCATGTGTATCGGCATTCTCATGATGATCCTGCAAGCCATTTCTGAATTCCTGAAAGACATCGCACGTATCAGGGGGCACGAGATCTGATGTCATACGAGCTCATCGCGATCATTATGTTTTCTTCGATGATGCTCATGCTTATGACAGGCCAGCGGGTCTTTGGTGCCATCGGCATCGTTGGCTCCGTCGCCGCCGTTTTTCTGTGGGGCACGGGTGGTGGCGACATTGCCTTTACCTCCGCCATCAAACTGATGAAATGGTACCCCCTTCTCACCCTGCCCATGTTCATCTTCATGGGCTACATACTCTCAGAATCCAAGATTGCAGATGACCTCTACCAGATGTTTCATGTCTGGATGGGGCGCATCAATGGCGGGCTGGCAATAGGTACCATCGGCTTAATGGTCCTGATTTCCGCCATGAACGGTCTTTCCGTTGCAGGCATGGCAATCGGAGCGACAATAGCGCTTCCCGAACTGTTGCGCCGGGGGTATGACAAGCGGATGGTCACCGGGGTTGTGCAGGCGGGGTCCTCGCTTGGGATACTCGTTCCCCCCTCTGTGGTCCTGGTCCTTTATGCAATGATCGCGCGCCAGCCGGTTGGGCAATTGTGGCTCGCAGGTCTCATGCCCGGCCTCATGATGGCCGCCATGTTCATCATCTATATCGCCGTTCGCTGCCGCCTTAATCCAAAACTGGGCCCTGCGCTGTCCAAAGAAGAGCTGGACGTACCGCTGGCGGAAAAGCTGCGGCTTTTGCGCGCCGGGCTGCTTCCCCTTTCCATCTTCGCCATCATGATGGTTCCCTTCATCAATGGCTGGACCAGCCTTGTTGAAAGCTCAGCCATCGGCGCCATGGCGGCATTCCTCGCCGCCGTCCTCAAAGGCCGCATGACAAAAATCGTCTTTGAAAACTCGGTCCGCCAAACTCTCGCGATTACCTGCATGTTCATGTGGATTATCCTGGCTGCCATGGGGTTTGGGGCCGTCTTCGATGGCCTGGGCGCCGTCAAAGCCATAGATCATCTGTTCACAGACCAGCTTCACCTCAATCCATGGATAATCCTGATTTTGATGCAGCTTTCCTTCCTGGTGATGGGAACCTTCCTCGACGACACCGCAATGCTGGTCATTGTCGCGCCTTTGTACATCCCCCTCGTTGCCCTCCTCGGCTTTGATCTGATCTGGTACGGCGTGCTTTACACAATCACCACCCAGATCGCCTATATGACACCGCCTTTTGGATACAACCTCTTTCTCATGCGCGCTATGGCTCCCCCTGAAATTGGGCTGAGAGACATTTATCGTTCCATCATTCCCTTTGTCGGCATAATGATGGTGGCACTCGCATTGGTCATGGCGCTTCCTGATATTGCGCTGTGGCTACCAAATTACGTGTACGGCAAGTGAAACCAAAACAGGGGGATTAGACAAAACGAGAGCCTAGCTCACAGAGGTGAAGTGCTTATCACAACAACAAAACGGAGTTGAAGATGACCACCAGACGTAAATTTCTTACCACTGCAGGGATTGCAGGCGCAGCAACGCTTGCCGCTCCTGCGGTTCATGCCAACACAAAGATCAAATGGCGGTTGCAGACTTATGCCGGGCCGGCCCTGGCAGCACATGTCATAAAACCGGCAATCGATCAGTTCAACGCAGTTGCACGCGACGAAATGGAGATCGAGCTTTTTTTCGCAGACCAGCTCGTTCCAACTGGCGAGCTTTTCCGGGCCATGCAAAAAGGAACGATTGACGCTGTTCAGTCAGACGATGACTCAATGGCCTCACCCACCGAAGTGACAGTGTTTGGCGGGTATTTTCCGTTCGCCAGCCGCTATTCACTCGACGTGCCCGTCCTGTTCAACCAATTCGGACTGGGAGAAATATGGGATGAAGAATATGCCAAAGTCGGCGTAAAGTGGTTGTCGGCAGGCGCATGGGACCCGTGCCACTTCGCCACCAAAGAGCCGATCCGTTCGCTGGCTGACCTGCGCGGCAAGCGCGTGTTCACCTTCCCGACGGCGGGACGCTTCCTGGAACAGTTTGGGGTCGTACCTGTAACGCTGCCCTGGGAGGATATTGAGGTCGCGATACAGACCGGCGAACTCGACGGCGTCGCCTGGTCAGGCATCACAGAGGACTACACCGTCGGTTGGGCGGACGTCACCGACTACTTCCTGACCAACAACATCTCAGGTGCCTGGGCTGGATCATTCTTCGCCAACATGGACCGCTACAACGAGCTACCCGAACATCTCAAGGTATTGCTCAAGCTGACCATGGACAGCTCCCATTACTATCGCCAATGGTGGTACTGGGGGGGTGAGGCCGACCTGCGGGTAAACGGTACCAAGATGCAGCTCACCACCATTCCCGATGAGGAGTGGGCGACGGTAGAAGCAGCCGCCCAGGATTTCTGGGATGAAATTGCTGCTGAGAGTGAAACCAAAGCCAAGGTCGTGCAAATACTGAAGACCTACAATGCATCAATGGAAAAAGCCGGAAGGCCTTACCGTTACGGCTAAGATACTCAAACGACATGGGGCCTGGATTGGAAGAACCCGTCCAGGCCTCAGTACAAGTAATAACACCGCGCCCCACCGCAATCCACGCAGACATCCCTCACCAGAAGCAACATCGCGCAGCTTGGCGAACAGGCACGCGTGCCCGGAAGAGAACTGGGATGCCTACCCGAATGTAAAGCGCTGGGTCGACGAAGTAGGGGAACGCGAGGCGGTGAAACGAGGCCGGGCAGCCGGCGATACCCTCGGAAAAGCAGAGCGGAGCCCGGAGGAGGAAGAGGCACGTCGCATGCTTCTCTTCAATCAAACCAACGAAACGGTACGCAAAGCGCGCGAAGCAGCCTTTAAGGGCTGACACCCGGTTGCATTGCACAGGCCGATGCCCCATTTCAGAAAAGCAGCGGGTTTGGGAAAATCCGCGATGTTTTTCATGCTCGTAAAAGTATAATTTTTGTTTTTGTAAGGTTATTGGTACAGATACATCTTCATTACCTACGCGCAGGCTGACACCCCAAAACATATTCATCTCCGTAGGGAACAGCTAGGATTTCACCGATGCCGGAGAACCCGGTAACGCACATAAGCTCATCAACCGGAAGTTGAAGAGATTTTTCAATGTGGAATGCGGAGTTTACTTAACCAAATTTTATTCATCCCCGGACACCCTGATCTTCGGGTGACCCTGCAAATCCGTTCGCGCAGGTGCATAGAAGCGATGGGGAGTGACGTGAATGACCACGATTGGTAACAAAGATGTACCGATTCAGCTAGAGCGCCGTTCTTCGGACAGGGAGCACCGTTCTTCGGATAAGGAGCGCCGTTCATCGGATAGAGAGTCCTCTCAAACAATCCCGAACAGGAATCCCGGTCAGATACAAATACTGGAATTTTCAAGCTTACGAGAGAGTCTGGGGGACAGATGGGAGGGCGAAAAGAAAAACGTCCACGCCACGGTCGAACAGGTTCTCTCTTCAGAACTTGGACCGTGGGATTTTTCAACTCCTATCGGACCGGAAAATTATCTTATCGTCTTTGACAAGGATGATGCAGGAGCAGCAAAAAAAACAAGCCGCGACATCAACGACAAAGTGAGTGCCATCCTCAAAGAAAATTCCCACTCTACATTGATGGACATCAGGCCAAAGGATGGAAAGCTTTACAGAGAAATTCTAAGCGAAGCACTGTCGGAACCAGCCCCGCAAGACAACACAACGCCATCACCCGCAGCGTCAAAAAGCGCTCACAAAGAGAAGAGCCCGGCATGGACAGAAATTTCCCAGCCAAATGAGGCTAATCTTGCTACAGAGAAACTCGATATTTCTCTGGATCAGATCCGCGCCGCGCAGACGCACCGAACAGCCTCATACAATATTGGCTACAGCCCGGTCTGGAATGTGCGCCAGGAAGTCCTGATCGGATACGTCATCACGCCCTTCAATACAAATGACCATGCCCCGACCGCACGAGGCCACGAAATACTGGGAAGCGAAGCGTCCGCAGTCGACCGGCAAGATTTGGACCTGCACATGCTCCAAACCCAGGTCGAGATTGCCGCCGAGCTTTATCAAAATAGTTTTACATCCCTTCTGCTGTCTCAAATACATTTTGACACCTTGTCATCGGGCGCCGGCCGAAAGGAAGTATCAAAAATTACGGAAAATATCCCCGACCCCTTGAGAAAACTCCTGATGGTGGAAATTGTTGGAATCCCTAAGCACACACCACCTGCCACCCTCGCCCGTCGTATTGCCGGAATAAATGGGACGTTTCGTGCTCTGATAATCAGGGCCCCAAGCCTGTCTTTCCCAACATCAGAGTGCGCCGCCATGGGTGCGACAACACTCTCCTACCAAATTTCCCCCAAACTCAATCCGGCATCCCTTGTGTCCGACGCCAGGAAATTCATCGCCTCAGCCAAAGCCGCGAGGCTTCTGACCTGCTTTGTAGGCGTCCCAAACGTCATCATTGCCGAAGCCCTGAAGGACGCCGGAGCCACTTTCGTTACCGGTAATGTTCTGGATGAATTGCTGGAAGCACCGGAGAACATGAAACCTCTCACATTCAAAAGCGTACACGCCGCAGTGCAGTCCCTGTTCTAGTTTCCCGTCCAGCGGACACGCCATATCGTGCCCCCTTCATCATCAGAGATGAGCAGACTGCCGTCCCCCGCCACCACAAGACCCGCCGGGCGCCCCCAGACCCTCGCCGGGGTTTCTCCCTCCGTCCAGAAGCCCACAACAAAAGTCTCATACGTACCCAGCGGGCGACCATTGGAAAACGGGACCCGAACGACTTTGTATCCGGTGGGTGTTGCCGCATTCCACGAACCGTGCAGTGCCACAAAGGCATCACCTGAATAGTCTTCAGGAAACTGCTCCCCGTCATAAAAAACCAGACCAAGCACGCCGGAATGCGCAGCAAACAACACATCAGGCACACGCGTTTCCTCAACAAGGTCGGGCCGAAGGTCACCAAATCCCGGGTCTTTATTTGGTCCCAGGTAGGCATAAGGCCACCCGTAAAATCCGCCGGTAACTATTTCCGTCAGATAGTCGGGAACAAGCTCTTCACCCATGCCGTCACGTTCGCTCACAACGCTAAAGAGCCGCCCACTGTCAGGGTGAAACGCAAGACCCACCGGATTGCGCAGACCCGACGCGACAAGCTGTTGCTCCCCGGTCGCCAGCTCAAATCGTTGAATGCTGGCCCGCGGCAACACCTCTTCATCTAGATTTTTCTCGCTGCCTATCGAGACATAGAAACTCTGCCCATCAGGGGAAAAACGGAGCATCCGCGTCCAATGACCACCAGCATTCCCCAGCGCCCCCGGGCGCGTAACGGGCCGTCGCGCCTCTGCCGTCTGCTGCCCCCGTATGGCGCCAAGCCACCAAACCGCCCGTTCATCAGCAACGTAAAGTCCCCCTTCATTGAAGGCCAGGCCAGACGGCAACCGAAAGCCATGCGCAAATGCGGTGATGCTCTCAGCCAGCCCATCGCCATCCACATCCTCAAGGCGTGTGATCTGTCCGGCATTTGGCTCCGCAACAAAAACTGTCCCATCATCCGCAACCACCATCGCCCGGGGGTGTTGCAACCCCTCCGCAAATAGGGTCACCTCAAACCCCTCAGGCACACGCAGGCGGGCACCTGGTGGCCGGGAGATCACAACCGCGCGGTTGCTGGCGGAAGGTGTTGCATAGGGGGCTGGCAGATCATCAACCGTAATGTGATAGCGGGTGCCGACAGCCTCGTCCGCCCCCGCGTTCACGCCAGCATCGTCGGCAACGGCCACAGCGGGAAGGATGAACAGAAATATCCCGAGGCCCGCAGTAACGCCACGCGCCCTTGCCCCAACCTTATTACATAGCGCTAATGCCACCATCCACCTTGATCTCCGAACCGGTGATGTATTTAGACTCGTTGCTCGCCAGGTATAAAACCGCATAAGCAATATCATCCGTATCCCCCACTCTTCCCAGAGGGATTTGTCGCCCGAGTTTCGCTTTCAGCTCATCCCGGGTCATGCCATCACCGACCATCCCGTCAAGTATAGGCGTGTCGATAAAGGTCGGGTGAACTGAATTGGAGCGAATATTGTAACCCCGTTTTGCACAATGTAACGCAACCGATTTGGACAACAGCCACACCGCCGCCTTGGCAGCATTGTATGCAGCCATATTGTGGCCGGCGATCAGCCCGGCAATTGAGGAAATATTGATAATTGACCCCGGCGCATGAGCGCGCATCAGAGGAAGGGCGTACTTGCACCCCAGAAACACACTATCAACATCAACTTCCTGAACTTTTTTCCAGGTCGCGAAATCCGTGTCTTCAACCGTCGTCCCCCCGCCGATGCCGGCATTGTTTACAAGTACGTTCAAGCCACCCATACGCGCGTGCGCCTGCTCCAGCGTCGCGCGCCATTGATCTTCGGAAGTAACATCCAGCTCCACCGAAAACCCGCAGCCCTCGTAGAGGGAGTTGATCTCCGCAGCCGCGTCATCCGCACCTGCAACATTAATGTCGGCAACCGTGACCTTTGCACCCTCCCGCGCCAACATGAGAGCGCTTGCCCGCCCGAGCCCTTGCGCCGCTCCCGTCACAAACGCCATTTTTCCCTCAACCCGGCCCATACTATTCTCCCGTGAAAACTGGTTTTCGTTTTTCTAGAAATGCAGCGATGGCTTCACTCTGATCGCGCGAAGTTGCTGCCAGCGCAAACTGATCCCGGTCCATATAGGTCGTCGCGTGGTTCAACGCCTTGGCCGCCACATCGATGGACTGCTTTGACATGCGCACGCCAACAGGCGGCAGCGCTCCGAAACGCTCTGCCAAATCGATCGCCGCTGCACGCGCGCCGCCCGCTTCAACAACCTCTTCAACCAGCCCCCACTCCGCTGCTTGCTCGGCACGAAGCGGCTCGCCCAAAATGGTAAAAAGCTTTGTCTTGGCAGGCCCCATGAGATTGACCAGACGCGGATTGGTCTGCCAACTCATATTCATGCCCAGCGGCACTTCGGGCAGCCGAAAGAAAGCCTCCCGGCTGGCAATACGAATATCAAGCGCCGCAACGAGGGCGCTGGCACCTCCAATGCAAAAACCCTCCACGGCTGCGATCGTAATCTGCTCCAGCCGTTCCCAGGCTCCGCACATGTTCGGCCCCACTTTAAGCGCGTGACGACGCTGAAGCAGACCTTCAGGGCGCATGGCAAGGGCCGGGTCTTTCAAGTCCGCGCCAGCGGAAAAGACGTTATCCGTTCCTGTGAGAACAATGGCAGAAATTTCAAGATCATCTTCAAAACTGTCCGCAACCGCAGTGAGTTCTTTCATCGCAGCCACCGACAACGCGTTCAACCCGTCGCCGCGATCAAACTCAACCAGCGCCACCCGGCCTGCGCGCACAATGCGCGTGAAGGCCCCAAAGGTTTCAAATTTATCCACTCTCCAACCCACCCTAACAGTTCTGATTGCGTGCAAATCTAGCGGACGCGGGCCATCGGCACCAGAGGAGAGCCCGTAAATGCGCGGGCCGGACGTAGCCCCACCGCAATGAAAAAGGCCCCGAAACCTGGGGCCTTTACATTTCTCTCAAACATCCGAGCCCAAACCAGGTCAGATCAGGTGCTGCCCGCTGCCAGCGCGGCCTCGGCCGTATCCGGCATGATCTTGATCCCCGGCTCGCCGAAAATTGCAATCCTGTCATCCTTCACACCGATCACGGCATTGTAGCCAGAGCGATCAACCCGGCTCACCGTCTGAAAGGACTTACCCCCGTCGGAGGAGTAGGCCACGGCACCGTTCAGACCGGCCAGAACAACAGTCCCGTCAGCAAGCTCCGCACTCCCCCCAAACGATTTAGTGGAGCCTGTTTCCACTTTCGTCCAGACCGCACCATCGTCCTCCGAGCGGAAAACGTTGCCACGCATGCCATAAATAAGCACAGCCCCGTCGCTGAGAGCTCGACCACCCCAGAATGACCCCTCGTAGGGTGTCTGCAGTCTGGTAAAGGTCGCACCCTGATCGTCAGAACGGTAGACGATGCCGAACTCGGCTGCGATCCAGATCGTTCCATCCGTATCAAGGAAGGAGTCATTCAGATGAAAATCATCCTCTCCCCCTTCAATGACCGGGCGTTGTGCCCAGGTGACCCCGGCATCGGTTGTTTCCAGAAGATAGCCAAATGCACCCATCGCCAGCCCATGGGTCGGCGTATCAAAAAGCACCGACATTAAGGGCGTCTCAGCGTCAAAATCTTCGTAGATAAGAACCCAGTTTTCCCCGCCGTCAACAGTTTTAATGATGACCGCATCGTGACCAACCGCATAACCAACCTCGCTCGTTGGAAAGCTCACAGACGTCAACGTGACCTGGGTCGGCACTGAGTTTGCCTGGCTCCAGGAGTTACCCTCATCATCGGAATAAACTATGTGGCCAAACTCACCAACCGCGATAATCCGCCCGTTGGCTTGAACCACATCAAGAAGCAATTTCTTAGAGGCCAGCGCGGACTCTGTCGCATAGTTGATTGGTTTGCCATTAAACTCATCCGCCTGAACCGCTGCAACAGGAGCAACAGCAAAAGAAAGAGCCAGCAGAGCTGAAGAAATGGACCGGGTGGCGTGACGGCTGAGATTGCCGACAATTGAATTGGATTTCATTACTGTCATGACCTGAATACTCACATTGTTCCCTCTAGAGCACCCCGCGCCGATATGAGCGCTGATGAAATGCTCAAACTCCCAATAAAGTCAGACCGACACCAAACAAACCTGTTTGTATATTGATCCAGCCGTCGACAATCCTGGCCACTGCTTCTTGTTATCGGGGACTTCCCCGGCTTGAAAGACCAAGACAGACACGAAATTCCGGTGGTTCCGGAACCCGGTAGATTGTGGGCCAACCCCGCAGGCGCAACCCACATTATCCTATAGGCTAACGCTTGGAACACCAAGCCGAAGTGCCAAAAGCACCCTGATCGGTTAACGCCCGCCCACAGGCAGGCGCATAACAACGCTCTGTCCGGGCAAAGAGAAGCCCCGGGGGTTGAGAACTCCCGGGGCCATTTTCCAAAAACATCACTCTTGTTCAAAAAAACAACAGCGTTCGTTTTACCGTGTACCCATCTGACGAATGGCGGCTGGTGTGAAGTGCTGAGAGTTCAGCTCATCGGCCGTATAGTTGGTTGGGCCTTCATCATTTTCCATAGTCAGTGCGAGATAACGTCCTGCCTGCATGTCATAGACAATTTCAGCAGCCTTGTTGCAAAGCGGAACATGATAGCGCTGAATGCCATGCATTTCCTGAACACGCCACAGCTCACCACGCGCGTCATAATTTTCGGCAGACATGAGGGTCCAGCTATCTTCATTCATATGCATAACACGACGGCCATAAACATGCCGTGTGTTTGGCTTCAGATTGGCTTCAATCGTCCACACACGACGCAACTCATACCGCAACGTATCCTGATTAAGATGCAGTGGCTGAATAAGCTCATCATAGGACGCATTGATTGAATCATATGCATTCTCTACGACAAATTTTTCTGCCTTGCCAACAACCGTCCAGTCATAACGATCCGGCGCGCCATTGTAGCCATCGAATGAATCTGAAGTGCTCAGACCATCAGAGTTTACGCCTGGATTGTCATAGGCAATGTTTGGTGCGCGACGAACACGACGCGTGCCAGGGCTATACTGCCAGGCTTTACGTGGGTCGATTGATCGGTCAAGCGTTTCGTGAACAAGGATCACGGAACCGGCAGAACGCGCAGGTGCCACAGTATTGGCAATAAAGTAGATCGAGATATTGTCGAGCTGCTCAGCCGCACTGAACTGCGGATCCGAATAACGGAAAATGATATCCTGCTGAGAGATCACATTCGTGTAGTCACCACCGCGCGTTACAGCCGCGTTTGCTGTCTGACGGGTGACCTTGAAGTCACGATACCGCAATGTGTGGTTCCATATGATTTCAAGACCACTGCTCGGAATGGGGAACGGAAAGCCGTTAATGGCTCCACCAATACCATTGCCGCCACCAGCCAGCTCACCAACCAGGGCATTGTTAGCCGTCGCAGCATAAACCGCTTCAGGGAATGCACACGTCCGCCGTGATTGGTAGACATTCATCTTATAAGATGGATAAGTCGACAGCAGTGTTTTGTAACCCGTCGTCAACTGGTCGTCATACTGGCCCATGTTGGCGCTCGTGACCGTGAATTTGATCGGATCGCTTGAAAATGGGTTCGGTAACAGCTTGTCGGCTGAAAACGAAACATTGCTCGGAACGCTGGACAAACCACCTGTCCATGCGGGAATGTCCCCGCTGCCGGCACGCTCTGATCCCATTGGAGTCAGATCATTCCCCAACCGGTCGGCCTGGGAGGCTGGAACGCCCGCCAATGCACTGGTCGCGAAAGCGCCTGCGGTCAGGCAACATGCCAAACCTAGTGTCAATTTATTCTTCATAGGTTCCCTCCTAAGAAACACCCCCGCGTTTCAATTCAGTAGCAGCTCGCTCGAACGACCACGAAGCCATCGTCTTACGTCATTCCCCCAACGCGAAGAAATAAGCACCACTTGTGCCAAAGCCTAACTGTTTCCGTGCCGCCTGTCTGTTAACAATCGGAAATGTCACCGCAACGGAGCCTACCAAGACATTGAAATCATGGGAATTTTTTCCGGCGGATATTAAATCTTCGTAATGAGTAAACCTCTCGCGGGACTGGACAGGAAATGAGGACATGAAAAAGGCCCGGCGGATAATCCGCCGGGCTTCTATTTTTCAGGAATGTCCTAAAGCCTGCGCTTCAGGACAAGCTCAGAACGAGTAGCTCAGATTGACCGAGACAAAGTCCTGGTCACCTGTGTTGGTGTATTTCTCATTGCCGAAGTTGTTGACATAAGAGATACCACCGCGCCACGTGCTCTGATAAGAGCCGTTAAGGCTGAGGCTCACACGCTTGCGACCCTCACGATAGTTCGACAGCGGTGCTGGCGAATTGCCCTTCACGTTGT
This sequence comes from uncultured Parvibaculum sp., assembly GCA_964573935.1. GTDB lineage: Bacteria > Pseudomonadota > Alphaproteobacteria > Parvibaculales > Parvibaculaceae > Mf105b01. Next base: position 35,965 of record CAZNLO010000001.1, on the reverse strand, counting down.
GCGACCATGCAATCGACGGGCTCAGCGTGATCGGCGTTCCAAAGGCATTGTTGTACTGGAGGATACCCACCAGAACATAGCCGTAGGAGAAAGCCGAGGAACGACAACCTGAACGGGCGTCAAGAGCCAGAAGACCACCGAGTGGCAAGTCCGAACCAGAGGTACATACATTGCCCAGTTGAAGCCGAGTGAAATCACCTTCACCTGGAGCGTCAGGAACATACATGGCTCCAACTTCCGTCAGCAGGATGCCGATGTCAGCACCAAGAGCCCCGATAATCGGGTGGGAGTTGGTGTAGGTCGCTGTTGTCCCGATATCAAAGGTAACAACTTCCTCACGAACAAAGCCGTTGATTTCCTGACCAACAATACCGCCCGAAGCCAGTGACCCGGCACAGCCTGTTCCCTGGTTCACCAGCGGTTCAAACCCCAGAAGAGCAGCGTCACCCAGAGGGGCAAACGCACAGCCTGCAGCAGCAGCAGCAATGGTGATGGAGTCCGTATCGAGCTGCAATGGCTGGTCACGACGGTACGCAACTTCCCCCTGCACACCCCAGTCACCCAGGGTGGTGTTGAACGACACCCCGAAGAGCTGAATATCTTCCGGATATTCAAGGAACAGCTCCTGCTGGAAGTCCAGAGACAAAAGTTCCGATCCCGTCCGGAGCAATGGCAATGCGTTGCTCAAACCACCAACATCCGTCGGTGTGAAGCCAACAGCCGCAGTCGATTGCGTAATTGCCAAAATACAGTTGATCTGGGCAAGCTTGCGAAGCGTTGGTGCGGCACCCGCTATAGTAATACCGCCGTTTAGGAAGCCATTCTGGACACCCACCGTGCCCGGATCCAAGTCAATAAAAGGAATGGTGCCATCAATCGTTGCGTCGAGCCCAGCATTGGACAAAAGACCAAGTGGATCAAGAATTGGTCCACCACCAGCCGTTGTAGCTGTCGCAATACCACCCGCAAGAGCCGGGTTACCGAAGAGGACTGTAGCAAACTCGCCTGTTGGATTAGCCGCCGATAAAGCACCGGACGCGGGCCCAAAAGCACCCAGACACCCAGCACTTGCAAGCTGTCGTGTCAGCGCTGTTGAGCTGGCACCAGTAGTCGTAATACCAACGATAGGCGCAAGCGTGCGCTGGCTGACAATCGGCAGACGGGAATGGTAATTCATGAAGTAGAAGCCAAACTCGGTAGAGTTCAGGTCTTCAGAATACCAGCGAAGAGCCGCACCATACTGGCCCGTATCTTTTGCTTCCCGGTCTACACCACGACCGATGGCTGTCCGGTCACCGTTGGCGAGACGAACCTGCTCATTGATGCCGATTGGAATATCATCCCGGTAGTCAATGAAGCTGCCATCACCCTGGGCACAGCCAGGAGCGAAGAAGCCACCAAGAGTCGTAGTCCCGTCACAATTTCGTTTGAACGAACCAGACCGCTGTGAGCCGGACGTGAACGCAACACCCCCGACATTGCCACCAAGCTGGCTACCAACCCGCGCAACGTCTGAAGTCGCAAACGGTGTACCTGGACGGTCAAGCTGTAGTTCCTGGAACTCAAACTGATAGAAAGCTTCCAGAGACAGATCATACGGCAGACCAATCGAGGCATAGGCACCCCAGATCGGCAGCAAACCTTCTCTGACTTCAGCACCAGGACGCCGGAACGCATTCACGTCAAACGGGTTCCAAGAACTAATGCCATTGAGAATGAAGGTGGCTTCCCCCCAGTTCACAACCTGCTTACCGATACGCACGTTGAGCGGCAGACTGCCAACATTGAAATCGCCCGACACGTAGAAGTCGAGCAGATCAATATCGCGGGCCACATCAACTTCGGCACCGTCGCCAATGCCTGAACGGGCATACGAGCCTCTGTCATCCAGCACAGCGTCATAGAATGAGTTCACACGAGCAAAGAACGTGTAGTTCTGATAGTTCGCCTGAATGTCATTCGTGACCCTGACAAGACCAGAGGTCAGATCGCCCCGGTCAAAGTTCAGCCGGCCATCGTCGCCGTTAACCGACCCGCCGAAATTGTCCGCCTGACGGTTATCTGGAACGAACAGAGAGTTCGGTGCCTGCGCAGCCGCACTCGGCGCTGCAACAGTACCGCCGGCCACTGGCCCCAGCAGATCCCGTTGGTCCAGCGGACCTCCATTGCCTTCAGGCAGGAAAAGCGGATTGGTTTCAGCAACCCTCACAGATACGCCAGCAGACACTGTCGTATCAAAAAACACTTGAACGCCGCCAAAATTATACTCTAGCGCGTTCGCAGTGCCCGATGCCGCCACCATGGCAACACCAACGGCGCTGCCAAGTAGCGCAGAGCGCACTCTGCTTCTATTCATGGAATGATCCTCCTCGACCCTCGATGCGTTTACACAATTGCAGCTGGATCGGAAGGTGTCGGTTGTCCCCTCATAGGCAAACCATCCCCCCCTGGCCAGTCAGCATCCCTCGTATCCAACCGAGCTGGAATTGCAGATTGAGTCAAGTTGATTGGGTAAAATTGTCGCAAGTTCGGTCACTCTTGCGTGACAGGTATGATATTTATGACACAGACCGAAGGCCCCGACGCAACGTGGAGATCTTTCCGGCCAGGACCTGCAACATCAGCATGATCCCGGGCAATCCCGGGGGTTCATGGTTAACAGACTGTAAACATAAGAAAATAACGTGAACCAGCCAGCCCTTCGCTCCAGCCCCCCATCAAGTCTCAAGGTTAATGAGGTACCGGGAGAACAGCGCCGGAAAAGCTCCAATATTTACCAAAAATTGTAGCGCACCCGCCAGGGGACGTGCCACGCATACGCGCTCAACAGCCCGAATTTTATTAAATCGGGTCCGAAACAGGCCTTAAAACCTGGTCCTTCAAACAGTTCCGCAATGAGCCTTCAGAACAGCCAACGCTTCGGCAGGCTCAGCCCGGGTGCGGTAGTCCCTGGCAACATGCGCAAACACAATACGACCGTCGGACCCCACCACATAAGTCGCCGGGATCGGCAGCCGCCAGCCAGCCTCCCCGTTCTCCGCCGGTAGATTATGCTCAAATGCCTCGTAAAGCGCCTGAAGTTCCAGGGGGAGCTCAAACACAATGCCCAAAGCCTCTGCCAGCGCATTTTGCGGGTCCGTCAGTACCGGATAGGTCAGCGCATTCTTTTGCGACGTGGCCTCTGACGGATCAGGAATTTCCGGCGAGATCGCCACCAGCTCTGCGCCCAACCCACGCACCTCGGCGAGCCGGTCGGGTCCAAAAGCCCGACATCGGGAAACAGGTCGCCCTCGCGCAAGCCATCATCACCAACCCCCTGCGCATCCAGTTCTTCTGCGGCCTTTGACATCACAGCAAGGGCCTCAGCCGGAAACCGTTTCAGCGCCTTGGTGCTCATCGCCTCAAGTTGCTCTTTCAGAGACATATCTGAACTCCTCAATGATTGTTCGGCCAACTTAAGAACCTCCGCCGGCAACACCAATCACTTTGAGGTAAAGCCTGTAGGGAAACCAAAGTCTCTTGCGCAAGCCCCACACACCTTGTAGCCACCCCCCATGTTCGCACCACTCCAGCAATACTTACGTTTTGTGCAGCTCAACAAACGGCTGCTCTTCTTCGGCCTGCTTATGGCCTTTGGCTCCAGCTTCGGGCAGTCATTTTTTGTGGGCCTTTTTCAGATACAGTTGCGCGAGACCTTCGACCTTACCGCTTCAGCTTTTGGCGGCGCTTTTTCGTTCGTCACACTGCTAAGCGCAGCCGTCCTGCCCTGGACCGGGCGCATAATCGACCAGGTATCCTTGCGAACCTTCACCGCCATGACCATCATCGTCCTGGCCGCCGCTGCCCTGGCCATCGCCCTTGTGCCCCATTTCTGGATGTTTGTGGTTGCCCTCTTTTTCCTGCGCCACGTCGGACAGGGCCTCATGTCCCACACCGCCTCAACAACCATGGGGCGGTATTTTTCCACCAACAGAGGCAAGGCCGTCACCCTGGCCTCCACCGGATACAGTCTTGGCGAAGCCCTTTTCCCTGCAATAATTGTCGCTCTGATCGTTCTGATCGGCTGGCAGCAATCATGGGTTGCGTTTGCAGTTATGCTTATGCTCGGCCTATTGCCCCTGTGCCTTTGGCTGGTGTGGCAGGAGCCCCGGCACGAGGCTCTGCCTCAAACAGACGGGCTTGCCCACCCCTTCCCACACACGTCCACCCGCGACTGGACGCGTGCGCAGGTCCTGCGCGACCCGCGTTTCTATATTCTCATCCCCGCCATGATGGCCCCGGCCTTCATCCTTACCGGCTTCTTCATCCACCAGGGGTTTCTCTCCCACTCAAAAGAGTGGCCGGTTGAACTTGTGGCTGCGGGCTTCGCTGCCTTCGCCGGGATAAAGATCGTCACGTCCCTACTGACCGGTCCCTTCGCCGACCGCTTCGGTTTCCGGCCCCTGATGGCGTTTTACATGGTGCCCCTCGCCTTCTCACTACTGGCGATCAGCCTCATCGAGGCTCATTATGGCATCTTCCTCTATTTCATTCTGGCAGGTATTTCGACGGGTGGCGCCATGACCGTGAGCGGCGTACTCTGGCCGGAACTCTATGGCACCAGACATCTGGGCTCCATCCGCTCACTGAGTACCTCCCTCATGGTGTTCGCCACCGCCCTTGCCCCCGTTACCTTCGGCTGGATGATCGATGCAGGCCTCAGCGCTGCCGCCATCGCCAACATCTCATTCCTCTATTGCCTCCTCGCCATCGCCCTGATCGGCTTTTTTCTGTGGGGGGAGCGAAAAACCTAGAGCGTCTCCACATTCAGAAAAACCACTGGAAACGCTCGGGCTGACCGGCATTTCCACACCTTTTGCGCCGCCACCCTGACGCAAACCCCACACAATCATTGACTTAAACCACAGAGCCTCTATATAGCGTGGATACGGATACATTCGATGCGCGCTACGTGAACAACCGGCTTGCTGGTTAGCTTATTTATCTCCTGACAATGTGAACGTTAAAGACCCCGCGGCCACCATGGTGGTGGGCGCGGACGATATGCATGCTAAAGGATACGAATATGCCAACAGGTACAGTCAAGTTTTTCAACCCTTCCAAAGGCTTCGGTTTCATTGAGCCGGAAGATGGCGGCAAAGACGCATTTGTACACATTTCTGCCGTTGAACGCGCTGGTCTTTCCACGCTGAACGAAGGCCAGAAGGTCAATTACGAGCTCGAAACTGGCCGTAACGGCAAAGAGTCTGCTGAAAACCTCTCCGTGGCCGGCTAACGCCCCAACGCGAGACGGTCGGCAACGACCCATTGAGACCGCTGCCAGCTTCGCTGGTGGCGGTTTTTTTATGAGCATGCCCAAAAAAGGATACACAATCACCCATCGAGCAACTCAAGACGTTTGACTCAGACCTCCTGCGATCTATAAACATGCATACGGATTACATTTGAAGCGCGCTACATGAACGACCGGTCTACCGGTTGGCTTATTTATCTCCTGACGATGTGAACGTTGAAGACCCCGCGAACACCATGGTGGTGAGCGCGGACGATATGCATGTTAAAGGATACGAATATGCCAACAGGTACAGTCAAGTTTTTCAACCCTTCCAAAGGCTTCGGTTTCATTGAGCCTGAAGGTGGCGGCAACGATGCGTTTGTTCACATTTCTGCCGTTGAACGCGCAGGCCTCACCACGCTGAACGAAGGCCAGAAGGTCAATTACGAGCTTCAGACCGGTCAGAATGGCAAAACTTCTGCAGAAGACCTCTCTCTCGCTGACTAAGGCATGTCGCAGATAAAGTGACGCGCTTTAACGCATCTTGAGCGTTTGAGAAAAACCAAACCCGCCTCCGGTTTCACCGGTGGGCGGGTTTTTGTGTTGTGGGAAAACACTTCCAGAAGCCTACTGGTTAAGGCCCAGCTCTTTTTGCTTTTTCTTGGTCAGCCCCAGTGACACGATACGGTAGGATTCAGTCACATAAGCTTTCAGGTCTTTATCGCTGAGCCCTGGCTTTTGATAATGCTGTATCCACGACATACCTCGCGATGCCAGATACGGCGCTGGCCGTAGACCCGGCTCTTCTTTCAACATCTCAAAACTGATCTTACTCACCTTGAAAGTAATCGCCGCCTCGCCGCTATCCCAACCGCCAATGGCAAAAACCTTGCCACCGACTTTCCAGACATGCGCTCCGCCCCACTGCATTACATAGGTTGTTGCCGTAAGCGCCTTGCAGAACCTGTTAAACTGTTCGTAAGTCAATACTTCACCCCCGGGGACGCGCTGAACTGCAAAGAATACGCTCCGCCGCCCCAAGATAAAACCCTCCCACATATTCACCCGCAGAAGCTTGCCCTTGAGAAGGTCGAGGGTGCAAAGCCCCGGCGGGGAGAGCGCTCGTCAGGGTAGCGTCCTTCTTTCGACAGCACCCGCCGGAACCGCGCGGCCCAATTGGCCGTCTGTCATGCCCAGGATTTTTTTACCCGCCTTTATTTCAGGTCCGGTAAGACGCCGGTTTTCACCGATCGCCTCCCAAAAATCAGCTGTGTCTGACATTATTTATTCCTCAATAAATTCCCTGGCCATTTCAACCCAATTGGGCCTTTCACCTCAATAGTCCGTAGAGAAGGTGGGAAAGCTAACTGGTGCCGCTAGGGTGACTCGAACACCCGACCCCATCATTACGAATGATGTGCTCTACCAACTGAGCTATAGCGGCGTAACCAGTCTGCGTCTCAAGACAACGCGGGAAGCGGCAAATCCTTAAACCCATCTTTCCCGCTTGGCAACATTGATTGCACAAAACACCTTACAAAGCCTCAATAAATACTGACGCGCTGGCATCCCTACAGCGCCTCAAGCGACAACATAAAGGCACGCACTTCACCCGCACTTACCATCGCTGCTTCCTCCATCGCCATATGACCGACATTCTCATAGATCACAAGCCTGGCGTGAGGCAGCACCGCCGCCATCGCATGTGCGTCAGCCACCGGGATCAGCCGGTCGCTCTCCCCCCAGATGATAAGCGTGGGCAGCTTCATCGCTTTCAGGTCTTCGCCAAGCGTGTCGCCAGCTCCCGGCTCCCGGCCCTGGAACCGCGCGATGGTCGCCGCCCGATTGCCTTCGTAAAGGGCGAGGTCGTAATAGCGATCCACCATTGCCACCGTCACCAGCGCGTCATCCTCAATGGCGTGGCGCAAACCATCCTCAACCATTGAGCGCGGCGTGATGTAGCGCATCACCTGGTTAAGCACCGGTATGCGGGCCAGCCGAAACGCCAGAGGCGGTGAGGCCTCCAGGTTACGCGGCATGCCTGAAGAAGACACCGGGATAATACCGCGAAGGTCGTTCCCGTGGGTAACCGCATAAAGAAGCGTCACACCTCCGCCCATGGAGTTTCCTCCCATGACAAAGGAAGAAAGCCCCACCGCATCCATAAATTCCTTCACGAACGCCACCTGCCCGGCGCGGGTATACACATCACTCCCGTGCACGCCGGTCAGACCGTGCCCCGGAAGGTCAAGAGTCACAACACGAAACGCATCCCCTAGCAGCCCCACCCAGGGCTCCCACGTATGTAGCGACGCATTCGATCCATGAACAAGCAGCAGAACAGACCCCGTAGCATTCCCCTCATCACGGTAATGCACCACCGCGCCCGACGGCAAAGCCAGAAACTGCGACGCCTCACTGGCATAAAGAGGTCGAAGTTCATCCGCCGATCTATCGAATGCACCATAGGCAACAAACAACGCCCCCAGCGCACCTGCAAACAACCCACCTAAAATCTTTACTGTCTTACCAATCATCAGAAATTCCCCTCGCCTTAACGCCTCTCTCCCACACCCTCCGGTCCCGGATCATCAGGCGCAACCACAACATGTTCGGGAAATACAGCCCGCACATCAATTTTTGGCCGGCCCTGAACAAGGTCAATACTCTTCTCCGGGAGAGCCACATCATCTTCCCCCTCAAGAACGGCCTGGTCGCTAACCGTCTCTGTACCTTGTGTCTCGGGCACCACCGGTGCTTCAGGCGGCACGAGAGCGGCCCGAACACCTTGGCGGCGAGGCGGCGTCTGCCAGTTGAGCGCATCGAATGCGCCCGTAGCCGGCACCACCGCCACCCAGTCATCCCCCTGATAGCCCTCGCCCACCCAGCACGGATCAGCCGGGGCATGAAGCGCGCGCGCAAACCATTCACGAGCCACATCAGGTGTCCGCGTCCCGGCGGGCGCCTGAACTTCCAACTCACCCATCAGCTCACAAATACGTTGCGTGGGGTCATCACTCAACAAGGGGGCCAGAGCCTCCCGTGCCCCCTCAAAATCCCGCGCGCCAAGAGCCGCACGCGCCAGCACCATCTGGCTTTCCCCCGCGCCCGGTTTGCGGGCAACCAGCCCCCTCACCCGACGTAGGCGATCGAAGGGTTGCTCCGCAGGGTCAAGCGTCAGATATACATCCGCCAGATCAGGGTGGGGGTGTGTGGCCCAGGCGCGCTCGATAAGACGCCCGGCCTTGCGCGTCTGCGCACTATCCGCCAGCAACCGCGCCGCCAGCGCCACACTGGGCGCAAAACCAGGCTCAAGCTCCGCCGCTTCGAGCGCCAGCACCCGTGCCCGCTCCACGGTTTCTTCATCACCCCTGAGCACCATCGCTTCCGCCGTCAGCAAAACCGCCCGGCGGCGCCGCGCAACATCGCGCGTCACAAGTTTCACCTGCACCATTTTATCAAGCGTGCGCGCTGCAACCTCAAACGACCCGTCAGCCACCTGAAGGGTAAAGGCTGCCTCCGCTGCCCACCCTGTGCGCGGGCGAAGCGCAAATGCTTTCTCGGCATAAGAGCGCGCCGCGCCCTTGTCGCCCGCCCGCTCCGCCTGAACATAAAGACCACGTAATCCCAGAAACTCTGTTTCCGGTTGACCCCGCATCTCTTCAAAAAACCGGCCTGCCCCGTCACCGTCCCCACTGAGCTGTGCCGCCTGTGCCGCCAGCAGCAATGTCATGGCGGGCTCATCAAGCAGCCTATGCGCCTGCGATGCATAGAGAGTGCCTTCGCGCGCATCCCCCGCAGCAATCGCCACCAGCCCCCGCGACAAGGCCTGATAGCCTTTACGCCGCCTACGCGACGCCAGAAAGGACGTGAACCCGGCGGGACTTTTCATGAAGGTCGCAAACAACCGGTAGCCCAGCAGCACAATGAAAGTTGTCAGAGAAACGGCAAAAAGCCCGGCGATAAAACTCGTACGAATTTCATACCCCTGCCAGAGCACGGTAAGCGTACCCGGATTGTCAGCAAGCCAGATCACCAGACCCGACAGAACAGCCAATAAACCAAAGGGAACAAGAACCCGCCACATACACCTTACTCCTGTCTGCCTGCGAGCACGCCCAGCACCCGCGCTGAAAGCTCTCGCGTCAAACGGTCCACACGCACGCGTGCGTCTGCCTGCTCAAGCCACACAGCCGCGACATCAGCCGCCGCACCGGAAAGGCCCTGCACTTGTGCAACCGCGCCAGACAGGTCTTCTGCATCAAGCCGTATTTCCGTGCGCGCAACAATAGCCTCAACGCTATCGCCCGCCACATCCCCCACCCGGCGCACAGTAACGACCGAGAGAACATTTCCGACAAACCGGTCCCAGTAAGTTTCACGTCCGGCCTGCCGCTCAGCCACAAGCAAAGGGTCGACAAGGTTTGTAAACTGGAATTTCAGAGCCGTAAAAGAGCGCACCCCATCTGGAGCCACCTCAAGAAGGGCTGCTACAGCCGGGTCTTGCGGCGCGAGGGCGGCGATGGCCTCAAGCTCGGCCACAAAAGGTGTGCCCGCATCAACCGCGCGCGCAAGATTGGCAAGCGCTATCCCCAGCGCAGCCTGCGCACTCGGGTCGGGCCTCGCCACCTCCTCCTCAAGGGCGTCCAGCTTCAGGGCAAGCGTGTTGATCTGCTCTGCGCCCGCATTGACCCCTTGCGCTAACTGCCCTACTCGGTCCGGCAGGTCGGCTGGAAGCTGCGCCACCTCCAGCGCATCAACGGTCTCAGCGAGATCGTTCAGCACGCGTCCAAAAACCTCCAGCGATCGGGCAACACCGTCCACATCAAACACCGCCAGCCTGTCTTCCAGAACGGCCATATCTTCTTGAACCTGACCAGCAAAATTTTGCAACGCCAGTAGCCGCTCGCCAATCGGCGCATCGCCTATCTGATCGTCATGGCGCCGAACATGCTCCTCCACCGTGGCCAACCGGGCATAGGCCCCGCCGGTTTCCCGCCCCAGACGCCCCTCCAGCTCTTTGAGGTCAGCCGAAAGCGCGCTCACCCGGACATCAAGGCCGCTGGTGTCTGCTGGCTGAGAGAAGTAAAGCCCGGCACCAATAAGGCCTGCCCCGACAACACCGCCGATAAATCCCGTCGCCAGCACAACCATCCGGTTGCGCGCGGTCACATCAACCGCCGCCCCTTCGATAGTTTTATGCGGGGACACCTCGTCACCCTCGACTGTTTTTGCGGCTGCGTCCTTGCCCGAGGAGGGCCCGTTGCTTTCTGTCATGATCCGCCTGCATCCTGTTCACATCACTTAAGCTCTCACTATAGGCGAATTAGGGCCGGATCAGGGCCAGCAATTGTGCTTCCCCGGGGTGCGCCGCCACATGGATGCCGCCAAGGCCGAGATCAGAAAGGGGCACCGCCGCGTTCGCCGACAGGCAATAGGCTTCAAGCCCTCCCAAAGCGCCTTGGAGCCCCGCTGCCTCGCACAGGCAGGCAAACGTTTCCGCCGATCGGCGAGAGTAAAGCAGCACCCCCTCAATGCGTCCCTCGCGAAGCGCGCAAATGGTTTCTGCCGCCAGACTGTCAGCGGCCCGTGCCTCATAGAGGATCGTTCGTTCAACCTGAAAGCCTGCCGCCTCCAGCGACCCCTTCAAATCACCCGCCGTAACCGTACCGGCAATATGTAATACCGGGCCTGCCGCCGGGTCTGCACGCGCCGCTACAAGCGCTGCAAGCGACACCACATCGCCCCCCGCTTCATGCACCTTGCAAAATCCGGCCCCGCGCGCCAGCGCAGCCGTCGTCGGTCCCACGGCAAACAACGCCACATCCTTCCACGCCCCACAGCCCCCACGCGCTTCAAGCGCCCGCAGACCATTGGCACTTGTCACAACAAGTGCCTGGGGCCGCGTTGAAGAAAGCGGGACATCAGATTTGAATAAGATCGTAAGCAGCGGATCAACCGTGACTGTATGGCCGGCACCGCGCAACACAACCGCCAAAGCTTCCCCATCCTGCCGTGGCCGTGTCACCAGAACGTGCATGGGTTTGCTCACCAGTTCGAGAAAAAATCAGGACCCGCTTTTGCTTTGAGTTCGGTGGCAGCATCTGCTCCCAGCGCCGCGGCAAGAACAGCCGACCCCTCGCGTTGTGCTGTATGAACGATCTTGCCGTCAGGGGTCAAAATTTGGCCGCGAAATTTGAGCCGCCCGTTTTTAAAAGTCGCGTGGCCTGCAAGCGGCGTCCGGCAGGATCCGTTCAGAGCGGCAAGAAAGGCCCGTTCCATGGTCAAGGTGATAGCGGTTTCAACATGGTGTATCTTCGAGACCAGATCCGCGACCTCCTCATCTTCCACCCGCCGCTCAATGCCAACAATACCTTGGGCCACTGCGGGCAGCATAATCTCTGGAGACATTGGGTCCGTCGCTACCTCCGCCAGCCCAAGACGGTTAAGCCCTGCCTGTGCCAGCAATGTTGCGGCCGCAACGCCTTCTTTCAGCTTCTTCAGCCGGGTGCCCACATTACCGCGAAACGGAACAATCTCAAGGTCCGGGCGCTTCGCCAGTACCTGCGCAGCACGACGAAGCGATGAGGTGCCAAATCTGGCCCCTTGCGGCAGCGTCTCAATGGAACGCGCCACGGGGCTGATGAAGGTATCGCGCGGGTCTTCACGCTCCAAAACACAATCAATAATAAGGCCAAGCGGCAGCACGCTCTGCACATCCTTCATGGAATGAACGGCAAGGTCGATCCGCCCGTCGAGCAGGGCTTCTTCAATTTCCTTGGTAAACAGACCTTTGCCACCGATCTCCGAAAGCCGTCTTTCCTTTTCTGCATCTCCCGTGGTTTGGATCGTGACGATCTCAAACCGGCTCTCCTCCAGCCCGTGCGCATGAGCAAGGGCCACCGCCACGCTGCGCGCCTGAACAAGGGCAAGATCAGACCCACGGGTTCCAATACGAATAGGACGTTGCATACAGACCAGACCGGGTGCTAGAGCATTTTCAGCAAGATTTTTTTGCGGTTCGAAAATGCGGTGAATAAAGAAGCATTTTCAGCAAAACTTTTTTGCGGTTCGGAAATGCGGTAAATCAAGTTGCCTTCTTATACCGGGTTTTGCTTTCCAGACGAGCCTGTTTCCGGGCTATTGTGCGGATTGGCCACAGGGGCGTTGCAGATGCCGGAAGCAAGCCTGGGCCCTGGGGCCCGGCTCCGCGAGGAAAGACGAGAGAGAATGCCCGCGTTCACCATTATGGGAATTGAGACAAGCTGCGATGAAACGGCAGTCGCCATTGTCCAGCGTCGGGCAGACGGGCGGCCTGCCATCCTCGCCAATGAAGTCCTGAGCCAGATCGAAGAACATGCACCCTATGGCGGCGTGGTGCCCGAAATAGCGGCCCGCGCCCACCTCGTTCATCTGGACGGTCTGGTGAAACGGGCCCTCGCAACGGCAAAGCTTACCTTCCATGACCTGGACGGCATTGCCGCCACGGCGGGGCCCGGCCTTATTGGCGGGGTGATTGTCGGGCTGATGACCGCCAAGGCCATCGCGCTGGTCCACGATTTACCCTTTTTTGGTGTCAATCATCTGGAAGGACATGCGCTCACCACGCGGCTCACCAATGAAACGCCTTTCCCCTATCTGCTGTTGCTTGTCTCCGGTGGACATTGCCAGCTTTTGCATGTGAAAGGACTGGGAGATTACCAGCGGCTGGGCTCTACAATTGATGATGCGGTCGGAGAGGCCTACGACAAGACCGCCAAGATGATGGGCCTGCCCTACCCTGGCGGCCCCGCAATCGAAGCCTACGCAAAAAGAGGGGACGCGAGCCGGTTTAACCTGCCCCGCCCCCTGCTTAACCGGGCCGATTGCGATTTTTCTTTCTCCGGCCTCAAGACGGCAACTCGTAAACACATTCTGGCCTGTCGCGAAGACGGCGGCCTGAGCGAAGCCGACAAAGCAGACATCGCGGGAGGTTTTCAGGCAGCCGTCGCGGACGTGCTGGCCGCCAAAGTTACCCGCGCCATGTCCTTGACCCGTGATGCGCTGGGAGCAGGTCCTCGCCTTGTTGTAGCGGGGGGTGTCGCCGCCAATCAGGCTTTGCGTACCCGCCTTGCCCAGACCGCAACCGAGCAGGGTTTCAGCCTGGAAGTCCCCCCTGTTGCACTCTGCACGGATAATGGCGCCATGATTGCCTGGGCCGGGCTCGAACATCTGGCGGCAGGAGAGCGCTCGCCTATGAGCCTCGAACCCCGCGCCCGCTGGCCTCTCGATAAAACCACCAGCCGGTAGCGCCCACTCACCCAGGCGCCAAATCCAAAGTTGGCCGCAGTTCTCCGCGCCGGTCCGCACGGACAAACAAGCGGACCCAGTAAAAGTGCGCAGCGGTTTTACGTTCGGGTCCGCGCATAAAAAAAGAGACGCCGGCAGAAGCCGACGTCTCAGTGTGCCACAAGCGGGGGGACACTTATGGCAAAGCCCGGGCTCTCGAGGGAGGGAGGGAGGGAAAGCCCGGGTAGGCTTTGTTAGATTATCTGGCTGGCCTGTGCCACCAGAAGGGCGGCGTAGGCAGAAAGAGCGGTGGTGACAGCACCTACGCTGAAACGCTGAAACGTTGAGGTCATTTTTCTAAAAGACATGGGAACACCTGGGAATTTTCGAGGGGACTAGAGGGGGATGAGGAAAGGAAAGTCTCTTAGTAGACGTATTGACCAGTGATCTGGAGCATCAGACCCACACCATAGAGCCCCAGCGCGAGGGAGCTGATAAAGAGAGGACCGAGGGCCAGTCTTGAGGCTACATAAGTCATGGGATACTCCATTTGATCGTCAAATCTACTTTTGTCGGACCCGCTTCAAGGCTTTATCCGCGTGTCCATACTTGCAATATAGGGAGCCCTGAAATAAAAACAATGAATGAAATAAAAATAATTCATTATTCACCAAAATGTCGCACCCGTGGCAGGGCGGAACAGCCCGGAATATAATTTCCTTGTTTGAAATCAATACATTAGGTACAAAGCCGCCCGGTACACACCCAGACGCTCCCCTAGCGCAGCCCCCGGACAATAAGCCGATAAACGCCATCCAGCTCCTTTTTGAGCTCTTCCAGGCTCAATCGGCTGAATAGCTGGGGATAGGAAAACTTCATGGTCACAGCCTGGATCGTCTCAGCGGACTGAACCGGGTCATCGACCTGAAACTCACCGCTTTCCAACCCCATCGACACGATCCGCGCCAGCACTTCGCGTTCCCGCACCAACCCCTCATTGTGGAAATCCGGGCGCTGCGTTGTAATGAGCTGCGCCAGCTCAACAATCCGGGGGTTATCTTCCAGAGCCTCGAACGTGGACGCCAAATCCTGAAACAGAAATTCCCGGAGCCGGTCTGCCGCCGGTCGATCTCGCCCCTCCAGAACTGCATTGAGTTCCTGGGCTGTCTGAATGGAGGCCCGGCGACAAATCTCCTCGGCAATATCCAGCTTGCCCGGGAAAAACCGATAGAGATTGCCTGATGACATCGCGCAATCACAGGCCAGCTCGGCCATCGTGGTCTTGCCATACCCATAATGGGTGAAGCGGTCGCGCGCCGCCTCTATAATTTTTTCGCGCGTACACTCGGTGGTGGTCATGGTAAGCAGTGTAGAGCGCCCCAGTGAATAATCAACGAAACGTTCAAAGTTCGCACTTGCGAAGTATTTGCTGCACCGCACCAACCCCCGAGGGAGACCTGAAACCCGTGACCTCCATACAGACCATGACCGTTGTTGGCGGTGGCGCCTGGGGAACGGCTCTCGCTACCGTCGCTGCCCGCGCAGATCTCGACGTCCTGATGTGGGTCCATGAGCCTTCGGTGGCCGAAAGCATCAACACGGCCCATGAAAACACCACTTTTCTGCCCGGCATCTCACTTGACCCCAAAATCAAAGCCACAACAGATGTAGCCAACCTTGTTGGTCTCGACGCCTGCCTGCTGGCCTGCCCGGCGCAGCACCTGCGCTCGGTGGCAAAAAGCCTGAGCCCAGTCCTGCCAAAGGGTGCTTTGGTGGCCATCTGTGCCAAAGGAATTGAGCAGACCTCAGGCAAGCTCATGAGCGATGTACTGAAAGAAGCCCTTCCCCACGCCGTTCCCGCGATCCTGTCTGGCCCAAGCTTCGCCGCCGACGTTGCCCGGGGGCTGCCCACCGCCCTCACTTTTGCCTGTCAGGAAGAAGAGGCGGCCAAACATCTGGTGGAAGCTATCGGCTCACCAACCTTCCGGCCCTACTGGTCACCGGATGTGATCGGCGCACAGATCGGCGGTGCCATAAAAAACGTCCTCGCCATTGCCTGTGGCATTACCGACGGCAAAGAATTTGGCGAAAGCGCCCGCGCAGCCCTGACCGCCAGAGGTTTTGCCGAAATGACCCGGTTCGGCACCTCCCTTGGGGCGGCGCGCGAAACCATGGCCGGCCTGTCAGGTCTGGGCGACCTCATCTTGACTTGTACCAGTCTGCAAAGCCGCAACATGTCGCTTGGCCGGGCATTAGGCGCAGGCGAGAAACTCGACGCCATACTGGCCGCCCGCAACAATGTTGCCGAAGGGGTCTATACCGCCACCGCTGTGCGCAAGATCGCTGCGGACCGCCATCTCGATATGCCCATTTGCGAAGCCGTTGCCGATATTGTCACCGGTGCCCGGTCCGTTGATGACGCCATCACATCTTTGCTCGCCCGCCCTTTCACCACAGAACTGTAAAACGACACCAAGGACCCTCACATGCTTTTTTGTATTATCGGCATCGACAAGCCGGACGCCCTTGACCTGCGCATGGCCAATCGTGACGCACACCTCACTTATTGGGGCGAGACCGGCGCGGTAAAACTAGGCGGCCCCTTCATCTCCGATGACGGCGAACGGCTTGAAGGCTCAATGCTGGTGATCGACGTGACAGACCGCGCCACCGCACAAAAACTCGCCGACGAAGACCCTTATGTAAAAGCCGGTCTTTTTGGCACGCGCGAATGCCGCGCCTGGAAATGGCTGCTGAAGGGCTGACAATAGCTGGTGCACACTAGAAAACAGAAAGGGTCAGGGAACAAGAATTTTCACACCAAATTCTTTTCTCAAATCGACCAGCCGGTCGTTCAGGCGGTTTTCGAATGCCCACATATCCCACTTTTTTGTCATGGTCCGCGTCCTGAAAAATATCTTTAGGACGCCAAGGCCAGCCTTGAAGTACCCCCCGATGGCGGCGTGGATGTCAACACCCTCAAGTAATTCCGCCGCACCACCGTTTTCGGAAAACTCGATATAATCTTTCCACATCACCGTTGTGCCAAATACCGTCCACGCATCTCCATAGGCTTCTTCTCTCGGCGACGTATTGACACCAAATAGAACATGGCAGGCGTCATGCGCTGCCAACATTTTGAACGAAGCTAGGTCAGGGGTCGGCTTGGAGAATTTCGCGGCATTGAGCCCGTAAAACTCGTCCAGCCCCTGAGCCAGAGTAAGATCACAAGCCGAATCTTGAAACTGAGCATATCCCTGGAACATCGCAACGGTCCTATCTGTTAAAAACCAGACACTCGCAATCGAGTTAAATCAACTGGCTTAAATGTAAGGTTCGTATTGAACGATTGCAAGGCAATATCCAATTCGAGGTAGTATCCACCTGTCCCTCTCCCAACGCTCTATGCTCACTGGCAATGCAGGAGAAGGACTGAGAGCACACAGCACGAACGGAATACCCCATGGCGTACTGGCTTTTCAAAACCGAACCCGGCACCTGGGACTGGACCGATCAGGTCAAGCGCGGCTCCAGGGGCGAGCACTGGGATGGCGTGCGCAACCATCAGGCCAACAATAATATGAAGGCCATGAAGATTGGCGACCTGGGGTTTTTCTATCACTCCGTCGATGAAAAGTCCGTGGTCGGCATAGTCCGCATCATCAAGGAACATTATCCAGATCACACGGACCCCAAAGAGCGCTTTGGCATGGTGGACATTGAAGCTGTAGAGGCGCTTCCCAAGCCCGTCACCCTTCAGGATGTAAAAGACACCGACGCGCTTTCCGACATGGTTCTCGTCAACAATTCCAGGCTCTCCGTTCAGCCGGTAACCGCAGGCGAATGGAAACGCATCTGCAAAATGGGAGGCCTGAAAAAAGCCCCCACGGCCAAACCATGAGATGAGCGAAACCTCCGATAGCGCACGCAGACGCAACACCTGGCTTGCCAGAACGCCCCCAGCCGGAACTTTCGTGTGCAAGCTGAATGATGTCGAAAATCCCGGTGCAAAAGGTTTTACGTTCGGATCAGGCGCAGAGCTGTTCGACATGTTCGTGGTCAGGACAGCAGATGGTGTGGTCGCTTACGTGAACGCCTGTCCCCATGCCTTCACGCCCCTTGAGACGTTCCCCGACAGGTTTCTGACCCAGGCGAAAGATCAGATCCTCTGCACAACCCACGGCGCACGCTTCAACTTGGGCGACGGATTTTGCACCAGCGGCCCCTGTGCAGGCAAAAGCCTGATACCCCTTGCCATCAGGATTGACGGAAACGAAATCAGCCTGGCAGAGCAAATATGACAAACAAACCCTCAAGACACCGCGAACGCTTTGAAGTCTTCAACCAACCCTTCAGCCGATAACGCCACCAGCTTCTCTCCATCTTTTGGGTCGGCGAGCGAAGGGTCGGACCCGATACGTCCGTCTGGAAACTTCGCCCGGTAGTCCTCCGCATCCGTAAATCGGCCGCCAGGCGCGATCTTCGGGTGCATCTCCACCTGTTTGGTCGCCTGCGGATAAGCATACTGGGTGATCGCCACTTCGGACGGCGTTGCATGGCCACCGTGGGCTTCCCCGTATCTGTCCATGCAGTATTTGTACACCGGCTTAAAGTCCCACCAGTTGACGAGCTTGCATTTCACCGCCCCCCGGTTAGCACCATCGCGTGCCAGAGAGCGGTCCGCATAAATCTCCGCAAAGGCAGCCTGTATGGTTGAGATGTTGCCGCCGTGCCCGTTGAAAAAGTAGATCCGGTCAAACCCGTGTTGGCCGAGCGACAACACCCAGTCATAAATAACGGCGATCATGGTCGACGGGCGAAGTGTCATGGAACCTGCAAACGCCATGTGATGTTGTGCGCATCCGACGTTAAACGTTGGGGCGATCATCATGTCGGTCTGTGTGGCTGCGTGCGACGCAATCACCTCGGGACAAATCGCATCCGTACCTATAAGACCGTTGGGTCCATGTTGTTCCGTTGACCCAATGGGAATAACGATAGCTTTTGAGCGCTCAAGATAGGCGTCAACTTCCGGCCAGCTCGATGTTTGGAGGTGCATAGTATGTCCTTTCACGTCTCCCATTCTTGGCGATGGAAGCTCACAAAGCCAGCCGAAAGTCGCTTCCTACCATTCGCCCCCCAAACAAACGAGACACGAAACCAAAGAAAAGCGCGCGCCATGACCAACCAAAAAACCGGACCAGACCAGACCGCTCCCAAAGGAGCCCTCGACGGTATCCGCATTGTTGACCTGACAAGCGTCGTGCTTGGGGCCTATGCCACCGCAATCCTGGGCGATCTGGGAGCCGACGTTATCAAGGTTGAAAGCCCCGGCTCAAAGAACGCAAACGGCGGCGACATTATGCGGTGGGCAGGCAGCCCGCCATCCGGTGAACGAAATGGCCTGGGCCCGATATTTCTCACCATCAACCGGAACAAGCGCTCCCTTCAGCTTGACCTGAAAAAGAAGCAGGCGCGCGACGCCCTCCTGAAGCTCATCGCCACGGCCGATGTGGTAACAGCAAACGTTCGGTATGAAGGACTAAAACGCCTCGGGCTCTCTTATGAAGATGTGAAGGCTGTCAAGCCCGACATTATCTATGTGATCGGCTCAGGCTACGGAGAGGCTGGTCCCTATGGCGGCAGGCCCGCTTATGACGACATGATCCAGGCCGTGTCCGGCATCGCGTCCATGATGAGTGAAGTGGACGGAGATCCCCGCCCGCGCTTTTTTCCCACCCTCATTGCCGACAAAACCACCGGCCTGTTCATGGCCAACGCGATCCTCGCCGCTCTCGTCTACCGCGAGCGCACCGATCAGGGCCAGTTTGTTGAGGTCCCCATGATGGAAAGCATGGTGACCTTCCTCCTGGCTGAACATCTTTACGGCGAAGTCTACGACCCCCCCACAGGCCCGATTGGCTATGTCCGTGTCACCGCGCCGGACCGCAAACCCTACAAAACCAAGGATGGGTACATCGCGATCCTTCCCTACTCCGACAACCAGTGGCGAGACTTTTTTGCGCTTGCGGGAAAACCAGATCTGTTTGAGACAGACGAACGTTTTTCAGACTACGAAAACCGCACCCGAAATATCCGTCACCTCTATGCCCTGATGGAAGACGTGACGATTGAGAGAACCACCGACGAATGGGCGGCTCTTCTCGGCCAGAACGACATTCCTTTTGCACGGGTAAATAGACTGAAGGACCTGCGCAACGACAAGCATTTGCAAGCCGTTGGCCTGTTTGAAAAACGTACCCATCCCGTAGAAGGCCCCTATTGGAGCCTCAATCATCCCGTAACCTACGGGGCAAGCCCTGCAAGCGTTCGTCGCGACGCACCCACGCTCGGCGAGCACAATCGGGAGATTTTACGGGAAGCGGGTCTGAGTGAAGAAGAAATTTCAGAACTGGACGTTTAGGCTTCCGACTTGAATGCCACAACAGAACTGCTTGATGCACTGCGCATAAGCGCTTCAAAAGCATCCGCCTCAATCGGCCTGGAAAGCAGAAAACCTTGAAGCTCATCACAACCGATTGCCGTCATGAAATCTGCCTGCGCTTCGGTTTCAACCCCTTCCGCAACAATCTTGAGATCTAGGGATTTGCCAATAGAAACGATCTGCCGGGCGAGAATTGCGCTGGTCGGCTCCGTGATGTTGGAGACAAAACTGCGATCAATTTTAAGCTCGTGTGCTGCAAACCGGTGCAGATAGGAAAGCGATGAATACCCCGTCCCGAAATCGTCGATCAAAACCATAATACCAGCCTGCGCCAGCGCTTTGGTCTGCGAGGCAGCTGCTTCCTCATCCGCGATCATGGCCGACTCCGTCACCTCAACCTGCAAACATTCCGGCGGAAGATTGTATTTTTCCAACGTCTGGAGAACATCTTCAAGAACATCCGCATTGGTAAAATGGAGCGCGGAAATGTTGACAGAGACCGGGCCGGTATCAAGGCCTTCAGATCGCCAGCGGGCGATGTCACACCCCACCTTGTCCAGCACAACACGGCCAAGCTCAACCACCAGGCCCGTTTCCTCCGCAAGCGGAATAAAAATGCCGGGAGACACCAGCCCCTTGTCCGGATGCCGCCAGCGCGCCAGCGCTTCCGCAGCAACAGGTTTTCTGGTGCGCGCATCGTAGCGCGGCTGATAGGCGATGAAAAACTGGTCCGTAGTGATTGCCATACGCAGGTCGCGCTCAAGCTCAATACGTTCATGAACCGCCCGGCTAAGCGCTTCATCAAACAGATGGAAACGGCCACGCCCCTCCTCTTTTGCTCGGTAAAGAGCAAGGTCAGCATGTTGCAGCAAGGCTTCTGGATCGCTCTTGTCAAACGGATAATGCGTCACCCCAACCGACACACCAACAGTGGTGCTGAACGGCCCGATATCAAACGGCTCGCCGAGGACATCGACTATTTTCTGGGCCAGAATGCTCACGCCGTGGGTCTTGTCGAGATGCCGTGCGATAATGGCGAATTCGTCACCGCCGAGCCTGGCCACCGTATCCGTCTCACGCAGCACGCCCTCAAGCCGTTGCGCAGCAAGAACTAGAAGCCTGTCACCGGTACCGTGTCCATGGGAATCGTTGACGGTTTTGAACTTGTCGAGGTCAAGCAGCAAAAGCGCAAACCCATCATCGGAACGGTTTGAGTTGGCGATACTGGAGCCAAGCTGTGCCATAAACTCCGTGCGGTTTGCCATCCCCGTCAGAGGGTCAGTGGTCGCCTGCACACGAAGCTTTTCTTCAAGCATGCGCCGCTCGGTCGTATCGTAAAAAGTAAGATAGGCTGATGGCTCTCCATCATACTCGATCAATGCCCCCTTGACCGATACCCAGGCAGGCGCATCACCTTCCCGCCTGAGCGGAATTTCATAGTCACGCGTTTGCCCCTTGGCAGCAAGATCCTCCAGAAGGGCGGCATAGATTTCCGTGTCCTGCACAACATCTTGAAGGTGGAGGTTTTCCACCCCGCCCCCATCCGGGGAAAGCAGGTACTCAGCCTCTTCATTCAGATACTGGATATTTTGATCACGCAACCGTGTTATCAACACAGAAAAGGGCGCACTTTCAATAAGAGACCTGAACCGCAGCTCACTTCGCTGCAACTGGTTAAGTGTCTCTACCTGATAGGTGGTATCTTCAACCGACCCCGCCATCAGACAGGGGGCGCAATCTTCCTGCGATATATGACCACGCGCCCGTATCCAGCGCTCCTCACCTCCCGGCAGGCAAACACGGTAGGCCAGGTCATATGGCTCACCCTGCTCCAGATAGGTGCGCATCCGCCTCTCCACGTCGCCGCGGTCATTTTCATGAACATTTTCCAGGAACGCATCAAGATTGCGAGCCTCTTCTGTAACACCCATCACCGCACACGCATTGGCGGTGAGATGAAATCTATCGCTCGTTGCATCCCGAAACCAGATGCCATAATTGCCCTGCTGCGCCATTAACGCCATGCCCGCTTCGGCAAAGCGCGTATCGAGGTCGGGCGTCGACGGGTTGTCCAGGTGGTCGGACAGCCGGGCAAGGTCGCGCCCGGCCTTCTCGGACCCACGCCTTTTCTTCTGTTTTCCCGAACCTAATTCCATACGGCGCACCATTGTTGGCTTCCTTCAGCACCTCACAATGGTCACCGACAATGAAAGAAACCTTGAGATCGCAAACGTGAACGCCAAACCCGATAACACAGTAACCAGACCGTTAACCGACGGTAAAGCGCCCTTGGAAAAACCGGCACAAACTGACCACATTCGCCCTATAGTGAAAAAAATGGCGTCTGAAATCCGATACGCGCCGCACGCAACGAGGAGCAAGACATGTCCGGGACAGATGTTTTTCCAGTAAGCGCAGAACGGGCCGCACACGCGCATATTGACGAAGCCCGGTATAGGGAGATGTACGCTGAAAGCATCACGGACCCCGAGGGCTTCTGGGCCAGACAGGGCCAGCGCCTAGACTGGATGAAACCCTACACAAAAGTCAAAGACACCTCATTTGAAAAATCAGACCTTCGTGTCAGATGGTTTGAAGACGGCACCTTGAACGCAAGCGTAAACTGCATCGACCGGCACCTGAAAACCAGAGGGGACCAGGTTGCTATCATCTGGGAAGGGGATGATCCAGCCGTCGACAGAAAAATCACCTACCTTGAGCTGCACGAGGCGGTTTGCCGGTTTGCCAACGTCCTGAAAGACCGGGGCGTCCAAAAAGGCGACCGGGTCACCATCTACATGCCCATGATCCCGCAGGCAGCCTATGCAATGCTCGCCTGCGCCCGTATCGGCGCCATTCACTCGGTCGTCTTTGGCGGCTTCTCCCCAGAGGCACTTGCGGGCCGCATTGTCGATTGCGCCTCAACCTGCGTCATCACCGCTGACGAAGGAGTGCGGGGAGGACGTAAAATTCCCCTGAAGGCAAATACCGATGAAGCTCTGAAACAATGTCCGGACGTCACAACCGTCATTGTTGTGGAACATACGCACGCAGACATTGAAATGCTTGAGGGTCGCGATGTCGGATACACAGACGCTCTCGCCCGCGCCAGCGCTGAATGCCCCGCCGAGGAAATGAACGCAGAAGACCCGCTCTTCATTCTTTACACCTCCGGGTCAACGGGAAAACCCAAAGGCGTGCTCCACACCACCGGTGGCTACATGGTCTATGCCGCCATCACCCATCAATATGTGTTCGACTATCATGAGGGCGATATCTACTGGTGTACCGCAGATGTCGGCTGGGTCACGGGGCACAGCTACATCCTCTACGGTCCCCTCGCCAACGGGGCCACAACCCTTATGTTTGAAGGCGTGCCGAATTACCCCGACGCCTCCCGGTTCTGGCAGGTCTGCGACAAGCACGACGTGAACATTTTCTACACAGCCCCCACCGCCCTCCGCTCGCTGATGCGTGAAGGAGATGGGCCGGTCAGATCCACCAGCCGCTCTTCCCTCCGTCTCCTGGGCTCCGTTGGCGAACCCATCAACCCGGAAGCGTGGCTCTGGTATCATAAGGTCGTGGGCGATGAACGTTGTCCCATCGTGGATACCTGGTGGCAAACAGAGACCGGCGGGATTCTCATCTCGCCCCTGCCCGGAGCCATCGCGACAAAACCAGGCTCCGCAACATTGCCCTTCTTTGGCGTAAAACCGGTCATTGTCGACAATGACGGCAACGAACTTGAAGGAACGGCAGAAGGCAACCTGTGCATCACCGATAGCTGGCCCGGCCAGATGCGCACCATCTATGGCGACCACGAACGTTTTGGCAGCACCTACTTTTCACAGTTCCCCGGAAAGTACTTTACCGGCGATGGCTGTCGTCGCGACGAGGACGGCTACTACTGGATAACCGGGCGCGTTGATGATGTCCTCAATGTATCGGGCCACCGCATGGGCACGGCGGAAGTTGAAAGCGCGCTGGTCGCACACCCCAAAGTCGCCGAGGCCGCCGTTGTCGGCTATCCCCACGACATCAAGGGTCAGGGCATCTATGCCTACGTAACCCTGAATGCAAACGAACCGGCAAGCGAGCCGCTGCGCAAGGAACTTGTGCAATGGGTGCGCAAGGAAATTGGCCCGATCGCCAGTCCCGATCTCATTCAGTGGGCGCCCGGCCTGCCAAAAACCCGGTCCGGCAAAATCATGCGCCGAATTTTGCGCAAGATCGCCGAGAATGATTTCTCAAATCTGGGCGACATTTCCACGCTCGCCGACCCGAGTGTCGTCAAAGACCTCATAGACAATCGCCAGAACAGGTAATCCCGGGTCAACGTGCTTGCAAAAGTCAGCCCGCGACCTTGGCATCTGATGTGCTTTCACCAACCGTGTCCGCAAACTCCTCGCGCCCCATCTGCCCACGCTCAGGAATTTCATGCGCCAGATAGAGCGGCGCATCATCTTCCAGAAGGTGAATATACTCCTCCATAAACGCCAGCCACGCCTCGCTGGTGTAAACTTTCGAGATGGAATTG
>CAZNLO010000001.1:0-11340 GCA_964573935.1 uncultured Parvibaculum sp. | reverse complement strand
CTCCTCCATAAACGCCAGCCACGCCTCGCTGGTGTAAACTTTCGAGATGGAATTGTTGGTCGCTCTGTCCAAAAAAGGGCACCCGGCCCCATTTTCGTATCACCTGAGGGGAGCAGAAGAATGAAACGCAAAGAAGACCGGCGTATTCAGCGAACCAAACAGGCGCTGCGGGAGGCCCTTATCGATCTCATCCTCGACAGGGGATACGAAGACATAGGCGTGCAGGACATTGTTGACCGGGCCAATATCGGACGCTCGACATTTTATACGCACTACTCAACCAAGGATGCGGCGTTTTCCGATAGCTTCATGGTCCTGGAGACTTCCCTCCTCGCGGCCCTGAAACACGAGAACGCTGATCCGGCGCTGGAC
The DNA here is from genome assembly GCA_964573935.1 of uncultured Parvibaculum sp. GTDB lineage: Bacteria > Pseudomonadota > Alphaproteobacteria > Parvibaculales > Parvibaculaceae > Mf105b01. Next base: position 10,968 of record CAZNLO010000001.1, on the reverse strand, counting down.
GACGGGTATGGGCTGAAATATTCGGGATTGCTTTTTGCTCACGTCGATGGCCACCGGCATTTGTACCGTGCCCTGACCGGCCAACGGGGCGGGATGCTCGCCACCAAACACATCCAGAAAATTCTGTTTGGTTTGGTACATCGCGACTTCGAGGAACGAACCGGGGGAACGAACCTTTCAAAAACTGAACGCGATGCGGCCGCGCATTATGTGGTCGGCGCAATCATTGGGGTGATGACATGGTGGCTGGATAGCAAAACCCAGTGGAGCGCCAATGAAGTCAATGAGTTCCTGACCTCAATGATTGCACCGGGTTTGCGCAAAATTTTTGCTGATAAAAACTAGCAACCCGCGCAAAAAATAACACCGGGTCAGTATTTCCACCTGATTTTACTATGTAACACGAACTTTTTATCCTTTTTACTATAGGGTCTCGCCAGCAATTGGTGTAGGGGAACACCATCACATCTTGTTTGGGGGGACAGGAATGGAATTGAAGACCAAAGGCGCGCGCATTCTCTATGAGTACTGGGACGCCTTGCGTGCCGGGCGCCAGTTGCCCTGTTCAACCGATATTGACCTGATCGACATCGCATCAATCCTCCCTTACGTAATGATTTATACGGCAACCGATGATGGTGATTTTCGGTTTCGCTTCTTTGGCACAGCCCTTGTTCACGCTGTGGGCGCAGACCTCACCGGCCTTTGCATTTCCGACGTCATGGAAAAGAGGGACGCCGTCGAATCCAACCGGGACTTTAAGAAGCTCCTCAATGACCCTTGCGTTGCGATAAACCTCTACCAGGTCACCGCCAATGAAGGCAGCACCCATGAAACCGAGCACCTGCTCCTTCCTTTGGCAAATCCCAATGGCAGGGGAATAGAAATTCTTTGCCATGCAAAAAGGCTCACGCAGACAAATAGTCCAATGACTGTTGAGGTCGGCTCTTTCAGTAGCCAGAAGGTCGCTCATCAGCAGATGATACCGCTCGCGCCGTAACGCTTTCACACCAGCCCAAACGCCGCCCGCCCTCATAGACACGCACCAGCCCGGCCTTCAGGAGAGCTGCACCCAGATCTCCCTCTTCAAGGTGGCGCACATCTGCCAGCACCCGACCCGCAAATTTGCCATAGGAAATCCCGGACAGCACCACCTGCGCACCTTCAAACCGCCTCAGATAGTCAGCCGCCGCTGTCGCCTGTGCGCGTTCCGCCTCGCACTTGCCCCGTAGCTCCGGGGCATCAACCCCCGAGAGACGAACAACAACCCGCACATCGTGTCCAAGCCAGATATGAGCCCGCACGCTCAACGTATCGCCGTCCACCACGCGCTCAACAACAGCCTGCACAGGTCCGTCAAATGTCTCCCCGGCACCCGCCGTTGAACACATCAGAGCAAATCCAACGACCCTGATGACGACCCCGATGACGGCCCCGGTTACCGGGAAGCACTGAAAGTAAAAAACACCCATAGAGAGCATTGTAGATTACATACACCCTATGAATGCAACCCATTATTCTCACGCATCAAAAATCGCTGATAATACCCTTATGTTCCCAGTCGCCATACCGGGTGGGCTCCGGCCCTTCGCGGCCAAGCAATTCTCGTGGACGGGCTGGCAAAGCCCCGGCCTCGCCCCGGCGCGCCTCAGCCTCCGCCAGCGCCCGCACGGCAGCGGCGCTCAAGTCCGGTTTTCCGGCCCTCTCATCGCCTTCTGTAGAACGCCTTTTGCTCATCTGCTCCTCACACCTCAATACACACGAACCAACGCCTGCCGACACCAACCCTTAACCGGACTTAGCTCTGGCCTCAACCCGGCACCTGTGGTCTAAGCGGCTCAAACAATACAGGAAAGTCATGGCGAAGACCCAAAAACCAGATGGCACCGGTGCAAGACGCGCCGCCGTGCAGGTCCTCCACGCCGTCTTGGAGAAGGGCGAAACGCTGGATGACGCGCTGGCCCGCGAACTTAACACAAAAGACCTCGCCAACCACCCAAGCGACCGCGCCTTTGCCCGCGCTATCGCCACTCTCGTCCTGCGTCGCCTGGGACAGATCGACGACTTGCTGGCCGGGCTTCTAGATCGCCCTCTAGCAGACCGTGCCGCCTTTGCGCAAAACCTTTTGCGCGTTGGTGCAGCCGAACTTCTGTTTCTGGGGTCCGCCCCCCACGCTGCCGTCAACTGCGCTGTGGAGCTGGCCAACGCCAACCGGCAGGCCCGGCCGTTTCGCGGCCTCATCAATGCGGTCCTGCGTCGCCTGACCCGCGACGGCGCGGACCTTGTGAAACGCCAGAACGCCGCCCGCCTCAACACGCCCGACTGGGCCTGGGAGAGCTGGTCGGCGGCCTATGGCACCCAGACTGCCACCGCCATTGCCAGGGCCCATTTGGCCGAGCCCCCCCTCGACCTGTCCGTACGCGCTGATGCGCAAAGCTGGGCTGCAAACCTGAAAGGCGAGCTGTTGCCCACCGGCACGGTCCGCCTGCCCCACGCCGGACGGATCGCCGACCTTGAAGGCTTCAAAGAAGGAGCCTGGTGGGTGCAGGACGCAGCCGCCGCCCTGCCCGCCAAACTGCTGGCCGTCACCCCGGGCGAAGCCGTCCTTGATCTGTGCGCCGCGCCGGGGGGAAAAACCCTGGCCCTGGCCGCCACCGGCGCCGACGTAACCGCCGTTGACCGCGCAGGCGGTCGACTGGAGCGCCTGCGCGACAATCTCAAACGCACCAACCTGTCAGCCCACGTGGTAAAGGCCGACCTCACAGACTGGCAGCCAGGCCGCCAATGGCGAAAAATTCTGCTCGACGCGCCATGCTCTGCAACCGGGACGGTCAGACGCCACCCGGATGTTTTGCATCACAAGTCGCAGAGCGAAATCGCGACGCTCGCAGCCCTTCAGGCAAGGCTCCTGGCCCGTGCCGCAACATGGGTGGAAATCGGCGGCACCCTGCTCTATTGCACCTGCTCCCTGGAGCCGCTGGAAGGACCAGCCCAAACAGCTCTTTTTTTGAAAAACCACCCCGACTTCGAGCGCCACCCGATCACCGCAGACGAGGTCGGGGGCCTGAGCGAGTGCCTCACCCCGACTGGCGACCTGCGCACCCTCCCCTGTCATTGGGAGGAAAGAGGGGGCATGGACGGGTTTTACGCCGCCCGGCTGAAACGAACCGGTTAACCTGGGTACAGACAGACAACACGAGAGAACAACAACCGTCCGTTGCGTGCACGAAACCGACCTGATAAGCATTATTCATCATGTCTCAAACTGTAAAAATATCTCCCTCAATCCTGTCTGCGGATTTCGCGCGACTGGGCGAGGATGTACGGGCGGTTTCTGAAGCAGGGGCCGACTATATTCATATCGACGTCATGGATGGCCACTTCGTCCCGAACATCACCATCGGTCCCGATGTCGTAAAGGCGTTGAAACCCTATTCCGACCGCCCCTTCGATGTGCATCTGATGATCGCACCCGTTGATCCTTACGTGGATGCTTTTGCGGATGCCGGTGCCGACATCATCACCTTTCACCCGGAAGCGGGCGCACACATGCACCGCACCGTGCAGATGATTAAAGCACGCGGCCTGAAAGCCGGCCTGTCGCTCAACCCGGCAACACCGGTAAACATCCTTGACGCAATTCTGGAAGACCTGGACCTTGTGCTGGTGATGAGTGTTAATCCCGGGTTTGGAGGCCAGTCCTTCATCGAGAACCAACTCAGGAAGATCGAAACAATCCGCAAACGCATTGATGCAACAGGCAAGGCCATTGAACTTGAAGTGGATGGCGGGGTAAATTTTGAAACCGCCCCGCGCATCATTGCCGCTGGCGCCACTGTCCTTGTCGCGGGCACTGCTACCTTCAAGGGTGGCGCTGATGCCTACGCCAAAAACATTGCAACACTTCGCGGGCAGTCCTAGACGACACGCGCACACAAAGAAGGCAGCATGACAGAGCCGAAAAACGCCGCCCCCCGCGCGCCGCACACGCACCGCACACCGCCTCAGGAACGCCACATTCTCAATCCCGGTAATCGCATGGGCGATCTGGCGGCAGCAGTTTTTCACCAGACAATCGATCTTAGTCTCGCCGCCCTCTACAGCACATGGGCCTACCGTCAAACCCTGCACGGCCCGATGCCGGACACGATGGTTTACTATCCGAAAGACTTGCGCCCCGGCCGCGTGGATAAAGCCGATGCTCTGTTTCAGGGCCGCTATGATCTGCCGGGCGGACAGGTGCGTACCGGCAGCCTGTCCCCCTTTCTCGTTGAAGCTCCAAGCGAAACCTGGGCGGAAGAACTGCATGGATTTTCCTGGGCCAGACACTTCTCCAGCGCTGGAGGTAATGCGGCCCGCGCCCACGCCCGAGGTCTTGTACAAAGCTGGATCGAGACCTCCGGCCAATGGCATGACATTGGCTGGCGACCTCATGTTATCGGCCGCAGGCTCACATCGTGGGCATCGAACGGCGCTCTTTTCATGGAAGAGTCTGATCTCATCTATCGCTCCACCCTGCTTAGAAGCATGGCCCGGCAGGCCCGGCATCTGTCGCGCACGATCGCCCGTGCGCCCCAAGGAGAACCCCGCCTGACAGCCGCCATTGGTCTCGCGTTCTCAGGGCTGTGCCTGTCTGAAGGTGCACGGCGTTTACGCCGCGGCCTTGATCTCGTCGGCAAAGAGCTAACCGCCCAGGTGCTGCCGGATGGGGGCCACATCAGCCGCAACCCGGGTGCCCAGCTTTCCATCCTGCTGGACCTGATCTCACTGCGTGACGCACTGGTGGCACAGGGGCACGGCGTGCCCAAGCCTATCCGCAATGCCGTTGACCGGATGATGCCCATGTTGCGCTTCTTTCGTCACGGGGACGATAAGCTGGCACTCTTCAATGGCGCTGATGAAGGCCCCGACGGTGCCGTAGCAGCCGCCCTCGCACAAGACGATACCAAGGGAAAGCCGTTTGGCTTTGCCCCCCACTCCGGCTACCAGCGCATGGCAGCGGGGCCGACCTACGTCCTGGTGGACACCGGCCCCCCACCCCCCGGAGCCTATTCCCATTCTGCTCACGCCTGCTGCCTGTCTTTTGAAATGAGCGTCGGGCGGTGTCGGCTGGTTGTCAATTGCGGTGCGACCCGGATACTCGGCCCCGACTGGCACGCCGCAAGCCGGGCAACCGCTGCCCATTCCACCTTGATCGTGAACAACACCTCCTCAGCACGCTTCACACAAGGGGCATTGTCTCGCATCCTGCTGGGACCCCGGCTGATGGAAGGCCCGGCACATGTGACAAGCAGACGCAATGAAAGCAAAGAGGGTATCTGGCTCGATGCCGCCCATGACGGCTACCAGAAGCTCTTTAGTCTCCAGCACCGTCGGCGGCTTTTTCTGGGCAGCGGCGGGGAAAACCTGCGCGGCGAAGATTGCCTGACCCGGGTAAAGGAAGAACGCTCCCGCCTGCTCGTGCCGTTCAGGATTCCCGGCACCAGGCAGACCGACGAGAAAGCGGAAAACCCCGACACTTACGCCGTTCGCTTTCACCTTCATCCCGAAGCGCGCGCCTCACTGGCCCATGACGGCTCCAATGTATTGGTGCTCCTGCCCAACGGAGATGGCTGGCAATTTCGTGCCCGCGCAGAAAATGGCGAATATACCATTGCCCTGGAAGAAAGTGTCTATCTGGGCTCTGCCGACCGGGCCCGGCGGAGCGAACAAATAGTTGTGTCAGGCACTCTCTTTCGCGACGAGGCAAAAATACACTGGGCCTGGCAGCGGCTGTCGAGCCGCAACGGGGGAAAGAGCGATACCGTTGAACCGGAGCGGCTCGATCTGGACGATGCCCTGGAACCCCTTCCCCAAACCCCGTCCTGATATTCCGCGTGGGGGGAAGAACAGACCCCAGCCAAAAACTGCAAACCGACCCAATTGACCCTGCTTCTCTTTTCGACGGGGCCGTTTCGTGCTATCCGGCCTACACACATCCACCAGTCATTTCAGGAACACCCGATGCCCGCCGACATCCAGCCCGTTGCCCGAGCCCTCCTTTCCGTCTCAAACAAAACGGGGCTCGTTGAATTTGCCCGTGCACTCCACGACGCAGGCGTCGAGCTGATCTCCACCGGCGGCACCTCAAAGGCGATAGCCGCCGCCGGGTTGCCGGTCCGCGACGTTGCCGACATTACAAAATTCCCGGAAATGATGGATGGGCGGGTAAAGACCTTGCACCCCACGGTGCATGGCGGCCTGCTGGCCGTGCGCGATGACGCCGGTCACATTGCCTCCATGAAGGAATATGACATCGGTCCCATCGACCTGCTTGCCGTCAACCTTTACCCGTTTGAACAAACCGTCGCTCAAGGGTCGGACTACGACACCTGCATCGAAAATATCGACATTGGCGGACCGGCCATGATCCGGGCAGCTTCCAAAAACCACGCCTATGTAAGCGTCATTGTCGACGTTGCCGACTACGACCGGATCATCAAGGAGATCGTCGAGAAAAACGGCACCACACTGGCAACACGAAAGGCGCTGGCACACAAAGCCTATGCGCGCACCGCTGCCTACGATGCGGCCATTTCAAACTGGTTTGCAAACGAACTTGAAGAAACCGCCCCGGCCTATCGCGCCATTGGGGGCACCTTGAAGCAGACGCTGCGCTACGGCGAAAACCCCCACCAGTCCGCAAGTTTCTACGTTACCGGCGACACCCGCCCCGGCGTTGCCACCGCAACACAACTTCAAGGCAAGGAACTCTCCTACAATAATATCAACGACACGGATGCCGCCTTCGAGCTTGTCGGGGAATTTGATCCCACCCTTGCCCCCACCGTTGCCATCATCAAGCACGCAAACCCGTGCGGCGTGGCCCGATGCGCAAACCTGGTAGACGCCTATCGCAGAGCCCTGGCGTGTGACCCTGTATCTGCCTTCGGTGGCATCATTGCCCTCAACCAGGCGCTCGACGGTGAAACGGCAGAAGAGATCGCAAAAATTTTCACCGAGGTTATCATTGCCCCTGGTGCAGACGAAGACGCACGCAAGATCATCGCGGGCAAGAAAAACCTGCGCCTGCTCATCACAGACGGCCTGCCCGATGCCCGCACCCCGGGCCTGTTTGTCAAAACCGTCGCCGGCGGCTTTCTCGCCCAGACCCGGGACAATGGTGTTATTGACGACCTGGACTTGAAGGTCGTCACCAAACGCGCGCCAAGCGCGCAGGAACTTGCCGATCTCAAATTCGCCTTTCGCGTCTGCAAACACGTAAAATCAAATGCAATCATCTATGTAAAAGACGGAGCCACGGTGGGTATCGGCGCTGGACAGATGAGCAGGATCGACAGTGCGCGCATCGCGGCACGCAAGGCGGAGGATGCAGCAAAGGCCGCAGGCAACGCTACCCCCCTCACCAAAGGCTCGGTCGTTGCCTCTGACGCATTTTTTCCTTTCGCCGACGGCCTCCTGTCTGCCGCCGAGGCGGGTGCCACCGCGCTCATTCAACCCGGCGGCTCCATGCGCGATGAAGAAGTGATCGCCGCCGCCGATGAGAAAGACCTCGCCATGGTCATGACCGGCATGCGCCATTTTCGGCACTAACAACCGTTACCAGGAAAAGTGTTCTTTGCAGTTTTCCGTCCGGGAACGGGGAGACAAAACATGAGCCGCGCCACCCACGCCATCGCCGTTAAACTCCAGCTTTGGAACAGCGGGCGTATATTGCTGCTCAAGCGCCGCGCCAACCTCAAGCTGTTTCCGGGGCTCTGGGACCTGCCGGGCGGACATCTGGAGCCGGGCGAAACCGCACGCGACGGGCTCGTTCGTGAGCTTCGGGAAGAAGCCGGTCTCAATATTCAAAAAACCCGTATTCTCTCAGTCTGGGACCATAAGGAACCTGACGTCACAATGATCGGCCTGTCCTTTCTGGCACATATTGGCGAAAGCAAAGTCACCCTGTCAGATGAGCACACAGACTTTGACTGGGCCACACCAGACATGGTGAATGCTTACAAGTCATCGCCCAACCTCACGAAAGAGATTGCCTGGGTCGTTTCAAAAGGCTGGCATAAACCACCCTCTTGATGGTGGAGCGCGGGCAGGGAGCAATTGGTCCTAGTACCCGTGACCTCAGTGCCTGACCTGTTCTTCCTTGACCGGCAACATGAGCAAAAAGCCCCCAATCAGAAAAACTATAACAACATAGAGACCGGCTCGCTGACTGTTTGCCGCAGTCGTAGCAATCGCTATAACGAGAGGCGCGACGAAACTCGTCGCCTTGCCGGACAACGCATACAGTCCGAAAAACTCAGCCATCATGTCCGCCGGTGCCAGACGCGCCATGAGCGTTCGACTGGCTGCCTGCGCCGGGCCACCACTGACCCCGATCAAAATACCTGCCAGCAGATAGACCTGCTCTCCGACACTGGTGAAGGCAGCCGCATCGGCTGCTCGCGGGCTCACCTCAATCACGAACAGGATCGTATCCGCCGTGATCGACACCGAGAGCAGCGTGCCGATAATCAATCCAACAATGGCAATAAGGACGGTCAACTTCGACCCCAGACGGTCATCCATCCAGCCGCCTGCAAACGCACCAAGAGCAGCGAAAACAGATAGGACAATACCGAACACGCCCAAAGACTGAATGCCCCAGCCAAACGTGCCGGCTGCATAAATGCCGCCAAAAGCAAAAATGGCCGTCAGCCCATCGTAATAGGTCATCCGCGCCACGAGAAACAATCCGATGTTCTTAAACGAGGGAAGTTTCGCCAATGTCGCCCTCAACTGGGAAATGCCTTGTGAGACGGCCCGGCCGGCCCCTATCCGGGTGCGCGCCACATCAGGTGTCAGAAGAAAAATCGGCAGAGAGAAAACCGTGTACCACAATGCAGCCATAGGCCCGGTAAACCGGTCAGCCTCGCGCATCACCGGGTCAAGGCCGAAAAGCGGTGTTATTCCAAAAAGCGTGAGCCCTGTCTGCACATCGGCGACCAGAAAGCCCAGCACAAAAAACAGCGCAATCAGACCTCCCACATATCCAACCCCCCAGCCAAAGCCCGAAAGCATCCCCATGCGCTCTTTGGAGACCAGCGTGGGCAACATGGCATTGTAGAAAACCAGCGCAAACTCCATCCCCAGAGCCGCACAGACAATCGCCGCCATGACGAACCCTGGCCCGTTGGGCGCCCCTGGAACGGCCAGCCACAGAAGGGAAACCCCGATAACAAAAAACACGGAGAAAAAGAAAATCCAGGGTTTGCGGGCGCCGGTCTGATCGGCAATTGCCCCCAGTAAGGGGGATCCAAAAGCAATCGCCAGTCCGGCTATGGCCTGCGTATACCCCCACAATGCCTGTCCCTTGACCGGATCCCCGACAAAGCCCACGACAAAGTAAGGAGCAAAAATAAATGTTGTAATGAGAGAAAAATACGGCTGGTTTGCCCAGTCAAAGAAAGCCCAGCTCCATTGTCCGGCTTTTGAGGCAACTGGCCCGCCAGTTACGCTTCTTTCTTCAGCACTCATACATAGCCCCCCGACTGTATCCCGATACACTGCTAACTCATATTGACCTTAAAGAGCAATAAGGACAAATGGTGTGATGCCGGTCGCATTGTATCAGGCACATCTGTATATGGAATGCACGACAAAAGAGGGAACCTATGGAAGTTCTGATTTCTGCGGCGGGAGCAAAATCACTTGGCCCCGACCTTAATGAAATTCGCGGCGTAACACCTGTCTTGTTTCAGCCGGACGGAACCCTGATCCGTGGGGGCCAGCCCATCACGCGCAAAGACATCACCCCAAAAGGAGCATGGCTCAGCCTCGACATCCTTTTGTCAAAACAGATCTTCGATTATGTGGACCTGGTGATGAACACACCGACCATTGAATGGATACAGTCGACCGCCGCAGGCTTCGACCATCCCCTTTTTGCAGCTCTCGCAAAAAGGGACATTCGATTGACCAATTCAGACGCCGAAGGCATCGCCATTTCTGAATTCGTACTGGGCAGTGTGCTTTGCGAATACCAGCGATCCACCGAACGTCGTGTCAAACAGTCTGAACGGAAATGGGAAAGCCTCCCTTTCCGCGAAATCTCAGGTACGCGCTGGATGATCGTCGGCATCGGGAACATCGGCAACGAAATCGCCATCCGGGCCCGGGCTTTCGGTGTCCATGTAATCGGTGTCAAGCGCACGGGCACAAGCCCCCATGCAAACGAGACCATCAGGCCAGGCGACATGACAAAACGGTTGGGAGAATGTGATGTGGTTGTATTTACCAGCCCGCTCAACACGCAAACCCACCACATGGGCAACGCCTCTTATTTCTCAGCCATGAAGCAGGGTGCCACTTTCGTCAACGTCGGTCGTGGAGGGTTGGTCGATGAAGCGGCGTTGATAGAGGCTCTGGAAAGGGGCACACCAGGCGTCGCGATTCTGGATGTGTTTGAAACCGAACCCTTGCCGCAAGCCAGTGTTCTGTGGACCCACCCTAACGTGACAATAACCCCGCACAGCTCTGGCGAAACAAAGGGAACGCAAGTACGCGGTCAACAGCTCTTTCTGAAAAACCTCGCCGCTTTTGCAAAAGGCGCCCCATTACATAACGAAGTACCGGCAGAGGCGATCACCGGAGCGCAGTAAACCCAGCACTTGCGAGCACAACAATGGTCCCCACCCGCCGCCTCAAATTGGCCCTTCGCTGCAAGACAGCAGAGCACGCGCAAACCGTAGCCCTGTCTCATATTGGGACAGGGCGGGTTAACCTGACTTTGACATCCTCCGGAATAAAATGACCCGAAACTGTTAGCTCCGCAAAAATGGCGGCCTGGCCGTTTGGCGGCTGGGTTGAGCCAGCCGAACGATCCGGGAAGAAAGGTAGCGTGCATTATGGTGGCCCCTATTATTGAACCTCTCAAGGCTTCTGACATCTCCAACTGGGAATCAAAAACCATACGCCTGCGTCACCGAA